>LSKJ01000570.1 GCA_001557035.1 Rhodospirillaceae bacterium CCH5-H10 | reverse complement strand
GCAGGAGCCCTCCCCTCTCTAAATGCATGCAAGCTTTCCACTACTAAACTAAACGCAAGCATCCTGCGCGTATCTCGACCGAGGCGAACATCGGCCGCTCTTTCCGCCATTGCTGTCCCAATGATTCTGAGGACGTCGGTGAAATGAGTCCTTCTCGCCAACGCGCGCCACAGCGCGAGTGCCCCTCCATCGTCCCGAAGCAATGGCCCAATGAGATGCTCGTGCGTCCAATCTCGATCAGCACTCAGGAAGTATGGCAATGCCTCAACCAACCTATGCCGTACGATAAGCCCGCTTCGCCCAGGCGCACCGATCGCCACATCACGCATTTGGCACAGGGATGGGTCCTCTTCAAATGGCGGCGCTCGCCCATTTATGGTTGGACATGCTTCCAAGAATACACCCACTAACTTGCCCGCTGGCGTATTCAAAGTGTCAAGATCCATTGGCTCTTTGTCACTGGTGGCGTGACCGGAGACACCTAAGTCTGCCTGATCCTCACGTCTCTGACTGTTAGTGGATTCGACTGCCAACGGCCACACCTGGAACCACATCTTTCGTCCCAAAGGCAACGAAGCCGCTTGCGATCGCCATGAATCGAGCCACGCACTAATACCTTCAATTGCCGATCGAATCGTTCTATCGGACAATCTCACCAATAAAGCCAACACCCGCATTGCATCGGACTCAAGTTTCTTCGCGGACGTTTCAGCGGAATCCACTTGGCTGGGTTGATGTGCCCATCCAAAACGGTCCCATACACGAGGGAAGTCGTTCAGTTGCTCTTTGGAGTTCTCAAAATCATTGAGTACCAGAACCGCATTTCCCGGCGCTCTAATCCAATCGTTCGCACGGTCGGCCGGATCTTCCCAGCCCCTCTTTCTTGGAAGTGATAAAGTAACCTCAAGAGCTTTGAGTCTCGCAGGCCCTTCGATGACATCGAACTGTGCGTCAGCACTGGCGGGCTCTGTCCATACGGCTGTCGCCTCGGGAAATCCCTCCTCCAGAGACATCGAATTCAGCTCGGCAAACCTGCCAATGCGCTCCTCGAACCAGCTGGCAGTTTTGCTAGGAAGGCCCCCCCCGAATTTCGAAATTCGCTTAAGCTCTCGCAACATCCAGAACGACCTAAAACTTTGCAGCTTAGCTGCTTCAACTTTCTTCGGCCAAAACTTCCGAGGCGGCCCCTTTAGAATTCGATTCGCTATTCGTTCTTGAGCCGTCGCGCTCATTCCAGCGAATCGAAGAGCACGTACTTCTGCAATCTCGGGAAACGAACTTATATCCCAAAACTGTTGTTCTTCGAGTTTGATCAGGAATTGACCCACTTCTGTAGCGTCGACCAGATCCTCTCGGCGAGCTATAGCAGCCCATAGGCGTTCATAAACAGAAGATGGCATCAGGCGCCACCTTTGTACGAATGGTCGAGCCGCCTCGGTATCCACATCGGCAATTCGAGAAGCGATAGCCCAAAGGAGCTTTACGGAAGGAGCAATCCCTTTGTGGTGTGCATCCGGCTCGTGTTTTGAAGGTCTATTGGTAGCCTGCGTATAGTAAGCTCGATTTAGAGAACCCAACCGCCAGAAGGCTCCATCATTCTCCCATCCTATGCGGCGGCCTATGTCGATCCCCTTGTTTACAGCCGCTTCCAGAGCATTCGCCAAAGCCGTAAGAAACTGAACATCTGTGAGTTTCTCCAGCCCCAAACGGTCAAGATCCAAGAGACCACCGCTTGTGAGACTGGCGGACAGCAAATCATCGACGGTTCTTGGACGCTTTGGCTTTTTTAGGATTTGCCAGCGCCACGAATCAATCGGTTCCACCTTCAGTCTAGGCTCAACAAGCACAACTAGCGCTGAGATTAAGGATCCGGAGCGCTCTCCCGCTTGCAGACGCTTCCCAATTGCGAAGGCTGCCATGTCATGCTCGGAAGGCGATTCGCTTGCCCAACTTTCCTCAATAAGCCTCCATGCCTGTCCCCAAGGCTCTGCTGGAATTGACGTCGACGACCAATTCAACACCTGCTCAACTGCCAAGCGCTCGATACGCTGAGCTGGCGTCAAGCGCAGAGCCCATTCAACAGTTTTTTGCTCAGCCAGTCGCTTCTCAAGAAACGCCGCTGTCGATCGCAGCAACGCACTCTCTTTATCATTCAGTGGAAGCGAACCGATCATCTCTAGCTTCTTGCGTATTCGGTTTCGGTACTCACTCGGATTATAGCTTCGAGCCAATCGACATCCGCGCCCGCGTCCGACGCCAACTTGGAAATTCGCGTCCGTTCGCTCGAATTGCTTCGACGTATCAAGTGATCGAAAAGATCGCGATCAACCTCCCGGGCAGCCACTCTACTTTTTCGAACAAGTCTGCGAATTTCGCGATCTAACTTATTTCGACTTCCGTTAATCGCCGATAGTGATGCCCACCGCTCCAATGTCGAAAGCAGCACGGAGTGACTATTTTTGGCATCATAGTATATCGGCGTGATCCCTCGTGCTCGCCAGTCTTCCAAGGCCACAGGATCAGGGGTGCCAGCCCCAAAGAACGTGAATCGCTCCTTCAAATCACTAAACCTGGCCCCATCAGCTGCAACCGCGTTCAGCAGATATCGCATCGGCGGATCATTTGCGCTGTAGCCAATGAGGACCAAGTTGTACAATCGCGCCGCGTCATAGATGAAATCAGGCACTACACGCCGGCGAAGATAAAACTCGCCAAAG
Organism: Rhodospirillaceae bacterium CCH5-H10; assembly: GCA_001557035.1. Lineage (GTDB taxonomy): Bacteria > Pseudomonadota > Alphaproteobacteria > Reyranellales > Reyranellaceae > Reyranella. The sequence goes on along the minus strand of LSKJ01000570.1, from coordinate 4,302 downwards.
TCCCGATCTGACAGGACTAATTCCGAGTGACGCTCAGGCGATTTCTCGAGCGCGCCGTGGATGTGCAGCACGCCCGAAAAATCCTTTCTACGGGTGGGCCGCGGGATTGCGCCGAGCGAATATGTCTGCAGTCGATCCGTTATTCCCTTTGCCGCTGCCTCAAGCAGCAAGTCAAAATTTGTTGTTACGATTGTTGTTGTGCCACCTCGATCGGCCAGGCGAACCAACGCCCGATGGATCGGAGCTGGCTTGATACCAGTCGTCCGGAGACGCTTAGCAATTTCATTCCGGACCCGACTATCTCCTCCAGGCCGATCGTCCAAGCGCCTCTCAAGCATTCCAAGTACAACGTCGTAGTCTCCGACTATGAACCTCCTCACCTCAGCACACTGCTGATCGGTCAGGGTCCTGCAATCGGTCTCCCAATAATTGCAAACGCTTCTTGGAATCTGAGACAAAACAGCATGCGCGCCACTATCAACTGCTGCGTACACGTCGAGCACAAGTTGTCGGAAGTCAGGTAAATTCGCTGGCAGCGATACGCCAGCACCGCATATAAACAGCACCTCGCCGCGCGCATGAGCAAGCAACAAGCGCTCCGGCATAGCGACTAATTCGGTGCCGAGCGAAATAATGCGATCTTCGGTAGATAAATGACTAGAGATCATTGCCCCTGTGTTTTGCCTCTACCGTATTAATACACTAACGTGAAGTCGCAATCACAGGCACGATGCAAATTTCGATATACTTTCTCCCTAGTCGCTCGTCTCACCTGCTTGCTCGTGATGCCGTAGGTCGCCCGATATACACCGCAGCATTCTTTGATCTTGCGGTTGGCGACGTTGCTCAGCAAGGCATGGTCGAAGGGTTAGTAGTAACGCCTTTCAGAACTTGAGCTGCAGGCCGGCAACGAACAGGTTGTAGGATTGGCGCCCCAGGCTCACCGTCCAGGAATCCGTCGGCAAGTGAGGGGGAAGCGTTTCGCCGAAGGTGTACTGCGTGGGATTGATGGAGAGGTGCCTGTATTCGGCGAACAGGAGCAGGTTTTTGGTCACCTCGCCTTTCAGGCCGGCCTTGAATTGCATCGCGAAGGCGGTCGCCGACGCGTCCGGCCACGAGTCGAAATGGTTGATGCCGGGCTCGCTGGGATTGGTGGAATTGGCGCCCTGGATGGACACGCGCGCCACACCCGCTCCCACCCCGAGATAGGGAAAGATCCTGCTGGACCAGGGCGTCTCGACGGTGAGGACGGCGTTCGCCAGCACCACGCCGACGGTCATCGGCAGGGTGACGTACTGCGTTCCCAGAACGCTGGGGGTGATGGGCATGTCGCCGACCGGCGATTGCTTCCCGATATAGATCCCCTCCAGCTCGGCGGCGGGCTTCACGCCCCACTCCGATTGCCCGAAGGTCTGGCGCTTCCATTCGTAGCCCGCCTGGAGGCCCAGCACGCCGACGGGTTCGCCGCCGCTCCTGCCCTGCGCATCGACGCCGACTCGCGTGTTGAAGGGGCCGGGAAGGTAGAAGCCCCCTTCCTGCCGCGTGCTCATCGATGAGGCCGAGCCGGCGCCACCGAACACTCCGATATAGGCGCCTTGCTCGCTTGTCGTGTCCGCTGCGAAGCACGGGCTCGAGCCGAGTGAACAGATGAGTGCGAACAAAGCGCTCGCCCGATTTTTCATGTGCTGCCTCTCCCCTGGCACGCAACATAGCCCGGATTGCGCAGACTACGCTCCTCTCGCTCCCGCTCCACCCCTGCGTTCTAGAGGTATCCTCAAGGAGACAAGCAGAACGAACGCCCTAAACGAATCAGTCGAAGCGGAGGTCGCCCCCCCGGAATCCGGCGCGGATGCCCCCATCCCGCCTTGCATGATGATATCAAAAATATCATACTGATATCATCAGTACTCAAGCCATCGGGAAGGCGAACATGGCCGCCGTCACCATCCGCAATCTCTCCGAGGAAACCCATCGCGCCCTGAAGGTCCGCGCGGCGCGGCACAAGCGCAGCACGGAGGCGGAGATTCGCGCCATCCTCGAGTCGGCGGTGCGGCCGGAAGGGCGGCTGCGGCTGGGCACGGCGCTGGCGGAGATGAGCCGGAAGATCGGGGTGACCAATGCGGACGTCGAGGCGCTCGGTGAAGGCCACGACCGCACGCCGGCCGAGCCGCTGCAGCTCAAATGATCCTGCTCGACACGAATGTCATCTCCGAGGCGATGAAGCCCACGCCGGATGCCGTAGTGCGCGACTGGCTCGACGAGCAGGCGGCCGAGACGCTCCATCTCTCCAGCGTCACGATCGCGGAGCTGTCGTTCGGCATCGGGGCGCTCCCCCGGGGCCGTCGCAAGGACCGGCTGATGGCGGCACTCGACGGGGTGCTGGCGATGTTCGGCGACCGGATCCTGCCGTTCGATACGGAGGCGGCGCGGCGCTATGGCGATCTTGCCGTGCGGGCGCGTACGGCCGGCCGGGGATTTCCGACGCCCGACGGGTACATCGCCGCGATCGCGGCGGCGCATGATTTCGCCGTGGCGTCGCGCGATGCCAGTGCGTTCGAGGCGGCTGGTTTGGCGGTGATCGATCCTTGGAGGGCCGCGGGCTGAACGGGCGGCGGATCACTCACATCACGTGGGTGCAGATCCCTCGCAAAGGCTCGGGATGACGGCCACGGGCCGTCACTCCCACTCGATCGTCCCCGGCGGCTTGCTCGTGATGTCGTAGGTCACCCGGTTCACGCCGCGGCATTCGTTGATGATGCGGTTGGCGACGCGGCCGAGGAAGGCGTGGTCGAACGGGTAGTAGTCGGCGGTCATGCCGTCGGTCGAGGTGACGGCGCGCAGCGCGCAGGCCTGGTCGTAGGTGCGGCCGTCGCCCATTACGCCGACGGTGCGGACAGGCAGCAGCACGGCGAAGGCCTGCCAGATCTCGTCGTAGAGGCCGGCCTTGCGGATCTCGTCGAGATAGACGGCGTCGACCTCGCGCAGCAGGTCGAGCTTCTCCCTGGTGATGTCGCCGGGGATGCGGATGGCGAGGCCGGGGCCGGGGAACGGATGGCGGTTCACCAGGTCGGCCGGGAGGCCCAGCTCGCGGCCGAGCGCCCTCACCTCGTCCTTGAACAGCTCGCGCAACGGCTCGACCAGCTTCATGTTCATGCGGGCCGGCAGGCCGCCGACATTGTGGTGACTCTTGATCGTCACCGACGGTCCGCCGGTGAAGGACACCGATTCGATCACGTCGGGATAGAGCGTGCCCTGCGCGAGGAACGCCGCGCCGCCGATCTTCTTGGCCTCGGCCTCGAACACGTCGATGAACAGCGCACCGATCGTTTTGCGCTTCTTCTCCGGGTCGGTGACGCCGGCCAGCGCCTTCAGGAAGGTCTCCGAGGCGTCGGCGTGGATCAGCGGGATGTTGTAGTGGTCGCGGAACAGTCGGACGACCTGCTCGCCCTCGTCCTTGCGCAGCAGGCCGTGGTCGACGAACACGCACTGCAGCTGGTCGCCGATCGCCTCGTGCAGCAGCACGGCCACGACCGACGAGTCGACGCCGCCGGAGAGGCCGCAGATGACCTTGCCCTTGCCGACCTGGGCGCGGACCTGGGCGATGGCGCGCTCGCGGAACGCGGCCATGGTCCAGTCGCCTTTGGCGCCCGCGATGTTCAGCGCGAAGTTGCGCAGGAGCTTGGCGCCGTCGGGCGTGTGCATCACCTCGGGATGGAACTGCACGCCGTAATAGCCGCGGCTCTCGTCGGCGATGGCGGCGAAGGGCGCGTTCTCGCTGGTGGCGACGACCGAGAAGCCGGCCGGCAGCCTGGTCACGCGGTCGCCGTGGCTCATCCAGACCTGCTTGCGGTCGCCGGGCTGCCAGACGCCCTCGAACAGGCGGGTCGAGGCCTTGATCTCGACCTCGGCGCGGCCGAACTCGCGGTGATGGCCGCTCTCGACCGACCCGCCCAGCTCCTTGGCCATGGTCTGCTCGCCGTAGCAGATGCCCAGCACCGGAACGTCGGCCTTGAAGATGGCGGGATGGGCGGCGGGCGACTGGCCCTCGGTCACCGAGGCCGGACCGCCGGAGAGGATGATGCCCCTCGGGTCGAAGGCCTTGATCTTGGCGTCATCGACGGACTGGAAGGGCAGGATTTCACAGTAAACCCCGGCTTCGCGCACGCGGCGGGCGATCAGCTGGGTAACCTGGGAACCGAAATCGACGATCAGCAAACGGTCGGTCATGGGGCGATATAAGCGTGCCCGGCGGGGGCGGCAACCGAGATCATGCCTTTCCTCCCCCGTCTTACGGGGGAGGTG
>LSKJ01000569.1 GCA_001557035.1 Rhodospirillaceae bacterium CCH5-H10 | reverse complement strand
GTCTCGGTGGCGCTGCCCGCCATGTCCAGCGGGCCGGGGCGTGCCTCCAAGTCGACCCACAGGCCCGCGATCGTGAGTTCGTCGGGCAACGAGAGCCCGCCTTCCCAGTACCACAGCTCGTACCCTTGCCCGGTCGCGGGCGTGTACATCAGCGTGCTGTCGGGGCCGAACAGGGACTGCCATTCGGCCTGGGTGTTGATCTCGACCCAGATCGTGCGCGACTCCGCGGTGCTGACATAGTTGCTGTTGCTGGCGTCGAGCACCGTGAGGCCGAGCGTGGTCTCCAGGTAGGTCTGCGCGGCGTCGTAGGTGGCGACGTTGGTGCCGTAGGTCGTCCACAACGAGTCGGTGGCGTTCAGGCCGTCGATCGCCGACTGCCGGCTGGCCCAGTCGCCCGCGAGCATGGTGGTCGGATCGTTGGCCCGCTCGAGCACCAGCGCCACGTTGATGCCGGTCGGGGCACCGTTGGGAAACGCCCCCGTATTCGTGATGTCGAAGGCCTGGGCGGCGGTGAAGGTCTGTTCGGTGATGCCGTAACCGGTGAAGTCGAGGAAGGTCGAGTTGGCGATCGGGGAGTACGTCGGCATCGTCACGCTTTCGAAGAAGTAAACACGCGTGTGGAATTATGCCGGGCTGCATTCTCCGCGCCAAGCGTCGCAACGAAGCGTGCGTGGCCGCGTTCTGCCCGCACAGAACAGGAGGCGCGCCTTGGGTTTGCTCGATGTGTTGACGGGAATGCGCAACGGTCCGCGCGGCGGTGGGCGCGGAATGTCGCCGATCACCATGGCCCTGCTGGGGCTGCTCGCCTACAAGGCGGTCAAGGGATTCAGTGCGAGCAAGCCTGCGGGGCCGGGCATGGCGCCGGCCGGCGGCGGACTGGGCGACATCCTCAAGGATGCGTTCGGCAATGCCGGACAGGGCGGCCTCGGTTCGATCCTGAACGGCGGCCTGGGCGACCTGCTGAAACAGTTCCAGGGTGCGGGCAAGGCGGACGTCGCGGAGTCCTGGGTCGGGCGCGACGCCAACAAGGAGATCGGTCCGGGCGATCTCAGCCGGATCCTGACACCCGAACAGATCGAATTCCTGAGCGAACGCACCGGGCTCACGCGCGAACAGCTTCTCGCGGGCCTCGCCGCGCAACTGCCGGCCGCGGTCGACGAGCTCACTCCGCAGGGCCGCCTGCCGGCGCCCGACGAGTTCGACCGTCCCGCCGGCAAGACTGCCTGACCGAGTCTCGCCATGGGCTTTCTCTGGATCGTCGTCATCGGCTTCGTTGCGGGCATCATCGCCCGTCTCGTCTCGCCCGTTCCCAACAAGCCGGCGGGGTTCCTGCTGACGACCCTGCTGGGCATCGCTGGAGCCTTCGTCGCGACCTTTCTCGGTCAGTCCGTGGGCTGGTATCGCGCCGACCAGGGCGCTGGCTTCGTTGCCGCAACGCTGGGAGCGCTGCTCGTCCTGTTCATCTGGAACCGGTTCGCGACGAGACGTTCGGCGCCCTGAGCCCGCTACTCAGTCAGGTTCGACCCGATTCAGCGTGGGCTCTCGGTCATAGAACTCGATCTGCATGCGCAGCTTCGACAGCGGCTCGACGCGGTGCGTCTGTTGCGGCCGTACGAGGCCAGGCCGGTCGGGCGTGAGGATCGTCTCGGCGCCGGTTTCAGCCAGGACGAACTTCAGTTGGCCCTCGAGCACGCGGATCACGCCCCACACGCCCGCCTTTGTGCGATGCTCGCGCCTCAACGCATCGGGCAGCGTCGTCTCGTCGAAGACCGGCGTCGTCCGATAGGGCGCGATCATGCCGCCAGCCTGATCTCGTCGGCACGCTCGGGGTAGGGCGACGTCGCCGTCGCGGCGGGGCGGCCCGCCAG
>LSKJ01000568.1 GCA_001557035.1 Rhodospirillaceae bacterium CCH5-H10 | reverse complement strand
GGGCGACCTCGGCCTTCTCACCTCGGCCTTCTTCCTGTTCTTCGCCGGCTGCCAGCCGATTCTCGGCGTCATGCTCGATCGCTACGGGCCGCGCCGCGTTCAGGCCGTGCTGCTGGCGATGGCGGCGATCGGCTCGGCGCTGTTCGGGCTCAGCCTCTCACTCGGCGAACTGATCGTGGCGCGCGTGCTGATCGGCCTGGGCTTCGCGGGCGGTCTCATGGCCGCGATCAAGGCGATCACGCTGTGGTATCCGCCGGAGCGCTGGGGACTGATCACCGGCTTCCACATGATGGCGGGCGGCCTGGGCTCGATGGCCGCGACCCTGCCGATCCAGTGGTCGCTCTCTGTCATCAGCTGGCAGGGCCTGTTCTTCTGGCTGGCCGGCCTCTGCCTCGTCACCTCGGCGATCCTGTTCACGGTGGTGCCCGAGCGCGGCGCTCCCGCACAGCAGGGCACCTTGCGCGACCAGTTCCGCATCACCGGGATCGTGCTGACCAACGGCTTCTTCTGGCGCATCCAGCCGCTGCTCACCTTCCAGCAGATGGCCTTCATCGCCGCGATCACCCTGTGGATCGGGCCGTGGCTGCGCGATGTCGGCGGTATCGCGAGTCACGAGGCCCGTGCCGACATTCAGCTCTACACGACGGCGGTGATGACCGCGGGCTTCGCGCTGAGCGGCGTGCTGGCGGGCGCTTTCCGGCGTGTCGGCATCAGCGACTTTGCCTCGGCCAATCTCGTGAGCATTCTGTTCACCCTGGTCTGCGCCTGGATCGCCTTCCTGCCGTCCGTCCATCCGGTGGCTGCATGGCTGCTGTTCGGCTTCCTCGGCGCCTATCCGATCCAGTACATGCCGCTGCTCGCCCGCTCGTTCCCGCCGCAATATGCCGGCCGGGTCAGCACCAGCTCCAACCTCGTGGTCTTCACGGTGATCTTCGCCGGACAGTGGGCGATCGGCAAAGTCGTCGACCTGTGGCCGCGCACCGCCACCGGCTACTCACCCGACGGCTACAGCTGGTCGTTCGGCCTGCTGTTCATCCTGCAGGTTGCGGGTCTGGCGTGGCTTCTTCTGTCGCGGGCGCGTCCGCTTCTGCAGGAGCGACCCCCGGCAGGTTGAGCGACGCCACGAGGTCGCGCACTTCCTGGCGTGCCGCGACATGGCTCAAGGTCAGTGATGGGCCCTTCCCGCCACGCTTCAGGTCGAGCAGCGTGAGACCCGTCAGGAACAGCTCCTTGTAGATCACGCGCTCGCTGAGGCCGGCGGCGACGCGGAAGCCGATCCGCTTGGCCAGCGCGTCGATCACCGTGCCCATGTCGCGCTTGTTGCGCGCGGCCAGCGACGACAGGCGGTTGCGCATCACGATCCAGTCGACAGGCCGGCCGCCCTCGACGGCGCGAATCTGGCGCTGTTTCCAGACCGCCTCGGCATAGATCGAGGGCCGCACGATCTTCAGCGTGTCCGGATCGACGCGCGCCAGCAGGTCGAGGTCGATGAAACTGTCGTTCAGCGGCGTCAACAACGTGTCGGCCCAGGTATGGGCGAGCCGACTGAGATGGGTGTCGCTGCCCGGCGTGTCGACGATCACGAAGTCGGCCGCGCCCACCGCCGGCTCCAGCGCCGCCGCGAGCCGCGCACGCTCGTCGGCTTCGGCCTCGCGGCGGTCGTTCAGGGTCGAGATCAGCACCGGCGTATGCAGCGGCATGGGCAGGTCCATGCCCTTCTTCGCGGCATAGGCGGCGCGGTTCTCGACGTAGCGGCTGAGCGTGCCCTGCCGCGCATCGAGGTCGAGCGTCGCCACGCGCGCGCCATCGTTCATCAGCGACACGGCGATGTGCAGCGCCGTCGTCGACTTGCCCGAGCCGCCCTTCTCGTTGCCGATCACCAGGACATGCCCGCGGCCCTCGATCCGAGGCGCCTGCGTCTGGGCGATGCTCGGATTGGGCGCCGGTTGGAATCCCTCGCTCACGATGCCTTGCGGATCCAGACGGCGGTGTCGTGGAACACCGCGCCGCCGTTGGGCCAGCCGGGATCGGCGGAGGTCAGCGCATTGATGCCGATGCCGGTCTCGAAGTTGCGGTTGGGCCAGATGCCCTCGACCACCACGACGCCCTTCTGCTGGCCGCTGCGCGGCTTGGCGTTGACGATCGTCTTGCCGCGCTCGTTGCCGATCTCAAGCCGCTCGCCCTCGACGATTCCCAGGGCCGCACAATCGTCGGGATTCATCAAGGCTGTCGGCCGCACCTCGCGCTTCTGCGAACTCGGCGTCTCGGTAAAGGTCGAGTTGAGGAAGGTGCGCGCCGGCGCCGCGACCAGCCGGAACGGCTTGTCGTCGGTGGCATTGTCGATCACGTCGAAATGGTCCGGCAACGCCGGCATTTCCTTGCCGCGACCGCCATAGGCCGCCCAGTCGGGCTTGAAGCGGAACTTCTTGTCGGGCCAGGCGAAGCCGTCGAGGAAGTGCGACGTCTCGAAGCCCAGGTGGAAATCCTGCCCGCCCTTCTGCCAGTTGGTCTCGGCGTCCCACATCTTCGAGACCTTGAGCGTCTCGTCCATGATCTCCCACGGCGTCATGTCGAAGCCGCGATGCTTCGCACCCAGGCGCTTGGCCAGTTCCGAGATGACATAGTGGTTCTCGCGGCACTCGCCCGGCGCGTCGATCACGGCTTTGGTCACCTGGAAGAAGGTGTGGCCGCTCGCGGTGTAGAAGTCGTCGTGCTCGAGGAACATGGTGGCCGGCAGCACGATATCGGCAAAGGCCGCCGTCTCGGTCATGAACTGCTCGTGCACGCAGACAAACAGGTCGTCGCGCTTGAAGCCCTTGTGGACGAGTTCGAGCTCCGGGCAGACCATCGCCGGATTGGTGTTCTGGATCAGCATGCCGGTGACGGGCGGGCCGTTCTTCAGCGCCGCGGCGTCGTTGGTCAGGATCGGCCCGAGGCGCGACTGGTCGAGATCGCGGATCGACGGATCGACCATGTCGAGGCCCTCGATCAGCGTCTTGTCGATCGGATACATCCCGGTATGGCCGTAGAGCGCGCCGCCGCCCTTGTACTTCCACGCCCCCGTCACCGCCGGCAGGCAGGTCACGGCATGCATGTTGGCGGCACCATTGCGGCTGCGGCTGAAGCCGTGATGGCAGCGGATGAACGACGCCTTGCTCTGCCCGTAGAGGCGCGCGAAGGACACGATTTCCTCGACCGACAGCCCGGTAATCTTCGAGGCCCATTCGGGCGTGCGCGTCGCGACGTGGGCGGCCAGCTCGTCCGGCGCGTCGGTGTACTTCCGAAGATAATCCCAGTCGGCATACCCCTCCTTGAAGAGGACGTGCATGACGCCTACCGCCAGCGCGCCGTCGGTGCCGGGGCGCACCGCGAGATGGATGTCGGCCTGGTCGGCGGTGCCCGTGCGATAGGGATCGACGACGACGAGCTTGGCGCCCCTCTTCTTGGCCTTCATCGCGTGGGTCATGACGTTGACCTGGGTGTTCACGGGATTGCCGCCCCAGATCACCACCAGCTCGGCATGTTCGTCGATCTCCCGCACGTCCGCGCCACGCTTGGCGCCGACGCCAGCGATCCAGCCCGTGTCGGAAAGTGTAACGCAGATGGTCGAGAACCAGCGCGAATACTTCATCGCATGGCGCAGGCGGTTGATGCCGTCGCGCTGCACCAGGCCCATCGTGCCGGCATAGTAGTAGGGCCAGATCGTCTCGCTGCCGTGCTGGCGCGCCTTGGCGATGAACTGCTCGGCCACGATGTCGAGCGCGTCGGTCCACGAGATCTCGGCGAACTGCTTCGAACCCTTCGGCCCGACCCGGCGCATCGGCTTCATCAGGCGGTCGGGATGATGGATGCGCTCGGCGTAGCGCGCGACCTTCTCGCAGATCACGCCCGCCGTGTAGTCGTTGCGCATCGAGCCGCGAACGCGGCCGATCTTCGTGTTGCTCAGCCTTTCGACATCGAGCGCGCAGGTACTGGTGCAGTCGTGCGGACAAACCGACGGAACGGTCGTCGTGCCGGCCTCATGCTGCTTGGCACGGCCGACCGGCGGGTAGGCATGATCGTCGGGTGACATGTAGACGCTCCGCGTGAAGTGCCGCAGCATACAGTCCGGTCACCGGCCATGAAAGCGGCCTCAGGGAGTGGAAAGTCAGCGTGTTTTCTCAGGATCGGGTCTCCGTTGGCGCTGTAAGACGTGCCACCGCCGCCGATGCCGAGGGCATCGCGAGACTTTTCCCCAGCTTCCCGCCGCTCGGCTCGATGAACGACACGCGGGCGGTCTTCGTGATCGGCGAGGAAACCAACCCGCTGGGCGCCGTCCTGCTCGAACAGGCAGCCGATCATCTCGCCGTCGGCATGCTGGACGCAGCGTCCGACGTCGAACGTGCTGAAGTGGCCCGCACGCTGATCGCCTTCGCCGAGTTGACGACGCGCGCCATCGGCCTGCGCCAGGTGCGCCTCGCGCCCGGTCTGGTCCCATCCGACTTCGCCGCGTCGCTCGGCTATCGCGAGGGCGTGAAGCGCATCCGCACCGGCAAGCTTGCGCGGATGGTCGATCACCTCGAAGCCGTGGGCGTGCCGCCGTGGCGCGACGGCGCGGCGCCGTTCGATCTCACGCTCTACTATCGCGGCGTCTGGGCCGCGATGGCCCTGCTGATCGGCTTCGGCAGCATCACCCTCGCCGTCTTCGGCCCCGGCACCATTTCGCTGCTGCACGTGCTGGGGCCCGCCCTGCTCTGCGGGGCCGCTTCGACGTTCGCGATCGTGCAGGTGATCCTGATCGTCGTGGCCGCGCGGCGACGCGCCAGTGCGCTGGCCGCGCTCGGCACGTTCGTCGCTGCTGCCCTCTCCATCGCCGGTATCGGCGGACTTTTCCTGGACAGGGCCGTGCCGTCGATCCGCGAACTCTGGGCGATCTATACCGGCGACGAGGCCCTGGACACGCTGACCGTATCGGTAAGCCCCGATGGCTCCACGCTGTTAGTCGAGGGTGCCTACGGCACCCGCAGCGCGGAAGCAGTGCGCGATGCGCTCGAGAAGAACCCGTCGGTACGTCGTGTCGTGCTCGCGGGACCGGGTGGACGCATCGGCACCGCCTTCGAGATCAACCGGATGATCCGCAACCGCAGGCTCGCGACGCGAGTCGACACGGGCTGCGCCTCCGCTTGCACCATCGCTTTCCTGGGCGGCATCGACCGCTCGATCTCGCCGTCGGGTCGCCTGGGCTTCCATCAGGGCAGCTTCCCCGGCCTGGGCGCCAACGACATGTACGAGAGCAATCGCGACATGCGGCGCTTCCTGGTCGCGAGCGGCGTCACGCCCGAATTCGCCCAGCGCGTGACCGATACGCCGCATGACGAGATCTGGACGCCCACACCGCAGGAACTGCTGGCGGGCCGGGTCGTCCAGCGTGTGAACCGCTGACGATGCCCTTCTCCGACAGCCGCCTGATCGACGGCGTTGCCCTGTGGTGCGAGTCCCTCACCCCGCGCGTCTCGGAGGGCCGACCGGCGCTGTTCTGCGACCGCGACGGCGTGATCGTCGAGGAAGTCGGCTATCTCGGAAAACCCGAGGACGTCCGGATCATTCCGGCGGCCGCTTCCCTGATCCGCGCGGCGAACGATCTCGGGATCCGGGTCGTCGTCGTCACCAACCAGAGCGGCATCGCCCGCGGCCATTATGGCTGGGACGATTTCCGCGCCGTCCAGGGCCGGATCGTCGAAGAGCTGGCGAGGTCGGGAGCCGAGATCGATCTGGTCGTCGCCAGCGCCCACCACGAAGCCAGCGGCGGCGTCTTCGCGGCGGAAGCCCATCGGTGGCGGAAGCCCGGCCCCGGCATGATCCTGTTGGCCCGGGAGAGGCTCGACGTCGACCTGCGGGGATCGCTGTTCGTCGGCGACAAGCTGAGCGATCTCGAAGCCGGCCATGCGGCGGGCATCGGCAACGGCATCCTCGTGAGGACCGGTCATGGCGAAGAGGCGGTGCGGAACCTCGACAGTGCCTCTCTAGATCGAATGAAGGTCAGTGTGGCGGCGGATGCGTCCGGCGCACTCGCCTGGCTGGAAGCGATCGCCTAGCCCGGTCGCCCCGCCTCCACGCGCTCGCAAATGTAATGATAGAGGCAGGCATGGGCCTGCTGGACGAGCGGCGTGTGCCGGCTGGGCACGTCGATGAGGATGTCGGCGTGTCGGGCGAGATCGCCACCGCCTTCTCCCGTGAGTGCGATGGTCGTCATGCCCAGGGATTTCGCCGCCCTGAAGGCTTCGACCACGTTCTTCGAATTGCCCGACGTGCTGAGGCCCAGCAGCGTCCCGCCGGCAGCGCCATAGGCCTCGACCTGGCGGGCGAAGACGGACTCGTAGGCATAGTCGTTGGCCCAGGCCGTCAGTACGGCGGAATCGGCCGACAGGCAGATGCAGTTCAGCGCCCGGCGCTCTTTCAGGAAGCGTCCGACCAGTTCTCCGGCAATGTGCGAGGCGTCGCTGGCCGAGCCGCCGTTTCCGCAGACCAGAAGCGGCTTGCCCGCGTCGAAGGTCCGCCCGATCTCGACGACGGCGCGTTCGACGTTCTGGATCGGCGCATGGTCGATACAGTCTTGCAGCACGCCGATGGACGCCTGAAGGTATCCAGCGATACTCATGGAATGCCCGGCCTTTCGTTGAACCATCCCGTCCGCTCTAGCACACATATGCAGGTCCAATCGGCATGATCCCGCGCGGTCTTTCCTACGACGACGCCATGAAGCAATTCCGCTGGCCTACGCCCCAGCGGTTCAACATCGGCCGCGCCGTCTGCGAGCGGCATGCCCCCGACACCCTGGCGATGATCGTCGAGAATGCCGACGGCACGGTGCGCAACTGGACCTTCGGCCAGTTGCTGGCCGCGAGCTCGCGGCTGGCCAACGCGCTGGTCTCGCGTGGCGTCGGCAAGGGCGACCGGGTCGCGGTGTTCCTGAGCCAGGGCGCGGAACTCACGATCTGCCATCTCGCCGGCTACCGGATGGGCGCGATCGTATTGCCGCTGTTCACGCTGTTCGGCGAGGAGGCGATCGAATACCGGCTCTCCAATGCCGGGGCCTCGGCCATCGTCACCGACATGAGCCAGTTGCCCAAGCTGCTCGCCGTGTGCGACCGCCTGCCTCACCTGAAGACGGTGATCGTGATCGGCGCCGGCGCGCACGGCAGCGCCTTCCTCGACTGGGACCGCCTGCTCGGCGCCGCGTCCGACGCCTTCACCACGGTCGATACGGCGGCCGAGGATCCCGCCCTGTTGATCTACACGTCCGGCACCACGGGCCAGCCCAAGGGCGCGTTGCATGCCCATCGCATGATGCTGGGCTGCATCCCTGCCGTAGAACAGTGGCTCGGCCACTGGCCGCGTGGCAACGAGGTGATGTGGACGCCAGCCGAATGGGCCTGGATCGCCGGGCTCTACGACGCGCTGTTCCCCGCCTGGTACTACGGCACGCCGGTGCTGGCGCATCGCTTCGCCAAGTTCGATCCCGAGCGCGCCTTCGCCATGCTGGCCAAGCACCGTGTCGGCGTCAGCTTCATCCCGCCGACGGCGCTCAAGATGATGCGCCAGGTCCACAGGCCGCAAGAGCGGTGGAACTACGATATCCGCGCGATCAGCACTGGCGGCGAGGCGATGGGCGAGGAACTGCTGAGCTGGGGCCGCGACACGTTCGGCACGACGATCTCCGAAGGCTATGGCCAGACCGAGATGAACCTGATGCTGCTGAACTCGCCCGACTGGTTCGAGGTCCGGCCCGGCTCCTGCGGCCGCGCCTGCCCCGGCCGCAAGGTCGCGGTGGTCGATGGCAACGGCAACGTCCTGCCGCCCGGCCAGGAAGGCCAGATCGCCGGCTGGCGGCACGATCCCATCGTCATGCTCGAATACTGGCGCAACCCAGAGGCCACGGCGCGCAAGTACGCCGGCGACTGGCTGCTGACCGGCGACATCGGCACGATCGACGAGGACGGCTACGTCTTCTTCAAGAGCCGCGACGACGACGTCATCACCTCGGGCGGCTACCGGATCGGCCCGGGCGAGATCGAGGAATGCCTGATGAAGCATCCTGCCGTCTCGATGGTCGGCGTCGTCGGCGTGCCGGACAAGGTCCGCACCGAGATCGTGAAGGCCTTCGTGCAGCTCCGGCCCGAGATCGCCGCAACGGACGCGCTGAAGGCGGACCTGGCCGGTTTCGTGAAGACC
>LSKJ01000057.1 GCA_001557035.1 Rhodospirillaceae bacterium CCH5-H10 | reverse complement strand
CCCCACCAGAAGCCGAGACGATCGATGAAGGCCTCGACGATGCTGGCGGGCTTTCTCTATGCCCGCCTCGCCTATGAAGAGGGCGCCGAGGCCTTCATCGATCGTCTCGGCTTCTGGTGGGGCGCGCCCTATCCGCTGCTGGTGCTCGTGCTGTTCGCGGCGCCCGTCGTTGCAGGATGGGCGCTGGCCGCGCGGCGATGAGCATCGTCTCGCGGCTCTGCATCTCGGGCTATCGCTCGCTGCGCGACGTGCGGCTGGAGATCGAGCCGCTGACTGTCGTGACCGGCGCCAATGGCAGCGGCAAGTCGAGCCTCTATCGCGCGTTGCGATTGCTGGCCGACGTCGCGCAGGGCCGCATCATTCCGTCGCTGGCGCTCGAAGGCGGCATTTCTTCCGTGCTGTGGGCGGGGCCCGAGCAGTTCTCGCGCGGCATGAAGCGGGGTGAGCAGGCCGTGCAGGGCACCGTGCGCAAGGCGTCGATCAGCCTGAAGCTCGGCTTCTCGTCCGAGTCCTACGGCTACGCGATCGACCTCGGCCTGCCGATCCCCGGCGGCCTGTTCGGCCGCGATCCGGTCATCAAGACCGAGTCGCTGTGGACCGGGCCGGTCCTGCAGCGCGCCAATGCCTTCGCCGAACGCAACGGTCCCTCGGTTACGCTGCGAGATCGCAGCGGCCAGCGCCGACAGGCCCATACGCACTTGCAGCCGTTCGACAGCATGCTGACGCACTGCGCCAATCCCGAGGATGGCGCCGAGCTGCTGTCGTTGCGCGAGCAGCTTCGCGACTGGCGCTTCTACGATCACTTCCGCACCGACATCGAAGCGCCGGCGCGCCGCCGCCAGATCGGCACGCGCACACCGGTGCTCGCGGGCGACGGTGCCGATCTCGCCGCCGCCCTCGCGACGATCCAGGAGATCGGCATCGAGGGCGAGCTCGAGGCCGCCGTCGCCGATGCCTTTCCCGGCGGCTCCGTCGATGTCGCGGTGAGCGACGGGTACTTCGAAGTCGAGATGCTGCAGCACGGGCTGCTGCGGCCGCTGAAGGCCACCGAACTGTCGGACGGCACGCTGCGTTATCTCCTGCTGGTGGCGGCGCTTCTGTCGCCGCGTCCACCGTCGCTGATGATCCTGAACGAGCCGGAG
Organism: Rhodospirillaceae bacterium CCH5-H10; assembly: GCA_001557035.1. Lineage (GTDB taxonomy): Bacteria > Pseudomonadota > Alphaproteobacteria > Reyranellales > Reyranellaceae > Reyranella. The sequence goes on along the minus strand of LSKJ01000057.1, from coordinate 25,044 downwards.
ACCAGCCTGCATCCCGACCTGCTGGCGCCGCTGGCGCGCCTCATTGCGAGCGCGGCCAAACGATCGCAGGTCATCGTGGTCTCGCACGCCGAGCGCCTCGTCACGGCGCTGACGAAAGCCGGCGGACGACGCATCACGCTCGCCAAGGAACTGGGCGAAACGATCGCCGAGGGCGAGGAGCGCCCGATGTGGAACTGGCCGGCGCGTTAGATTCATTGGAGCGCGCCACTCCAGTGGCGCTCGAGAATCATGAAGCGCCACTGGAGTGGCGCGCTCCATGGCTAAGGGCAGTGCGATAACGCAGCTGTCGTCCTGAGCGCAGTGAAGGACCTCACGGAACGACCAGAGCACTCCCTGGCGAACGTGAGATCCTTCGCTGCGCTCAGGATGACAATGAGGTCATGGCCAGCGCACCTCGGGCGGCAGCGACATCAGGATCGCCTCGACGTTGCCGCCGGTCATCAAACCGAATCGCGTGCCACGATCGTGCAGCAGGTTGAACTCGACGTAGCGGCCGCGGCGCGCGAGCTGGTGCGCGCGCTCGGCGTCGGTCCAGGGCTCGTTCATGTGGCGGCGGACCAGCCTGGGATAGATATCGAGGAAGGTTTCGCCGACTGCGCGCGTGAAGGCGAAGTCGCGCGCGTGATCGCCGCTGTCGAGATAGTCGTAGAAGATGCCGCCGACGCCGCGCGGCTCGTTGCGATGCGGCAGGAAGAAATACTCGTCGCACCATTCCTTGAAGTTGGGATGGTAGGCCGGATCGTGCGCGTCGCAGGTGGCCCGCAGCGCTGCGTGGAAGTCGTGCGTGTCGGGCTCGTGAGGCACCATCGGCGTGAGGTCCGCGCCACCGCCGAACCAGCTGCGCGTCGTCACGATGTAGCGCGTGTTCATATGAACCGCCGGCACCCTGGGCGACTGCATGTGGGCGACCAGAGAGATGCCGGCCGCGAAGAAGCGCGGGTCCTGCGCGGCGCCGGGGATCTGGTTGCGGAACTCGGGGCTGAACTCGCCGAACACGGTCGAGATGTTGACGCCGACCTTCTCGAACACGCGGCCGCGCATCAACGACATCGTGCCGCCGCCGCGATCCTCGCCGTTCTCGCCCTTGTCGCGCTGCCAGGTCTTGCGTTCGAAGCGGCCGGGCGCGCGGTCGCGATGGGTACCTTGCAGCTCGTGCTCGATCTTCTCGAACTCGGCGCAGATGCGGTCGCGCAGGCCGGCGAACCAGGTCGCGGCTTCCTCCTTGCGGCGGGCGATCGTCGCCTCGTCGGGCAGGGGGGAGGGGCCGTTGGGGCCGGTGGCGGTGCGGGTTGGCTTGGCGGTCATGCGAGCTTTTCGAATCCCGAGGTCTGGCGAAGGGCCTCGCTCAATACCATCGCGGCCGACAGGGCGACATTGAGCGACCTCGCTCCGGTCTGGAGCGGGATCCGGACGCGCAGATCGGCTCTCTCATGGACCTCGGGCGGGACCCCGGCGCTTTCCCGGCCGAGCAATAGAATGTCGTCCGGGCGGAAAACCGCCTCCGGGAGCCGGGTCGCCCCGGCCGTCGTGAGCAGGACCAACCGGCCCGGGGGCCGCTCCCGGCAGAACGCCGCCCAGGACGCATACCGGGTCAGGCGGGCCAGATCGTAGTAGTCCATGGCCGCTCTGCGGATTCTCTTGTCGTCCAGGGGGAAGCCGCAGGGCTCGATCACGTCCAGCGGAACGGCCAGTCCAGCCGACAGGCGGATGAAGGCGCCGAGGTTCTGGGGAATATCCGGTTCGAAAAGGGCCAAACGCATGAACTTTTCCGGTTGATCCGCGTAGCGAAAGTGACTTTTCTGCGGCACGCTGTCACAGAATGCCGCTCATCGGGCCTGCGACCAACAGAGCCTTGAAACAAAAGGGGCTTTCCCGGCTATATACCCGCCATCTCCTCGGGGGGACGGAAGAGAGTAATCATGGCTTCTTCAAGCACGACGGCACACGGGCACAGCGAACCGACGCGGCGCGACTTCCTCATGGTCGCGACGGGCGCTCTTGGCGCCGTCGGCGCGGCGGCCGTCGCCTGGCCGTTCATCAATAACCTCAATCCCGCCGCGGACACGCTGGCTTTGTCGACCATCGAGGTGAACCTCCAGCCGATCCAGGTCGGCCAGGCGGTCACCGTGAAGTGGCGCGGCAAGCCGGTCTTCATCCGTCACCGCACGGAGACCGAGATCAAGGAAGCCGAGGCTGTGCCGATGTCGCAGCTGCCGGACCCGGAGACCGACAACAAGCGTGTCACGGACACCGCCAAGAAGGTCCGGCCGGAGTGGCTGATCATGATCGGCGTCTGCACCCATCTGGGCTGCGTGCCGCTCGGCAACAAGGCGGGCGATCCCAAGGGCGAATACGGCGGCTGGTTCTGCCCCTGCCACGGCTCGAGCTACGACACGTCGGGCCGTATCCGCAAAGGACCGGCGCCGAAGAATCTCGTGGTTCCGGAATACCTGTTCACTTCCGACGCCCTCGTCCGCATCGGCTGATCGACCAGATCGCCCGCTCAGATCTCGCTGGAGTTCCCAGAATGGCCTCGTCTCACGGCACGCCGCCGGTCTTCAATAACAAGGTGATCTCCTGGATCGATCACCGGTTGCCGATCTTCTCGTATATCGAGAAGGAATATCACACGTTCCCGACGCCCCGGAACTTCAACTACTTCTGGAACTTCGGCGCGATCGCCACCGTGATGCTGGTCCTCATGATCGCCACCGGCATCGTGCTCGCGACCAACTACACGCCGCACGTGCTGATGGCCTTCGACGCCGTCGAGCGTATCGACCGCGACGTGCCGCAGGGCTGGCTGATCCGCGACCTGCACATGAACGGCGCCTCGTTCTTCTTCATCGCCGTCTACATCCACATCTTCCGCGGCATGTACTACGGCTCCTACAAGGCGCCGCGCGAACTGCTGTGGATCCTGGGCGTCGTCATCTTCCTGCTGATGATGGCCACGGCCTTCATGGGCTACGTGCTGCCGTGGGGCCAGATGAGCTTCTGGGGCGCCACCGTCATCACCAACCTGTTCTCGGCGATCCCGGTCGTCGGCGAGTCGATCGTCATATGGCTGTGGGGCGGCTTCGCCGTCGACAACCCGACGCTCAACCGCTTCTTCGCGCTGCACTACCTGCTGCCGTTCATCATCGTGGCGGTGGTCGCGCTGCACGTCGTGGCGCTGCACGTCCACGGCTCGAACAACCCGACCGGCATCGACCCGAAGGGCCCGCAGGACACCGTCCCCTTCCATCCGTACTACACGATGAAGGACGGCTTCGGCGTCGTGGTGTTCCTGATCGTCTTCGCCGCGTTCGTCTTCTTCGCGCCCGACTATCTGGGCCATCCGGACAACTACATTCCGGCCGACCCGCTGGTCACGCCCGCGCACATCGTGCCGGAATGGTACTTCCTGCCGTTCTACGCGATCCTGCGCGCCATTCCCGACAAGCTGGGCGGCGTGCTGGCGATGTTCGGCGCCATCGCGGTGCTGTTCATCCTGCCGTGGCTCGACACGTCGCGCGTGCGGTCCTGTACGTTCCGGCCGATCTACAAGTGGTTCATGCTGTTTCTGGTGGTCGACGTGATCGTCCTGGGCATCTGCGGCTCCAAGCCGGCGGAAGGCTTCTGGGTGCCGCTGTCGCAGCTCGCGACGCTGTACTACTTCGCCCACTTCCTCGTGCTGCTGCCGATCCTGGGCAAGATCGAACGGCCGTTGCCATTGCCTCCCAGCATCGCCGACGCGGTGCTCAAGAAGAAGGCGGTATAAGAGCCATGCGCAAGCCGTTCGCCCGCAATCTGTTGGTCTCTGGCGCCATCGCGCTCGCAGCCTTCGCCACCGGTACCGTCGCCATCGCGGCCGGCGGGACCGAGCAGCCGCCGGCCAGGAAGTGGCACTTCCAGGGGCCGTTCGGCACCTACGACCGTGCTTCGGCCCAACGTGGCTTCCAGGTCTACCAGGAAGTCTGCGCCGCCTGTCATTCGCTGTCGCTGGTCGCCTATCGCAACCTGACCGAGCTCGGCCTGACCGAGAACCAGGTGAAGGGTCTGATCAAGGACATCTCCGTCTCCGACCTCAACGACGACGGCGCGCCGGTCGACCGGCCGGCCCGTCCCTCGGATCGCTTCAAGAAGCCGTTCCCGAACCAGGCCGCCGCAGCCGCCGCCAACAACGGCAAGGCGCCGCCCGACCTCAGCGTCATCGTCAAGGCACGCCAGTACGGCCCCGATTTCATCTACGGCATCCTCACGGGCTACGTTCCGTACGACAAGCTGACGCCGGAGCAGATCAAGGAGTTCGACGTCAAGAAGGACGACAACTTCAACAAGTACTTCCCGGGCCACAAGATCGCCATGGCGCCGCCGCTCAGCGACGACAAGGTGACCTACGCCGACGGCACCAAGGCCACGCTCGACCAGCAAGCCGCCGACGTCACCGAGTTCCTCGCCTGGGCGTCCGAGCCGCACATGGAAGACCGCAAGCGCACCGGCGTTCGCGTCATCCTGTTCCTCCTGGCGCTGGCCGGCCTGATGTACGCCGTGAAGCGCACGGTTTGGGCCGACAAGCACTGAGCCTATGAGGGTCTGACTCTCTTCTCGATCGCGTCGTGGCGTTGGATCAGCCGGCGGGCGCGATCGATCACCGGGATGTCGATCATCTTGCCATCCACCGAGAACGAGCCGCGGCCCTCAGCCGCGGCTTTTTCGTCAGCCGCGATCAGCTTGCGCGCATAGGCGACTTCGTCCGCCGTCGGCGTGAAGGCCTCGTTCAATGCGCCGACCAGGCCGGGATGGATGCAGGTGCCGCCCGAGAAGCCGAAGCGGCGCGCCCGTTCGGCGCTCTTCCTGTAGGCATCGGGGTCGGAATAGTCGGCGACCGTTCCCAGGATGCCGATCATCGACAGGCCATGCGCCTGGGCTGCGAAGGCCACCATGCGCTTCGGGAGCTCGAGCGTCTCGTCGCCCGGCACCGAGCCGGTCTCCAGCGCGAAATCCTCGCCGCCCAGCATCATGGCGACGAGGCGCGGGCCGCGCTCGGCGATGTCGGCGAGTTCGGGCAGGGCGCGCGGATGCTCGATCATGGCGGCGAAGCCGATGCCGCCGACCGGCAGTCCGCGCTCGCGTTCCAGGTCGCTCACCACCTCATCGAGCAGGCGCAGATGCTGCACGCCCTCGGTCTTGGTGATGAACAGCGCCGACAGGCCCGGCCGCACCGCCGCCTCGATGTCGGGGATCGCCAGCCGCAGCGGCCGGTTGATGCGCACGGCGACGTTGGCGCCGCCGCGCACCACCTTCTTCATGGTCTCCGGCAGCATCGCGCGCGCCTCGGGCTTCTGCGCCGGCTGCACGCTGTCCTCGAGATCGACCAGCACGCAATCGGCGCCGCGTTCGTGTGCCCTGTCGATGAACTTCGGGACGTTGCCGGGAACGTAGAGGATCGAGCGCCAGACGGGCGGGACGGGCCGGTTCACTTCTTCTTCTCTTTGGAGATCACACCCGACGCGCAGAGCTTGTCGTACTCGGCGGCGCCCAGCATCGGCTTCAGCAGCGCCTCGTTGTGCTCGCCGACCTTGGGGGCCGCGTTCTTCAGGGCGCCCGGCGTCCCGGACATGCGCGGCACGACCGGATGGGTGGGCAATTCGCCCATCTCCTCGTCGTCGATCTCGATCAGCGATTCGCGCTCCAGCACGTAGTCGTCCTGCACGATCTGCGAGATGTCGTAGACCGGGCCGATGGTGACGCCGGCCTCGTCGAAGTAGCGCAGGTTCTCGTCGAGATCGCGGGCGGCGATGAACTCGCCGATGATCCGGTCGAGTTCGACGCCGTTGCGCACGCGCTCGATGTTGGTCGAGAAACGCGGATCCTCCGCCAGTTCCGGCCGGCCGATCTTGGCCAGCACGCGCATCGCCATGCCCTGTGTCGAGGCCGACAGGCACACCCAGCTTCCGTCCTTCGTCTGATAGACGTTGCGCGGGGCGGCGTTGGTCGAACGGCTGCCGGTGCGGACCTTCACCTCGCCGGTCAGCTTGTAGTTGGCGGCCTGCGGCCCCAGCATCGAATACAGCGGGTCGAACAGCGGCAGGTCGAGCACCTGGCCCTTGCCGCCGTTCATCTCGACCTCGCGCAGTGCCACCATCACGGCGCCATAGCCGTTCAGCGCGGCCATGCAGTCGGCGAGATACATCGGCGGCAGCACCGGCTCGCGATCGGCGAAACCGTTCATCGACGCGAAGCCGCTATAGCCCTCGATCAGCGTGCCGAAGCCCGGCTTGTGGCGATAGCGTCCGTCCTGGCCCCAGCCGGAGATGCGCAGGATCACCAGCTTCGGGTTGATCGCATGCAGTTCGGCGGGCGACAGGCCCATGTCTTCCATGACGCCCGGCCGGAAGCTCTCGACCAGGATGGCCGCGGACTTCGCCAGTTCGCGCACGATGGTGCGGCCGGCATCCGAGCGCAGGTCGAGCCCGACGCTCTTCTTGTTGCGGCTATAGACCTTCCACGCCGTCTCGACGCCCTTGACGCGCCACGAGCGCAGCGTGTCGCCCTCGGGCGGCTCGATCTTGATGACCTCGGCGCCGAAGTCCGCGAGCTGGAGCGTCAGCACGTTGCCGGCGACCAGCCGCGACAGGTCGACGACGCGGACCCCGTTCAGCGGGCCGCGTGCGCCGGGCGTGAATGATTTCTTGGCGGGACGTTTGGTGGGCATCTTGGATCGAAAATCCTGTCACCCCGAGCGTGGCTCGGGGTGACATTGGTGGTGGGAACGGCGTCGCGCGTCAGCCGACGTGCTTTGCGAACAATTCGAGCGTGCGCTCCATCGCCTTCTTCGAGGCGGCGGCGTCCCAGCTGCCGCGTTCGTCGCAATGGAAGCCGTGATCGGCCGGATAGTCGAAGATCTCGACGTTGGGATGCAGCGCGCGCAGCTCGTTCACGTGCGCCATCGGGATGTGCATGTCCTTGTCGCCGAAATGAAGCTGCGTCGGCACGGTCGGCTTCTCAGCCTTCGCGCCATAGATGCCGCCGCCGTAGTAGGCGGAAACCGCGTCGGGCTTGAGCCGGGTCGCGGCCAGCCAGCTGATCGTGCCGCCCCAGCAGTAGCCGGTCACGCCGACCTTCTTCACGCCGCGCTTCTTCAGCTCGTCCATCGCCGCCTGGACGTCCTGCACGGCCTTGTCGGTGAAGCCCGGCGTCATGACGTAGCCGCGGCCCTCGGCGATGGTGTCGGGCGTATAGCCCAGCTCGATGCCGGGCTTGATGTGGTCGAAGAAGCGCGGCGCGAGGGCGAGGTAGCCTTGCGCCGCGAACTTGTCGGTCACGGCCCGGATGTGGTGATTGACCCCGAAAATCTCCTGGATGACCACGATGCCGCCCTTCGGCGTGCCGGCCGGGGTGGCCAGGTAGGCGCCGATCTCGCCGGCGGCAGACTTAAGACGGATATCTTCGCCCATGAATAATCCTCCCTCTGTGGCCGGCATTGGACCATGGTAAGCCCGCGCCGTTCAAGGAATCCGAGCCATGTATCTCCCCAAGCATTTCGCAGGCGACGAAGCGGTCGGCCGGGAAGTCATGCAGGCCCATAGCTGGGCGCTGCTGATGACGGCCGACGAGAGCGGCGCGCCCTTCGCCACCCACCTGTCCCTGCTCTGGCAGGACGACGGCAGCGAGCACGGCGCGCTGATCGGCCATCTGGCCCGCGCCAATCCCCACTGGAAGCTGTTCGACCGGCCGGTGGAATCGCTGGCGCTATTCTGGGGGCCGCACGCCTATGTCTCGCCCACCTGGTACGCGCCGGGGCCGAAGGTGCCGACCTGGAACTACGTCACCGTCCATGCCTATGGCCGGCCGCAGGTCGTCGAGGATACCCAGGGCGCGCTCGACGTGCTCACGAAGCTCTCGACGGCTTACGAAGGCGCGGACGCCTCGTCGTGGAACCTGGACCGCCTGCCGCCGGGCAATGCCGAGGCCCAGACCCGCGGCATTGTCGCCTTCCGCATGCCGATCGTGCGGACGCAGACCAAGATCAAGCTCAGCCAGAACCGCGACCTCGAAGACCGGACCCGCGTGATCGACAAACTCGAAGCCAGCGACAGCCAGGACGCGCAGGCCACTGCCCGCTGGATGAAGCGCATGCTGCCGTGACACACGCTCTGCAATCGCTTTACATCGCGTGAACCATCGGCCAATTTCCTGCGCAAACAGTGGAGGAAACAGAATGACGATTCGTCGCCGTGGTCTCGTGAAGCGTGGTCTGGGAACCGTGATTGCTGCCGGCGTCGGCATGCCGCTCTATCTGCCGGCCGCCCGTGCGCAGGCCTATCCCAACAAGCCGATCACGTTCATCGTTCCGTGGCCCGCCGGCGGATCGAGCGACATCACGCTCCGCGCCATGTGCGAGCGCGCCGGCAAGGTGCTGGGCCAGCCGTTCCAGATCGACAACAAGGGCGGTGCCTCGGGCACGCTGGGACCGGCCACGATGGCCGCCACGGCCCGGCCCGATGGCTATACTCTCTCGCAGCTTCCGATTTCCGTGTTCCGTCTGCCGGTGATGCAGAAGACGGCGTTCGATGCATTGAAGGATTTCACCTACGTCGCCCATCTCAGCGGCTACACGTTCGGTGTCACGACGGCGGCCGACCAGCCCTACAAGACCTTCAAGGACGTGATCGAGTACGCCAAGGCCAATCCGGGCAAGGTGACCTACGGCACGCCGGGCGCCGGCACGTCGCTGCACATCGGCATGGAGCGCATCGCCGCCCAGGCCGGGATCAAGTGGACCATGGTGCCGTTCAAGGGTGGCGCCGAAACCAATGCCGCCGTGCTGGGCAAGCACACCACGCTGCAGGCCGATTCGACGGGCTGGAAGCCGCTGGTCGACGCGGGCCAGCTGCGCCTGCTGTGCGTCTGGACGGAGAAGCGCACGAAGAACTGGCCCGATGTGCCGACGCTGAAGGATCTCGGCTTCGACATGGTGTTCGACTCGCCGTTCGGCATGGGAGGCCCGAAGGGCATGGACCCGGCAACGGTCAAGAAGCTCGACGAGGCCTTCAAGATCGCGCTCGAGGACAAGGAAGTGATCGCGACCCTCGAGAAGTACGACATGTCGCCGCGCTACATGCCGGCCGCGGCGTATGACAAGTTCGCGCGCCAGCTTTACGCTGAGGAAAAGGCGGCCCTGGAGAAGCTGGGACTCGCCGCCAAGAGCTAGCGGAAAAATCCAAAGGGAGGCGTTCATGCGTCGTCGTTCTTTCATCGCGGCGTCGGGTGCGGTCGCGTCTGCCGCGTTTGCGCCGACACTGGTGCAGGCGCAGGGCGCAAAGGACTTCCCCAGCAAGCCGATCACGCTGATCATGCCGTGGCCGGCGGGCAGCGGCGTCGACCTCTGGCATCGCGCCATGGCCGACGCCGCCGGCAAGCTGCTGGGCCAACCGGTGGTCGTCGACAACCGCACCGGCGGCGCGGGCACGACCGGTCCGGCCAGCATGGCCGCGACCGCCAAGCCCGACGGCTACACGATCGCGCAGATGCCGGTGACGATCTTCCGCCTGCCGCACATGCAGAAGACGCCGTACGATCCGATGAAGGATTTCACCTGGATCCTGCACACCTCGGCCTACACGTTCGGCGTGGTGGTGCGCGCCGATTCGCCTCTCAAGACTTTTCAGGACGTGATCGCCTTCGCCAAGGCGAACCCCGGCAAGTTCACCTATGCTACGCCGGGCGCCGGCAGCTCGCTGCACATCGGCATGGAGCAGATCGCCCACAAGGCCGGCGTGAAGTTCACCCATGTTCCCTTCAAGGGCGGCCCGGAGGGTTGGGCGGCGCTCGAGGGTGGTCATGTCATGGCCGACGCCGACGCGACCGGCTGGGCGCCTCTGGTGGATGCCGGCAAGTTCCGCCTGCTCTGCATCTGGACGCAGGAGCGCAGCCCGCGCTGGCCCGATGCGCCGACGCTGAAGGAGCTGGGCTTCAATCTCACGCTGGACTCGCCGTTCGGGCTCGCGGGGCCGAAGGGCATGGATCCCGCCGTGGTGCAGAAACTGCACGACGCCTTCAAGGCCGCCCTCGACGATCCCAAGGTGGCCGAGCTCATGGTCAAGTACGACTATCCCAAGCGCTACATGAACACGGCGGACTACGCGAAGTTCGCCAAGCAGCAGTATGACGAGCAGCGCGAGGTCGTGGAGCAGCTCGGACTCGCCAAGAAGAGCTGAGCATGCTGCGTCGCGCGGAATTCTGGGGTGGCCTGTTCTGGCTGGCCCTCGGAGCCTTCGTCACCTGGCAGGGCTGGTTGCTGGAACTCGGGACCTTGCGTGAACCGGGTTCGGGTTTCGTCTTCTTCTGGCTGGGCCTCTTCATGTCGGCGCTGGCGTTGTCGATCACGGTGGGCGGCGCGCGCGGCAAAGGCCCGCTGCTGGGCGATCTGTGGCGCGGGGCGCGCTGGCGCAACGTCGTGATGGTGATCGCGGCGCTGATCGTCTTCGGCCTGCTCTTCCAGCAGCTGGGCTTCGTGATCTGCAGCCTGGCGCTGCTGCTGTTCCTGATGACCTTCGTCGACCCGGTGTCGCCCAAGCTTTCCATCCCGATCTCCTTGGCGGCCTCGGTCGGTGTCTGGTACGTGCTGGAGAAAGTCCTGCTGGTACAACTTCCCAAGGGAAGCTGGCTGGAGGACGTGCCTTATCTTTCCTGGCTGGCGGGCTGATCGATGGACGTGCTTTCCGGCCTGGCGCAGGGCTTCGCGGTCGCGCTCGACCCGATCAACCTCCTCTACTGCTTCATCGGCGTGTTCATCGGCACGCTGGTCGGCGTGCTGCCGGGCATCGGCCCGATCTCGGCCATGTCGCTGCTGCTGCCCGTCACGCTCTCGGGTTCGCCGGAGTCGGGCATCATCATGATGGCCGGCATCTACTACGGCTCGATGTACGGCGGCTCGACCACGGCCGTGCTGGTCAACATCCCGGGCGAGGCGGCGTCGGTCGTCACCTGCCTCGACGGCCACGAGATGGCCAAGCGCGGCCGTGCCGGCCCGGCGCTGGGCATCGCCGCCCTGGGATCGTTCGTCGCCGGCACCTTCGCCATCGTGGCGCTGATGCTCGTGGCGCCGCTGCTGGCCAAGGTCGCGGTGGCGTTCGGCCCGCCGGAATATTTCAGCCTGATGGTGCTGGGTCTCACCATCCTGTCGTTCCTGACGCAGGGCTCGATGGCCAAGGCGCTGCTGATGGCGGCGGTCGGCGTGGTCATCGGTCTGATCGGCCTCGACCAGATCAACGCCATGCCGCGCCTCACCTTCGACCGTCTCGAACTGGTCGACGGCATCGGCCTCGTGCCCGTCGTCATGGGCCTGTTCGGCGTCGCCGAGATCCTGGCCAACATCGAACAGCAGATCCGGCGCGACATCGTGCAGTCCCGGATCGGCAGCCTGCTGCCCTCGCGTGAGGACCTGAAGGCCAGTGCGGGACCCGTTGGTCGCGGCACGGTGCTGGGCTTCCTGCTGGGCGTGCTGCCGGGCGGCGGCGCGGTGATCGCCTCCTTCGCCTCCTACGCGATCGAGAAGAAGCTGTCGCGCACGCCGGAACGGTTCGGCAAGGGCGCCATCGAAGGCGTGGCGGGCCCCGAGGCGGCCAACAACGCGGCGGCGGGCGGCGCCTTCATCCCGCTGATGACGCTCGGCATTCCGCCCAACGTCATCATGGCGCTGCTGCTGGGCGCCTTCGTGATCCACGGTCTGCAGCCCGGGCCGCTGATGATGAGCCAGAACCCGAAGGTCTTCTGGGGCATCGTCGCCAGCATGTATGTCGGCAACATCATGCTGCTGGTGCTGAACATGCCGCTGATCGGCATGTGGGTTCAGGTGCTGAAGGCGCCCTACAGGATCCTGTTCCCGCTGATCCTGATGTTCTGCATCGTCGGCGTGTTCGCCTCGGGCAATGCCGTGTTCGACGTGTTCGTGATGATCGGCACCGGCCTGCTGGGCTATCTCATGCGCAAGTTCGGCTACGAGGCGGCGCCCCTGGTGCTGGCCTTCGTGCTGGGCCCGATGCTGGAGAACAACCTGCGCAAGTCGCTGATCCTGAGCCAGGGATCGTTCGACGTCTTCGTCGTGCGGCCGATTTCGGTCGCCTGCCTCGCGCTTGCCGCGCTCCTGCTGATCGCGCCGCTCCTTCCCGCGCTCCGAAAGAAGCGCGAGAAGGTGGCACTCGACGTGACCGAGTAGGTTACTTCGCCTTCAGGAGGTCGGTGACCTTCAGGAGGATCAGCTCGTTGTCGTCGGACTTGCCGAGCGCGCGGCCCGACGAGAAGGGCAGGTTGTTGTCGTTGCCGACGATGATGTGGTCGGCATCGACCAGGTCGACATTCTCGATGGTGAAGAACGGGAAGGTGAGCTTGCCGTCCCTGGCACCGGCGCGCGCGACCTTGTTCGGGTCCTGGATGTCCATCAGGTCGATGTAGCCGACCTTCTTCACGAAGCCATCGGCATCGGCCTGGCTCATGTCGATCTTGTAGACGCGCTTGAACTTCGCCGGCACGTTGAAGCAATCGGCCTTGTTGGCGCCGTCCTTGCAGGCCTGCGCAGCGTCGCCCTCGGTGTCGTCGCGCTCGATGATCAGGCCGGTGCTGGCGTCGATCATGTTGAAGTCGCCGATCGCGTTGGCGGGCGCTTCCAGCATGTATTTGAAGCTCCTGCCCGTGTACTCGCCCTTGGCCACGTCGAACTCGAGAATGCGCAGGAAGCGCTTGCCGTCCCTGGATTCCATCTCGCCCGACTCGGTCACCAGCGGACCTTCGAGCAGCGGATAGAGGAACTTGCCGTCGGGCGAGGCCGCCATGCCCTCGAAGCCCTTGCTGCGCCGGACTTCGAACTTCACCGGACCGGGCGCACCTGGCATCGTGACCGCGGGATGATCCGGCGAGCGCACGGTCTTGCCGTCGACCCTGGTTTCGAAGACCTGCAGGACCTTGCCGCTCTTGTCGGTCTTGATCAGGAAGGGGCCGAACTCCTCCCCGAAGTAAAGGAAGTCGCCGATCGGTTGCACCGATTCGAGATCGAAGTCGCCGCCGGTCAGATACCGCCGGGGCGTGTTCTCGTTGACGATGCGGAACGGCACCTTGCGGTCGGGATCGCTGAGGAAGCCCGTGGAGACGCGTTCGACGGTCCCCGCCTTCCAGTCGGGCTTGACGATGTGGAACATCAGCATGGCGTCGGGCGAGTTCGCCTTGCTGCCGAAGCCGTTGTCGCTGATCGTGAGATAGGAGCCGTCCGGCAGCTTGCGGATACCCGAGAAACCCTGGACGGGCTGACCCTTGAACGGGAGGCTGAGGCCCGTGGGACGCGGCGCGGCCTTGTCCGACAACGCCGACATGCCGGGCACGCTCTCGGGCGTGTCGACCCTCTGACCCGCCGGGCCGGCATAGCGACCGGAAATCTGCAGCTCCGGTGGCGCATCGGCCGGCGCGGGAACGAGCGTCATGGCCGGCAGGATCGCGTGGCCTTCCAGGGTGGCGGGAAACTTGGTCTGGGCCGTGGCGGGGAAGGCGGCCAGCAGAAGGGCGGTGGCGGAGGTCGCAAACAGCAGATGGGATTTCATACCTGTCTCTTCATGAGGTGTGACATCCGCCTGCTACAGGCTCAGCGCTACGGTTTGCTGACGGTGCTTGTGGATCGCACGGGAGGCCGGGCAAACTCGTAATGGAAACGCCACGACCGCCGGTTACCAGACGGGCCGTTTCCAGGAGTGGATATGGCCGCGCACAGCGACGACTTCATCGATCCCGACGATATCGGCGTGAATGCCAGCACCGAGCCGTCGATCGGTGAACTGATCGAGCGCCGCCTCAGCCGGCGCGACGCGCTGCGCGGCCTGGCGGGATTGGGCGTTGCCGCCTCGCTCGGCGCTCCGTTCTCCGTCAGCGATGCGCAGGCCCAGGTGAACGGCCCGTCGACGCTCACCTTCAAGGAACTCGCCCACACGCTCGACGACACGCAGCATGTCGCCGAAGGCTACGAGATGCAGGTGCTGATCCGCTGGGGCGATCCCATCATCGGCGGTGGCGCGGCCTTCGATCCCGCTACCCTCACGGCGGCCGAGCAGGAGAAGCGGTTCGGCTACAACAACGACTATCTCGGCCTCTATCCGCAGCCGGCCGGCAGTCGCAGTGGCGACCGTTTCCTGATGGTCGCCAATCACGAATACACCAATCCGAATCTCATGTTCGCCGGCCTGGGCAGCGGCCGTAGCGCCGCGCTCAAGGCGACGAAGGATCAGGTCGCGGTCGAGATGGCGTCGGTCGGCGGTGCGATCGTCGAGATCGTCCGCGAGGGCGCGGGCTGGAAGGTCGTGCCCGACAGCAGGTTCGCGCGCCGCCTCACCGCCACGACGCCGATGCAGATTTCAGGTCCCGCGGCCGGCCACGACAAGATGAAGACGTCGGCCGATCCCACGGGCACGCGCGTGCTGGGCACGTTCGGCAATTGCGCGGGCGGCAGCACGCCGTGGGGCACGTGGCTGACCTGCGAGGAGAATTTCCACTTCTACTTCGATGGTGACGCGGCGCGGTTGGCCGATACCGAACTCGGCAAGCGCTACGGCGTGGCCAGGGCGACCAATGCCTGGGGTCAGCATGTCGACCGCTTCAACTTCGACAAGGAGCCGAACGAGCCCAACCGCTTCGGCTGGGTGGTCGAGACCGATCCCTACGATCCCACCTGGACGCCGATCAAGCGCACGGCGCTCGGCCGCTTCAAGCACGAGGGTTGCACCTACGCGCTGGCAAAGGACGGCCGTGTGGTGTTCTACAGCGGCGACGACGAGCGCTTCGAGTATGTGTACAGGTTCGTCACGTCGAAGCCGTGGAATCCGAACGACCGCGCGGCCAACCGGAACCTGCTGGACGAGGGCACGCTCTCGGTCGCGCGCTTCGATGCCGACGGCAAGGTCGAGTGGCTGCCGCTGGTCCAGGGGCAGGGCCCGCTGACGGCCGCGAACGGCTTCGCGACCCAGGGCGATGTGCTGGTGAGGACGCGGCTGGCGGCCGACCTGCTCAAGGCGACGCCGATGGACCGGCCGGAGGACATCGAGACCAACCCTGTTAACGGCCGAGTCTATGTCGTGTTGACCAACAACGGCCGGCGCAAAGCCGATCAGGTCGACAAGGCCAATCCGCGTGCCGCCAACGATCACGGCCATATCCTCGAGATCGCGCCGAAGGACGGCGACCATGCCGCGCCGGAAGGCACCTGGTCGATCTTCCTGCTGGGCGGCAAGCCCGGCCAGGATGCCGGTGCCCGCTATCACCGCGCGACGTCGGAGAATGGCTGGCTGAGCTGTCCCGACAACATCGCCTTCGACAGCAAGGGCCGGATCTGGATCGCGACCGACGGCGGCCCCGCGGCCGCCGGCATCGCCGACGGCCTCTATGCCGCCGATACGGTGGGATTCGGCCGGGCGCTGACGCGCTGCTTCTACCAGGCGCCGACGGGCGCGGAAGTGTGCGGGCCGATCTTCACGCCCGACGACACCACGTTGTTTCTCGCCATTCAGCATCCCGGCGAGGATCGCGGCTCGAGCTACGAGAAACCCTCGACGCGCTGGCCCGACTTCAAGCCCGGCATGCCGCCACGGCCGTCGGTGATTGCGATCACGAAGAAGGGCGGGGGGACGATCGGCTCATAAGAGAAGAATCCCTCGCTACGCTCGGGATGACACGGCTTCTTTGTCATCCCGAGCGTAGCGAGGGATCCTTATCCATTCTGCACCGAGTGAGCTCTCGCGCTTGGTTACAAGCGCTGCCGCTCACCGGTTCAATGTGCGACGCGCTTTAGCGCGTCACACATTGAACCTGAAATGAAACACATCGCCGTCCTTGACGGGGTATTCCTTGCCTTCCAACCGCAGCTTGCCGGCATCGCGCGCGCCGGCCTCGCCGTTCAGGGCGATGTAGTCGTCGTAGGCGATCGTCTCGGCGCGGATGAAGCCCTTCTCGAAGTCGGTATGGATGACGCCGGCCGCCTGCGGCGCGGTCGCTTCGCGGCGCACCGTCCAGGCGCGGGCTTCCTTCGGGCCCACCGTGAAGAAGGTCACGAGGTCGAGCAGCGCGTAGCCCGCGCGCACGACGCGGGCGAGGCCGGTTTCCGCGAGGCCGAGCGAAGACAGGTAGTCGCTCTGGTCCTCGGCCGGGAGCTGGGCCACCTCGGCCTCGATGGCGGCCGAGATCACGACCGACGGCATGCCGCGCGATTTGGCGAAAGCCTCGGCCTTCGCGCTGTGTTCGTTGCCGGTGGCGGCCGAGCTTTCCTCGACGTTAAGCACGTACATCATCGGCTTGGCGGTGATGAGCTGCAGGCGCGAGAAGATCGCGCGCTCGTCGTCGCTGAGTTTGGCTTCGCGGGCCGGCTTGCCGTCGCGCAGCGCGTCGAGCACCTTCTTCACGACCGGCACCTCGGCGCCCGATTCCTTGTCGCCGCCCTTGGCCTTCTTCTCGAGGTTGGGCAGGCGCTTCTCGAGGCTGTCCATGTCGGCCAGCATCAGCTCGGTCTCGACGACCTCGGCATCGCTCACCGGATCGACCTTGCCTGAGACGTGCGTGACGTCGCCGTCCTCGAAGCAGCGCAGCACGTGGACGATCGCATCGACCTCGCGGATGTTGCCCAGGAACTGGTTGCCCAGCCCCTCGCCGCGGGAGGCGCCCTTTACCAGGCCGGCGATGTCGACGAATTCGAGCTGCGTGTTGATGATCTTGGCCGAGCCCGCGATGGCCGCGAGCTTGTCGAGCCGCGGATCCGGCACGGCGACGCGGCCGACGTTCGGCTCGATGGTGCAGAACGGATAGTTGGCCGCCTGCGCCGCCTGGGTGGCGGTCAGCGCGTTGAACAGGGTCGACTTGCCGACGTTGGGCAGGCCGACGATTCCGCAATTGAAGCCCATGTTCTACTCTTTGCTGTGCGCTTTGTCGTTCTGGGCGCCCCTGATGTCGAGGCGGGCCGGAAGATCGGGAGGCGGCGCGAGATGCGCCACCCGGCTCATGTATTTCTCGTCGGCCTTGGCGCCGCCTTCGACCAGCAGCGCCGATTCCTCGGCCAGCGCGTTCAGCACTTTCGGCAGCCACCCGTCCTTCGGGTCGCGCTCGTCGCGCTCGAAGTCGCGCAGCACCCAGTGCAGCACCAGGTCCTTGTGGCCGGGATGGCCGATGCCGATGCGGACCCGGCGGTAATCCTTGCCGACATGGGCGTCGATGTCGCGCAGGCCGTTATGCCCGCCGGCGCCGCCGCCCTTCTTCATGCGCACCTTTCCCGGCGCGATGTCGAGTTCGTCGTGGAAGACGACCAGCCGGTCGAGCGGCACCTTGAGGAAGCGCACGGCTTCGCCCACGGCCTTGCTCGATTCGTTCATGAACGTCATCGGCTTCAGGGCGATGACGCGCTCGCCGCCCAGATGGCCCTCGGCCACCTCGCCGTTGAAACGCGAACGCCACGGGGAGAAGACACGGCGGCGGACGATCTCGTCCACCGCCATGAATCCCACGTTGTGCCGGTGCCCCGCATAGCGCGGCCCGGGATTGCCGAGCCCGACCAGCAGAAGCATCGACGGAGCGGAGCCTTCGCCCGCCCGTTACTTCTTCGCCGGAGCGGGCGCCTTGGCGCCTGCCGCCGGAGCCGCCGCCGCTGCACCCGCCGCCGGCGCCGCGCCGTCGGCCGGAGCCGCTTCCGTCGCGGCCGCTTCGCGGGCCACGGTCGGGGCGGCGATCGAGGCCACCGTCGCGTTCTTGTCGCGCGTCACGACCCGGACGCTCTCGGGGATGTTCAGCGTCGACATGTGGATCGAGTGGCCGATCTCGAGACCGGTCAGGTCGACCTCGAAATACTCCGGAATGGCACTGGCCTTGGTGCGCACGGTGATCTCGTGCAGCACCACGTTCAGCACGCCGCCGCGCTTGATGCCGGGCGAGGCCAGCTCGTTGCGGAAGTGCACCGGCACCTGCACGGTGATGATCGACTCGGGGCCGATGCGCAGGAAGTCGAGATGGAGGGGCTTGTCCGTCACCGGATCGACCTGCACGTCGCGCGGCAGGACGTCGTAGTCCGTGCCATCGACGGCGATCTTCATCAGGTGATTGAAGTAGCCTTCCTTGTGAAGCTCGCGCTCGATCGTCTTCGGCTCGACGGCGATCATCACCGGGGGCTGCTTGTCGCCGTAGATCACGGCGGGAATCAGTCCATCGCGACGGCTGGAACGGGCGCCCCCTTTACCGGCCCGATCCCGCATCTTCGCGACGACTTTGGTCGTCTCTGCCATCTCACATCTCCTTGGGTTGCTCTGTCATCGCGGCGTGGCCTCCAGGGGTGCCCATCGCCGGATCTCTTGAAACTCCGGGTAAAGATTCTTCAGTCGAACAGGCTCGAAACCGATGCCTCGTCGGTGATGCGCTTCATCGCCTCGGCCATCAGCGTCGCAATGCTGAGCGGCCGGATGTTCGGCGAGACGCGCACCGCCTCGGTGGGCATGATCGAATCGGTGATCACCATCTTCTCGATCGGCGAGGCCGCGACGCGGGCCACCGCACCGCCCGACAGCACGCCGTGCGTGATGTAGGCCGAAACCGACGTGGCGCCCTGGTCCATCAGCGCCACCGCGGCATTGCACAGCGTGCCGCCCGAATCGACGATGTCGTCGATCAGGATGCAGTCGCGGTTCTTCACGTCGCCGATCACGTTCATCACTTCGCTGACGCCGGCGGCCTCGCGGCGCTTGTCGATGATCGCCAGGTCGGCGTCGATGCGCTTGGCGATGGCGCGGGCGCGCACCACGCCGCCGGTGTCGGGCGACACGACGGTCAGGCTGCGGTTGGAGAAGGTCTCCTTGATGTCCTTCGAGAAGACCGGGCCGGCGTAGAGATTGTCGAGCGGGATGTCGAAGAAGCCCTGGATCTGGCCGGCATGCAGGTCGAGCGTCAGCACGCGATGGGCGCCGGCATGGGTGATCAGGTTGGCGACCAGCTTGGCCGAGATCGGGGTGCGTGAGCCGGTGCGGCGGTCCTGGCGGGCGTAGCCGAAATAGGGGATCACCGCGGTGATGCGGCGGGCCGAGCTGCGGCGCAGCGCATCGATGGTGATCAGCAGTTCCATCAGATGGTCGTTGGCCGGGAAACTGGTCGACTGGATGACGAAAACATCCTCGCCGCGCACGTTCTCGAGGATCTCGACGAAGATCTCGTTGTCCGAGAACCGGCGAATATTGGCCTTCACCAGCGGCAGGGCCAGCTTGGCGGAAATGGCTTCGGCCAGCGGTCGATTGCTGTTGCCGGTGAGAATCTTCATGGATCGCGTCCCTCGCGCCGGGGCGGGAAATCGTTAAGTCGTTGATCTAAAACGACAAAACGGCCATCCCGGGCCGCGACGGGGCGGAACATACCAATGAGTCGAAGGTCTGTAAACGCCCTGAAATCGGGGTGTTTCGCCGCCTCGCGGAAAGCGAAGTCACTTCTTCTGCGGCGCGTAGAAGATGCTGTCGATCTCGATGATGTCGCCGTCGAACAGTTTCCGGGCCTCGAACATGGTGCGCGGTGGATAGGGCGGCTTGCCCCAGAGTTCAGCCTGCACCTTGTCGACCAAGGGCGCGATCGTGGCGAGGTCGCTCACGTAGATGGTGAGGCGCACGCAATCCTGCAGCGTGGCGCCCTCTGACTGGGCGATCAGCCTGATGTTCAGGAAGGCCTGGCGGATGCGCGCTTCGTTGCCCTCCACCAGCTTGTTCGTCCTGGGATCGACGCCCTGCATGCCGGCGACGAAGACGAAATCGCCGGCCCGGGCGCCGAGACTCCAGGTGCCCTCGGCCTTGATGGCGCCGGGCGGATCGAGCGTCCGGACGCCATTGGGAGACTGCGCGGCAGCGACGCCCGCCGTCGCCGCAGCCAGGAAGCCTGCGAGGGCTAAAAGCCTCACGCGTGCGGGTTGGCGACGAAGGGCCACTGGGTCTTGTCGGCCTTGGTGTAGGGCAGCAGCGACCAGTCCGGCACCAGCGCGCCGGGGGCGGCGACATAGACCACCTCGCTGGCGATCGGCGCGTAGGCGGCGTGGAAGTGCTGCATCGACTTCACCACCACGACCTTCTTGGTCGAGGGATCGATGCCGAGCTTGGTGAAGCAGTCGAGGCTGTGGCACTGCGAGCGCTTGGTGTTGACGATCACCGTCACGCCCTCGATCTGCAGCGCGGCCACGTCGCCGATCGGGTTGGTGCCCTTGCGCGCGCCGCCGAACTGGATGAACACGTCCTTCTCGAGCTTCAGCACCTTGGCGCGCGCGTCGACCGGCGGGCCGGACTGCGGCCCGAGCTTGCCGCCCAGGCGAATGTCGAGCTCGGCGCCTTCACCCACTTCGAAGGCGAGCTTCACAGCGCCGGGATCCCAGAACATGGCGATGGCCGCGTCCTTCACCTTGCCGTCGAGCAGCGCCTGCAGGATGAAGGTCGAATCCGACGCGGCACCGCCGCCGGCATTGTCGGAGACGTCGGCCAGCACCATCGGCTTGGGCAGGTTGTGCGAGGAGACGCGCGCCATGGCGGCGTCCAGCGTGACGTAGGGCGGCTGGGTGACCTCGCGCATGGCGAAGAATTCCTGGCCGAGTTCCTTGGCGAGCTTCTCGGCCTTGGCCTTGTCGCCGTCGGTGACGGCGATGATGCGGCTGCTCATCTCCTTGATGTCCGACCACGGGAAGCCGTGCGCGACCGAGAGCGAGAGCACGCCGTCCTTGCCTTCCATGCCTATCAGCTTGTCGACGAAGCCGCGCATCGGCTCGCGCGTGGTGTGGAACACGCCGATCATGCGGCAGTCCCAGGTGGCCATCACCGGCTTGGTGCGGCCCTCGATGGCGCCTTCCATGACGTTGAACAGGTCGTCGGCGCGGTCCGACACGTCGACATGCGGGTATTCCTTGAACAGGACCAGCACCGTGGCGTCGCGCATCGTGCCTTCGCCGATGTTGCAATGGAGGTCGAGCTCGACGCCGACCGGCACGTCCGGCCCGACGACCTTGCGGACATGGGCCAGCAGGTCGCTTTCGCAGTCGTCGTAGCCCTCGGCCACCATGGCGCCGTGCATGGAGAGAAACACGGCATCGACCGGCATCGCCGCCTTGAGGTCGGCGATGATCTCGTCGCGGAACGCCTCGTAGACCTTCTTCACGGTCTTGCCGGCCGGCTGGGCGAAGGCGCAGAGGCTCTCGACCACCTGCCAGCCCTTGGCCTCGGAGCGCTTGCGCCAGACGTCGAGCGGCGCGCCGAACATGGGGACCTTGTCGCCGTAGCTGGCCTTGCGGAACAGGCAGGTCTCCTCGAACAAACCATGCCCGGTCGGGATGGAGGCAAAGGTATTGGTCTCGGTGCCCAGGCACGCGGTGAAGATCTTCTTCATTGGAACGAGTTACTCGCTGAACATTGGCTGGAACGCTGGGACCAAGTGTACCGGCGCGACACCGGCGGGCAAAGCGTGCAGGTTGTCGACGCTTGCGCTCTCGCCGGAATCTCCTCGTGTCCCATCCTCTTCTCGTCGCGCCCATCGGGCGTTCCCTATTGCGGCTGGCCGGTCCCACGACCGCGTTCATGGCGGTGCAGATCGCCGTCGTCCTGGCCGAGATCTGGCTGGTCGGGCGGCTGGGCAGCGGCGCGCTGGCGGCCTTCGCGCTGGTCTATCCCTTCGTCGTCATGGTGATGAACGTCTCCTCGGGCGGGCTGGGCGGCGCCGTCGCGGCGTCGATGGCGCGCGCGCTGGGCGGCGGCCGGCGGGAGGATGCGCAGGCGCTGGTGATCCATGCGATGGTGCTGGCGTTCGCCTTCGCCGCGCTCTGCACGCTGTTCGCGTGGACGGTGGCGCCCTTCCTCTATCGCACGATGGGTGGCGAGGGCGCCGTGCTGCAGCAGGCGCGCGCCTACAGCGATCTCTGGTTCAGCTTCGGCGTGCTCGTCTGGGCGACCAACTTCTCGTCGGCCATTTTGCGGGGCGTGGGCAACACGGCCCTGGCGGCGCGGTTCGGCGTCGCGGGCTCGGCGGTCTATGTGCCGCTGTCGGCGCTGCTGGGACTGGGCGTCGGCGGCTGGCCGGGCTGGGGGCTCGCGGGCTTCGCGGCGGCAGGCGTCGCGGCCTCTGCCGTGTCGCTCGCGCTGTCGGTACGCGCGATCTGGGGCGGGCGACTGGGCTTCGTGCCCTCGCTCGGCGGACGTGGCCTGCAGCGCCGCCTGTTCGCGGAAATCATGGGCGTCGGCCTCGCTTCGTCGGCCGTCACCGTGGTCGGCGGCATCGGCACGATGATCCTGACCGGACTGGTCGGCCGCTTCGGCACGTCGGCGCTGGCGGGCTACGCCATCGGATCGCGGCTCGAGAATCTGATGGGGGCGATTTCCTACGGCATCGGCACCGGCATGCTGACCCTGATCGGCGTCGCTGCCGGCGCCGAGGGCTGGGCGCGGGCGCGCCGCGTCGCCTGGACCGGCAGCCTGTTCGCCGCCGCGGTGATCGGCACGATCGGCGGCGCGATCGCGCTCCTGCCGGAGCAGTGGTCGCTGCTGTTCGCGAGCGATCCCGCGACCATCGCGGCCTGCGTCGGCTATCTCACGCGCGCGGCGCCCTTCTACATCCTCTACGGCCTCGGCCTGACGCTGCACTTCGGCAGCCAGGGCGCCGGCCGCATGGGCGTGCCGGTCGCCGCCGTGCTGGTGCGGCTGGTCGTCACCGTGGGCGGCGGCTGGCTCGCGATCGAATGGGGGCAGGGGCTCGACGCGCTGTTCTGGGCGATGGGGATCGGGCTCGCCGTCTACGGCATCGTGATGGGCGGGATGCTGCTCGTGCGGCCCTGGCAGTCGCGCCCGCCGGCGAAGCGTTAGCCCGCCAGCGCGCGATCCATCAGCGCCGTCTCGCTGCTTCCGAGATCGGCCGAGCCGAACTGCGCGAAGGGCGAGCCGCCGAGGCGCGTCCCGGCATAGAGCGCGGCAAAAGGCGAGCCTGCCTCGACCAGCGCCGCCACGGCCGCGAGCTTGGCCAGGCTCTCGCAGACGAAGCGCGCGCGGCGTTCGGCTTCGCCCGACTTCAGCAACTTCTCCAGCGCCTGGGCGAGCGGGCCGGCCTTGAACGCCTGGTCGGCGGTGCGCATGAGGCGCGAGAGCGTGTCGGTCGCGGTCTCGGGATGGCGGCCGGCGGCGCGCAGCACGTCGAGCGCCATGACGTTGCCCGAACCTTCCCAGATGGCGTTGAGCGGCGATTCGCGGAAATAGCGCGCCAGCGGCAGGTCCTCGGTGTAGCCGTTACCGCCCAGGCACTCGAGCGATTCGGAGACGAGCTGCGGCGTGCTCTTGCACACCAGGAACTTCACGGCCGGCGTCAGCAGCCGCGCATAGGCGGCTTCGCGTGGATCGTGGGCGGCATGCTCGGCAGCGCGGACGAGGCGGAAGACCAGCGCGACCTGCGCTTCGAGCTCCAGCGCCATGTCGGCCGTGACGGCGCGCATCGAAGGCTGGTCGGCCAGCCGGCGCTGGAAGACCGAGCGGTTGCGGACATGGTGCACCGCCTGGCTGAGCGCGATGCGCGACTGGCCGGCCGAGGCGATGGCGCAATCGAGGCGCGTCAGGTTCACCATCTCGATGATGGTGCGAATTCCGCCGCCCTCGGGGCCGACTCTCTCCGCCCAGGCGCCATGGAACTCGACCTCGGAGGAGGCATTCGACTTGTTGCCGAGCTTGTCCTTCAGCCGCTGGAAGCGGATCGCGTTCTGCGACCCGTCGGGCCGATGGCGCGGCATCAGGTAACAGGTGAGGCCGCCTTCCGCCTGCGCCAGCACGAGGAACGCATCACACATCGGTGCCGACATGAACCATTTGTGGCCGCTGATCTCGACGTGGCCGCCGTGCTTGGCCGCCGTGGTGATGTTGGCGCGCACGTCGGTGCCGCCCTGGCGCTCGGTCATGCCCATGCCGAGGGTCACGCCCTTCTTTTCCCACCAGGGCAGCGGGCGCGGATCGTAGGTGCGC
Organism: Rhodospirillaceae bacterium CCH5-H10; assembly: GCA_001557035.1. Lineage (GTDB taxonomy): Bacteria > Pseudomonadota > Alphaproteobacteria > Reyranellales > Reyranellaceae > Reyranella. The sequence goes on along the minus strand of LSKJ01000057.1, from coordinate 1,024 downwards.
GTCTGGATCTTCGGCAGCCACTTCGCCAGCAGCGCCGGCTCGGATCGCAGCGCGCCCACGCAGGCATGCGTCATGGTGATCGGGCACATATGACCGCTCTCGGCCTGCGTCGCGAGATAGAGGCGGACCGCGCGTGCCGACATCGGCGCCGGAAGGTCGCTGCCGTCATGGGCCGAGGCGTGGATGCCATGGCCGATGCTCTTCTGCATCAGCGCGTGGTAGGCGGGATGGAATTCGACACGGTCGAGGCGGTTGCCCTTGGCGTCCATGGTGCGGAGCCTCGGCGGGTTCTCGTTGGCCACCCGCCCGAGATCGAGCGTGTCGCCGGCGCCGTAGTCCTTTCCGCAAGCCGACAACGCCGCGAGATCGAGCCCCGCCCGCTGCGCGGCGTCGGCCAGCGGCCTGTCGGCCGAGAACAGGTCGACGTCGCCGAAGGCCGGCGACTGGTTGAACGATGCGTCTTCCAGGAAGCCCGAGATGCTCATCGGGCCAGTCTGAACCCGCGCTCCCGGGGAGGGCAAGCAGCCGGCCGCCGGCTGTGCTATGTGGCCGGCATGCAGCTCGATTCCCTTACCGCCGTCAGCTCCGTCGACGGCCGCTATCGCACCACCTCCGAGGCGCTGGCCGGCTATTTCAGCGAGTATGCGCTCATGAAGGCGCGGGTCGTGGTGGAGTGCGAATATCTCGCCGCCCTGTCGGAGACCCGGGGCGTCGGCATGCGCCCGCTCACCGACGCTGAAACGGAGATGCTGAAGGCGCTGCCCGAGATCTCGGTCGAGGACGCGCGGATCATCCGCAAGTTCGAGCGCGAGGGCCATGCCGGCATTCCCGCCACCAACCACGACGTCAAGGCGGTCGAGTACTTCATCAAGCTGAAGCTCAAGGGATCGAGCCTGGCCGACGTGCTGGAATGGGTGCATTTCGCGCTCACCTCCGAGGACGTGAACAGCACCGCCCATGCGCTCTGCCTGCGCGGGGCGGTCGAGGCGGTGATGCTGCCGTCGCTGGCCAAGGTCGCGAAGGA
>LSKJ01000567.1 GCA_001557035.1 Rhodospirillaceae bacterium CCH5-H10 | reverse complement strand
CCGCCGGGCCACAGCCGGTCGACGGCCGCGTCGGCAGTGCGCGCCAGGGTGCTGGTCACGACCACCGTACTCACCGAATGGCCGGCGAAGCTGGTGATCGCCGAGGCCTGCAGGCCCATCGCAAAGGCCACGATCATCACCGCATTTTCTTCGCCGATCGGGAGGAATCCCACGATCGCGAGAAGTGCGGCCTCGAGCAGGATGGCCGCCCGCGGCCCCTTGAACAGCCTCACCAGCACGCGCGCCAGCATGGCGCCGGGGAAGAAGGCGACGAGCGGCGTCAGGTGATCCCAGGCGCCGAGATGGTTGCCCTTCGCCAGATCGATGCCGGCCAGCACCGTGTTGCCGGTCATGTTTGCGGCAAACACGCCGTTCATGGTGACGTAACCCACGGCGTCGGCGATGCCGGCGACCACCGTCAGGATGGTCGCCTGTGCGAGGGGACGGACGCTAATCGCTACACCACGTCGTAGGTGATCTCGACCTCGGCCCCGAAACAATGGCCCTGGCAGGTCAGGATCCAGTTATGGGCGAGATCGTCGGGCGTGTAGATGTCGTTCTTGGCCAGCACGACCTTGCCCTTGATGGTCTTGGCCGCGCACGAGGCGCAGAACCCTTCCTCGCAGGACGAGAGCGGGTTGAGCCCGCCGGCGCGAGCGGCTTCGAGAATGGTCTGGCCCTTTGCGTAGGCAACCTTGTGCGCCTTGCCCTCGAAATGGATGGTGATCTCGCCCGGGATCACGTCGCCCTCTTCGCTCGACTCGACCGGAACCGCGTCGTTGCCCGAGGCCTCGAAGCGTTCGATCCGCACCTTCTCGTGCGGCATGCCGTGCGCGAACAGCGTCTGCTCGACCAGGCTCATGAAAGGGCCGGGGCCGCAGAGATAGACGTCGCCCGCCTCGAAACCCTTCATCGCCGCGACGATCTCCTCGGGCTTCAGGATGCCCTCGGTCGAATCGAGATGATGGATCACCTCCAGCCGGCCGGGATGGGCCTTCGCCAGCGCCTCGAACTCGGCGTCGAAGATCACGGAGGGCTTGTCGCGATTGGCATAGAGTAGCCGGATGCGCCGCGTGCCCTTCAGGGCGCTCTTGATCAGCGACATCATCGGCGTGATGCCGCTGCCGCCGCCGAACAGGAGCAGGGGCGCGTCGCCCTCGCCCAGCACGAAGCGGCCGGCCGGCGGCAGGACGTCGAGGGTGCCGCCCTCGGTCACCGAATCGTGGAACCAGTTGGAGCCCTTGCCGCCGGCGACCCGCTTGATCGTGACCTTGGGCAGCCCGTCGGTCTCGGGGGCGCTGGACAGCGAGTAGCAGCGGTTGAAGGTCCCGTCGGCGTGGGGGACGCGGAAGGTCAGGAACTGGCCCGCCTTGTACCGGTACTTCTCGGCCAGGCCGGGCGGAATCTCGAGCACGAAGGAACGTGCGTCCGGCGTTTCCTGGATGATCTTGGCGATGCGCAGCTGATTATAGGACATCAAAAACTCGTCTTCAGATGCCCGATTTCCGGGCGGACTCTCCTAGCAGACTGTGCTAGCGTCCGCCGAGAAAAATGAGCGGAGCGTCATTGTTCCGGCGCTCCTAAGGGATGGGACAAGGTTCAGGGCCAGGAGGCAAGAGCCGATGACGACGCAAAAAATTTATCAGCTGCCGGTCGAGATCACGAAGTGGAAGTTCGATGGCGCCACCGAGATCGCGTTCAACTGGGAGTACGAGGACGGCTCCGCCGACCTGCTGAACCTGTACGAGAAGGGCAAGCAGCAGCAGTGGGACACCAGCACCCGCATCGACTGGAGCCAGGAACTCTTCGAAGGCAACCCGATGGGCATGGCCGACGAGACGATCCCGATCTACGGCTCGCCGTTCTGGGACAAGATGACCGACAAGGAGAAGGACTGGCTGCGGTTCAACCTGCAGTGCCATTCCATCTGCCAGTTCATGCACGGCGAGCAGGGCGCGCTGATCGCCACCGCCAAGATCGTGAACACCGTGCCGGACATGAACGCCAAGTTCTATGCCGCGACGCAGGTGATGGACGAGGCGCGCCACG
>LSKJ01000566.1 GCA_001557035.1 Rhodospirillaceae bacterium CCH5-H10 | reverse complement strand
ATGACGGACGTCTTCGAGATCATCGTCGAACCGAACATCAGGCGGCGCCGCGGGCGCGCGCCGCTTTCGGAGAAGAAGCGGGCGGCGGCCCTGTTCAGGGTGTGGCACGCCGTGCGCGAGATGATCGGCGAGGCCCAGAGCCTCGGCGACGGCGAACTCGTGCATTTCCTGGCCGTGTCGCAGCTGCTGGTCGAGGAGCGGGTCACGATGCTGACCAGCGGCGTGCCGGCCTTCGCAACGGTGGATACGTCCCTGCCGAACTGAGGCGCTCCGTCGCCTACTTGTGGCGCGGATCCAGCGCGTCGCGCAGGCCGTCGCCCAGCAGGTTGAACGACAGCACCGCGAAGAAGATCGCGAAGCCCGGCCAGAAGGCCATCCAGGGTGCCTGGGCGATGAAGCGCTGGGCCGAGTTCAGCATGCTTCCCCACGAGGGGGACGGCGGCTGCTGGCCGAGGCCGAGGAACGATAGCGCCGCCTCGGCGATGATGGCGCCGGCGATCGCCAGCGAGGCCTGGACGAGCAGCGGCGGCACGATGTTGGGCAGGACGTGGCGCAGCGCGATGCGCCAGTGCGGATTGCCGACGGCGCGCGCGGCCTCGACATAATCTTCTACCTTGGCGGCGATGGTCTGGCCGCGCGTCAGCCGGATGAAGACCGGCGTGGCGGTGACCCCGATGGCGATCATGGCGTTGGTCAGGCTCGGCCCCAGGAACGCAGCCAGGGCGATCGCCAGGATCAGGAACGGGACGGCGAGCATTGCGTCGACGATGCGCGACAGCACTGGGTCGATCCAGCCGCCAGCATAGCCCGCCAGCAGGCCGAGCGGCACGCCGATGCCGAGCGCGATGCCGACCGACACGAGCCCGGCGCTGAGCGAGGCGCGGGCGCCCCAGATGATGCGGGCCAGCACGTCGCGGCCGACCTCGTCGGTGCCCAGCCAATGCGCCCATGAGGGCGGCTTGCGGACCTGCGTGAAGCTGGTGGCGATGGGATCGTAGGGCGAGATGACCGGCGCCAGGATCGCGACCAGGATGAACAGGACCACGACCACGAGGCCGAACATGGCGCCCTTGCGCCGCTTCAGCCGGCGCCAGGCGCGTGCCCAGGGGTTCTCCTCGCGGGCGTCGGTGGCGGGAACGGTCGGCGTGACGGTGGCGGCAGTCATGTCGGTCAGCCCCGCAGCCGCGGATTGACGAGCACGTAGGCTACGTCGGCCAGCAGGTTCAGCACGATGTAGGTGGTGGCGGTGACCAGCACGACGCCCTGCACGACCGCGTAGTCGCGGTTGAAAACCGAATCGACGATCAGCTTGCCGAAGCCCGGGATGGTGAAGATCTGTTCCGTCAGTACCGCGCCCGAGAGCAGCGTGCCGAATTCGAGGGCGCCCAGGGTGATGACGGGCGTCATGGCATTGCGCAACGCATGCTTCAGCACGACGCGTTTCTCGTAGAGGCCCTTGGCGCGCGCGGTCCTCACGTAATCGGCGCCCATCGCCTGCAGCATGGCGCTGCGGGTGTGGCGCATCAGGACGGCGGCGATGGCGTTGCCCAGCACGAAGGCGGGCATCACCGTCGTCGCGAGGCTGGCGCGCCAGTCCTCGCCCATCCGGACGTAGCCCGAGGCGGGCAGCCAGCCGAGCGTCACGGAGAACAGGAAGATCATCAGGATGCCCAACCAGAAATTGGGCGTGCTGAGGCCCCACAGGGCGAAGACGTTGGCCCCGTAGTCCCAGGCGGTGTCCTTCTTCACCGCCGAGATGATGCCGGCCGGGATGCCGATTCCCAGCGCCACGACCAGCGCCATCGCGGCGAGTTGCAGGGTCACCGGCAGCTTCTCGGCGACCAGCGACGACACCGAGGCCTTGAGGCGCATCGACTCGCCCAGGTTTCCGGAGAGCACGCCCTTGATCCAGTAGAAATACTGGATCGGGATCGGCTCGTTCAGCCGGTACTGCTCGCGGATCTCCTCGAGCACCTTGGGGTCGCGTTCCTCTCCCGCCATGATCAGCGCCGGATCGCCCGGCAGGAGCTGCTGCAGGCCGAAGATCAGCATCGACACCAGGATCAGCGTCGGGATGATCTGCAGCAGTCGCTGGGAGAGGAAGGTGAGCAAGGTCCGATCTTACTTCAGCTTGACGCCGACGACGCGGATCAGCCCGTCGGGCATCTGCTTGTAGCCGTCGACCTTGTCGGACAGCGCGACCAGGACGCGGCGATGGTAGAGGTACTTGATCGAGCCCTCGGGCAGGTACTTGGCGGCGATCTTCTCGTAGATCTTCTTGCGCTCCGCCGGATCGCTCTTGATGCGCGCCTCGTTGTGCCAGGCGTCGACTTGCTTGTCGCAATAGCCGGAATTGTTCTGCGGCTGGCCGCAGACCTGGAAGATGTACGAGTTGCCGTCCGGGTCGCTGCGGCCCGACCAGCCGATGAGATAGAGCTGGTACTCGCCGCTCTCCGACTGCTTCAGCGAGGTCGCGAACTCGGTGACGCGGATCTTGAGGTCGAAGCCGGTCTCCGCGACCATCGACTGCAGCACCTCGGCGACCTGCCGGGTTTCGGGATTGTTCGGCACCATGAAGTCGAGCGACATGCGGCCGGTGACGCCCGCCTCCTTCAGGAGCGCCCTGGCCTTGGCGACGTCGCGCTTCGGCACGGGGAAGGCCTGCTGGTAGTAGGGATTGGTCGGGTTGATCCACTGGTTGCCGACGACGAACTCGCCGTTGAAGACGACCTGGTTCAGCGCGTCGCGGTCGATCGACAGCTCGAAGGCCTGGCGGACGCGCGCATCCTTGGCGAGCGGCGTGTCGGCCTTAGGTCCGTTGGACAGGTTGATGGTGAGGCCCTGGTAGCCCAGCTCGACGGCCGTCACCAGCTTGAGCTTCGGATTGTCGCGTACCGTCTTGATGTCGGTCGCCAGCACGCGCTCGATCATGTCGAGGCTGCCGGAGCGCAGGTTGGCGAGGCGCACGGTCGAGTCGGTGATGGGAAGGTAGGTGATCTTGTCGATGAACACCTGGTCCTTGTTCCAGTAGTCGGCGAACTTCTCGACGACGATGCGGTCCTGCTGGACGCGCTCGACGAACCTGTAGGGGCCGGCGCAGACCGGCTTCAGGCCGAACTTGTCGCCCGCGGCCTCGGCGGCCTTGGGCGAGATCATCATGCCGGCGCGGTCGGTGAGCTGCGCCAGCAGCGGCGAGAAGGGCTCCTTCAGGTTCAGCTTGATGGTCGCCGGATCGACGACGTCGATGGAGGTGACCGAGGCGAGTTCAGGCCGGCGGAACGAGCCCTTCATGTTGAGATGGCGTTCGAGGCTGTACTTCGCCGCGGCAGCGTCGAACGTCTCGCCATCGTGGAACTTCACGCCCGGTCGCAGCTTGATGGTGACCGTCTTGCCGTCGGCGGAGGTTTCGTGCGCGGTGGCCAGCTGCGGCACGACGTTGAGTTTCTCGTCGATGTCGAACAGCTTGTCGCAGATCGAGGAGAAGACGATGCGGCCGACATAGGTGCGGGCCAGCGTCGGGTCGAGCACGTCGGGATCTTCCGCCAGGCCGATCCGGAGGTTGCTCTGGGCCGCGGCGGTGCCGAGCGTGAAGCCCATGAACGTGGCGGCGAGCGCCAGCCGGTGAAATGTCCTCTTCATGTTGCCTCCATGTGAGAAGTGACGAACGCCGCCTGAAGGCGGGCGAGCCGGATTCGATCCTGGTCTTGGCCCGTACCCTCGATGAGCGAGGGCGCGGGCGGGAATTCGGGCCACCAGGGGCAGGCGGTGGAATGTCCCGCGCCATCGTCGGCCAGCACCGGCACGTCGACCTTGCAGGTCTCCCGTGCGTAGCGGCAGCGCGTGTGGAAGCGGCAACCCGGCGGCGGGTTCATGGCGCTGGGGATGTCGCCTTCCAGCAGCGCCCGTTCGCGCACGACCGTCGGATCCGGCATCGGCACCGCCGACAGGAGCGCGCGCGTATAGGGATGGCGCGGATTGCGGAAGAGCTCGTCGGTCGTTGCCGTCTCGACGATCTTGCCGAGATACATGACGGCGATGCGGTCGGCGATGTGCTTCACGACCGCGAGGTCGTGGCTGATGAAGACATAGGCGAGGCCAAAGCGCCCCTGCAGCGACCGCATCAGGTTGATGACCTGCGCCTGGATCGAAACGTCGAGCGCCGAGACCGGTTCGTCGGCCACGATGAGCTGCGGCTCGACCGCGAGAGCGCGCGCGATGGCGAGGCGCTGGCGTTGGCCGCCGGAGAATTCGTGCGGATAGCGGCGCGCGTGCTCGGGTCGCAGGCCCACCAGGTCGAGCAACTCGCCGACGCGCGCGCGTCGCGCCGCGTCGGACGCAGCCAGGCCATGGAGCATCAGCGGCTCGCTCAGCATGGCGCCCACGGTCATGCGCGGGTTGAGCGAGGCGTAGGGATCCTGGAAGATCACCTGCATTCGGCGCCGCTGGGCGCGCATCTGCGAGTCGGAGAGGGCGAGCAGGTCCTGGCCCTCGAAGCGCACGCTGCCGCCGGTCGGTTCGAGCAGGCGCAGCACCAGCCGGCCGACCGTCGACTTGCCGCAGCCGGATTCGCCCACGATGGCCAGCGTCTCGCCGGCATCGAGATGGAAGTCGACACCGTCGACGGCGCGGACATGCCCCGACAGGCGGCCGAAGACGCCCTGCTTGACCGGGAAGTGCTTGGCGAGGCCCTGCACTTCGAGCAGCGGCGCGCTCATGCTGCAACCTGCGACAGCGGTGCGCGGCGGCAGCGCGAAAGATGGCCGGGGGCCACCTCGACCAGCGGCGGCGGCGCGGCGAGGCATTCGGGTTCGACGAAGGGGCAGCGCGCGGCGAAGCGGCAGCCGGCCGGTGGCCGCGTCATGTCGGGCACGCGGCCTTCGATCGAGGGCAGGCGCTCGCGCTTCTCGTCGAGGCGCGGGATCGAGCCCAGCAGGCCCACCGTGTAGGGATGCTCCGGCCGGGCGAAGAGATCGCGCACGGCGGCGCGTTCGACGATCTGGCCGGCGTACATCACGGCCACGTCGTCGGCCATTTCCGCGACGACGCCGAGATCGTGGGTGATCAGGATGATGGCCGTGCCGGTGTCGCGCCTCAGGCCGCGCATCAGGTCGAGGATCTGCGCCTGGATGGTGACGTCGAGCGCCGTAGTCGGCTCGTCGGCGATCAGGAGCTGCGGCCCGCAGGCCAGCGCCATGGCGATCATGGCGCGCTGGCGCATGCCGCCGGACAGCTTGTGCGGATAGTCGTCGACACGCTTCTCCGGCGAGGAGATGCGTACCAGCTTCAGCACCTCGATGGCGCGCGCCCGCGCCGCCGTCTTGTCCAGCCCCTGATGCCGCTGGATCGCCTCGATGATCTGGTCGCCGATCGTGTAGGCCGGGTTGAGCGACGTCATCGGCTCCTGGAAGATCATGGCCAGCCGCGCGCCGCGCAGGTCGCGGATCAGGTGCGCATCCAGGGTGAGCAGGTCGCGCCCTTCGAACACCACCTGCCCGCCAATCCTGGAATTCTCCGGCGGCAGCAGGCCCATGATGGCCAGCGACGTCACGCTCTTGCCGCAACCCGACTCGCCCACGAGGCCCAGCGTCCGGCCGCGCCCCAGCGCAAGGTCGAGACCGTCGACGGCATGGACGACACCGTCGTCCGTTGCGAAATCGACCGTTAGCCCGCGCAGTTCCAGCAGCGCTTCGGTCATGGGCGACAAGAAGCCTTCATCATCGCCCGGCCGCGTAGCCTTGCATGCCGCGCGGATTGGCGGCGGCCTTGCGCCACGGATCGTCGCGGGTCGCGGCGGTGAGGCGGCCTTCCGACCATTCGTCGTTCACCTCGACCTCGTGGCCGCGCTTCTTCAGCTCGGCCACGGTGTCCTTGGGGATACGGCCTTCCAGCACCAGCACGCCCGGCCGGGCGGTGCGCGGCCAGAAGGAGGAGGGGAAGTGCTCGCTGTGCCAGGCCGGCGCATCGATCGCCTCCTGCAGGTTCATGTCGCAATGGACGTGGCGCAGGAAGTGCTGGGTGATCCACTGGTCCTGCTGGTCGCCGCCCGGCGATCCCCAGACCATGTACGGCTTGCCGTCGCGATGGGCGAGGGTCGGCGTGAGCGTGCTGCGCGGCCGCTTGCCCGGCGCCAGCGAACCCGGCAGGCCTTCTTCCAGCCAGAACATCTGGCCGCGCGTGCCGAGCGGGAAGCCCAGCTCCGGAATGACCGGCGAACTCTGCAGCCAGCCGCCCGAGGGCGTGGCCGAGATCATGTTGCCGTCCTTGTCGATGATGTCGAAATGCACCGTGTCGCCGTTGGTCTGGCCGACACGGCCGACGGTGGGCTCGCCGGCGCCGCTCGACGCCACACCCAGCCGCACGCCGTCGGCGCGGCGCAGCTTCACGACGCCGCCGAAACCGTCGACCTTGCCGGGGCGCTGCTCCATCGACGCGTAGGCCGGGTCGACCAGCTCGCGGCGGTCGGCGTTGTAGGCGTCCGACAGCAGCGTCTGCATCGGCACGTCGACGAACGCCGGGTCGCCGTAGAAGGCCTCGCGGTCGGCATAGGCCAGCTTCAGGCACTCGACCTGCAGGTGGATGAAGTCGGGGCTGGTCGGATCCATGCCGTCGAGATCGAAGCCCTTGAGCAGGGCGAGCTGCTGCAGGACCACCGGGCCCTGCGTCCAGCTGTGCGGCTTGCAAACCGTGTACCGGCCGTAGTCGTAGGTGAGCGGCGCCTCGATCGTGGCCTGCCACTTCGCCATGTCCTGACCGGTCAATACCCCCCGGTTGGGCTTGCCGGAGACATCCATGACATCCTGGGTGCGGCAGAAATTGTCGATCGCCTCGGCGACGAAGCCCTGGCTCCACGCCTTCCGCGCGCGCTCGATCTCGGCCTCGCGGCCACCGCCGCCGGCCTCGGCTTCCCGCAGGATGCGGGCGTAGGTGTTTCCGAGCGTCACGTTGCGGAACAACGACATGGGCTTCGGCACGTCGCCGCCCGGGAGGAATACCGCGGCCGAGGTCTTCCAGTGATTGCGGAACTGTTCGGCCACGGTGGCGATGGTGGCGGTCGCGCGCTCGACGATGGCGTGGCCGTTCAGCCAGTAGCCGATGGCGGGCGACAGCACGTCGGCCAGGCGCATCGTGCCGTAGTCGCGCAGGACCAGCATGTAGGCGTCGAAGGTGCCCGGGATGCAGGCCGGCAGGAGGCCGGTGCCGGGAATGAGGTCGAGACCCAGCCCCTTGTAGTGCGCGATGGTGGCGCCGGCCGGCATCGGACCCTGGCCGCACACGACCTCTGTCTTGCCGCGGCGCACGTCGTGCAGGATCAGCGGCGCGTCGCCGCCGGGACCGCAGAGATGGGGTTCGACGACCTGCAGGGTGAAGGCCGTTGCCACGGCGGCGTCGAAGGCATTGCCGCCGCGCTCGAGGATGCCCATGCCGACCGCGGTCGCGATCCAGTGCGTGGAGGTCACGACGCCGAAGGTGCCGACGATCTCCGGCCGCGTGGTGAAGGGATTGGGGTTGATGAGTTTCACGGGTCTCTCCTCGCGCGAACCGCGCGGGAGAGACCTTAGAGCCCGTGGCTCCTAGCCGCCAGAGGCCGCGGAATCGGGCAGCCGCATCCAGCCCGGTACCTCGGGCACGATGCGCGCCTCGCCGGCCGTCAGCGTGCCCCCACCGCGGGCGGCATCGAGGCGCAGCATCGCCAGCGCGCGGTCGCCCGTGCCGGAGCGCAGCTCGCCGACTTCCTCGCCGTCGCGATGCACCAACGTCCCCGACTCCGGCAGCGTGCCTTCGACCTTGACCGGAAACAGCCGCTTCTTGATCAGGGCGCGATACTTGGTGCGGGCCGTCAGTTCCTGCCCCATGTAGCAACCCTTCTTCCAGTCGACGCCGTTCAACTCGTCGAAGCCGTTCTCGAGCAGCAGGGCCTTCTCGACCTGGAGGTCGCGGCTGCCGTCGGGCACGCCGAGCGGCAGACGCAGAGCGTCGTAGGCGGCGAGTGACGCCTCGGCGAAGCCGCGAGCCGAAAGGAGCGCAGTTGCCTGCCCCGCCGGAGCGATCACGCGGACGCCGAGCGTCTCGAGTCGGGGATCGATGAACGATACAGCCCCCTCGATGCCGAGTGCTTTCGAAACGTCGTCGCCGAATGCGGCCGCGACTTCGTGCGTGGCGCCCAGATCCTCGACGGTGACCTTGGAGCGAAGCGTGTACATCTTGAGCTTCTTCGCGAGCGCCGGTGCCCGCTCGCGCTCGGTCTCCAGATAGAAAGTCTCGTTGCCGGCATCGGCCACGAACATGTCGTTGAGGAAACGCCCCTGCGGCGTCAGCAGGGCCGCCCAGATGGCCCGATCCGGCGCGACTTTCCGCGTGTCGTTGGAAATCAGGCCCTGCAGAAATTCGACGCGGTCGGCGCCCGCCACGGAAATGACGCTGCGATGGGGCAGCAGGCTGAACTGGGAGGACATGCCGGAGAGTTGGGGGCACTCATGGCCGTTGGCAAGCGCTTCAAGTCCACTGAAATGATGTGGCTAATCCCGGATCGCGCGTCTCAGTCGAGGATGCGGCGTTGCCGCAGGGAGTGCAGCACAAGCTCGACTTCCTGCTCCACCGACATTTCGGCCGTCCGGAGATGGATGTCGGGCGTCTCGGGCGGTTCGTACGCCGAGTCCAGTCCGGTGAAGTTCGCGATCTTGCCTTCGCGGGCCTTGCGGTAGAGCCCCTTGGGATCGCGGCGTTCGCATTCGGCGAGGGACGTATCGACGAAGATTTCAAGGAATTCGTCCGCCCCCAGACGTTCACGCGCGAGCTGCCGCTCGGCCCGGAAGGGCGAGATGAACGACACCAGCACGATGAGGCCGGCATCCGCCAGGAGCCGGGCGACCTCGATGACGCGCCTTATGTTTTCCACCCGGTCCGTATCCGTGAAGCCGAGGTCGCGATTGAGGCCGTGGCGGATATTGTCGCCATCGAGAATGTAGGTGTGGCTTCCCAGGGCCAGCAGCCGCCGGTCGATCGCATCGGCGACCGTGGATTTGCCGGAGCCGGAGAAGCCCGTGAACCAGAGCACGGCCGGCCGATGGCCCTTGATTGCCGAGCGCGCGGAGCGGTCGGTACTGAAGTTCTGCCACGTCAGGTTGGCCGCACGCCGGAGAGGGAAGCGGATCATGCCCGCTCCGACCGTGCCGTTGGTGACCCGGTCGATCAGGATGAAGTTGCCGGTGTTGCGGTTGTCGGCATAGGCGTCGAAGGCGGCCGGCCTGTCGAGGCCGAGGTTCGCAAAGCCGATCTGGTTCACGTCGAGCTGCTTGGCCGCGCGCCCGGCACCGGTGTTCATGTCGAGCCGGTGCTTCAGTTCCGTCACCGTTGCCGTGTAGGTCGCCGTTCCCAGCCGCATGACATAGGGCCGGCCCGGCAGCATCGGCGCCTCGTCCAGCCAGACGAGGTCGGCGGCGAACTGGTCGGCAAGATGGGGCGGCTGCTCGCATCCGGCGAGGAGATCGCCGCGGGAGACGTCGACGGCATCCGTCAGGGTGAGCGACACCGCCTGTCCGGCCCGCGCCGCCTCGAGATCGCCGCCGAAGGTGACGATGCGGGCGACCCTGGATCGGACTCCCGAGGGCTGGATGGCGATCTCGTCCCCGACGCGAACGTGGCCGCCGAGGATCGTGCCCGCGTAGCTGCGAAACCCCGACGCGCCGCGATTGACCCATTGCACGCTGAAACGGAAGGGCTTGCTCGAAGCATCGGGAATCTCGACCGTTTCGAGATAGCGCAACAGCGTCGGCCCCTGATACCAGGGCGTCGCATCGCTCTGCCGGATGACGTTGTCGCCCTGCAGCGCCGAAACCGGGATGCTGGTGACGTCCGACAGGCCGAGCTGCCCGGCCATGGACTCATAAGCCGCCACGATGTCGGCAAAGTCGCGCTGCCGGTAGTCGACAAGGTCCATCTTGTTGACGGCCAGCACGACGCGACGGATGCCCATCGTCGAGACGATCGCACTGTGGCGCCACGTCTGGCTGAGAAGGCCTTTCGATGCGTCCACCAGAACGATGGCGACGTCCGCAGCCGACGCGCCGGTCGCCATGTTGCGGGTGTACTGCTCGTGGCCGGGCGTGTCGGCCAGGATGAAGCGGCGCCGCGGCGTCGTGAAGAACCTGTAGCCGACGTCGATGGTGATGCCTTGCTCGCGTTCGGCTTGCAGGCCGTCGAGCAGCATTGCGTAATCGGGAGGGCTGTTGTTACCCGTATTCGGAACCGCGCCCCGCAACTGATCCTCGGGAACGGCGCCGGCGTCGGCCAGCAGCCGTCCGATCAGCGTGCTCTTGCCGTCATCGACGCTGCCGCAGGTGATGAGGCGCAGCAGGTCGCGATGCGCTGTCTTGCCGCTCACGGTCGCATCCATCAGAAGTAGCCCTCGGCCTTGCGGCGCTCCATCGAGCCCCCTGCACCGTGATCGATCGCCCGGCCCTGGCGCTCGGATGTCCGGGCGTCCGCGAGTTCGGCGATGATGGCCTCGAGCGTGGTCGCACGGGATTCGACGGCGCCAGTGAGCGGATAGCATCCGAGCGTGCGGAATCTGATCCAGCGTTCCTGCGGTACTTCGTCGGGCCGCAGGGGCAGGCGGGAATCATCGACCATGATGAGCATTCCGTCGCGCTCGACGACCGGCCGCTCTGCCGCGAAGTAGAGTGGAACGACCGGAATGTCTTCCTGTGCGATGTATGTCCAGACGTCCAGTTCGGTCCAGTTGGACAAAGGGAAGACGCGGGTGCTTTCGCCCGGGCCTATGCGGTTGTTGTAGAGATTCCAGAGTTCGGGTTGCTGGCGGCGCGGATCCCAGCGATGGGAGGCGTTGCGCCGGGAGAAAATCCTTTCCTTGGCGCGGGACGGCTCCTCGTCACGGCGCGCGCCCCCGATCGCGGCATCGAAGCCGTGATGATCCAGCGCCTGCTTCAGGGCTTCCGTTTTCATCACGTCGGTATGGACCGCGGCACCGTGGGTGATGGGGTTGATGCCGGCCTTCAATCCCTCCTGATTGGTATGCACGAGAAGCTCGAGACCGAGTTCGCGGGCGCGCCGGTCACGGAAGGCGATCATGTCCCGGAACTTCCAGGTCGTGTCGACGTGAAGAAGCTTGAAGGGCGGCTTGGCGGGGTAAAATGCCTTGAGCGCGAGATGGAGAAGGACCGATGAGTCCTTGCCGATCGAGTAGAGCAGCACCGGATTGGAAAACACGGCAGCGGTCTCCCGCAGCACATGAATGCTCTCTGCTTCCAATTGTTCGAGGTAGTTCAGCGAGACTGGCACACCGGCTTGTCCTTGCTCTGGCGGGACGGCTTCAGCGAGAAGCGTGCTTCCTGGCTCGTTGGTCGTCTTCGTATGCCACCCGAATCGACGGAGCCCGCTGCGTTGGCCAGGCAAAGAGCCGGCAATCGACACCCATATCGCCCAGCGCCGAAATCGCTTCCTCCCGCAATCCCGCGTCCATCGGCTGTTCCCGCTCGGCGTCGTCCGAGGCCCGCATGTGGCTTTGGCTGTTGCGGCCGTTGCGCGTGCCATCGAGCGAGCGACCGAGCCGGCCCTCGATTGCACGCATGTGTTCCTTGCGGGCGAGCCGCACGGCTGCGGCAAGCATCGGCCAGGGGCGGCGGGCTTGCGAGAAGTGATCGAGCAGGGTCGTGATCGTCTCGAGCGGCCGGTCGATCAGGCATTCGTAGGGAACGAGCTTGACGAGTCCGGGGTAACGGGTCGCCTGCTCCTGATAGGAAAGGAATTGGCGCGCATAGGAAGTCAGGGCTGCCTCGAAGAGGTATTCGCGAAACGACATATCCGCCACCGGGCGTCCCCGGAGCGTGTGGTAGGCCGGGTTCACATGCGCCTGACAGTAGCGGAAATACGAAGCGGCCTGGTCGATGGGGTTTCGATAGACGAGCGCGATCGGAGCGCCACGCCCCTTGCTTGCCGCGCGGTCCATAGCCGGGACCTTGATGGGAGCGAAATCGTAGGTCGCCAGGTCGACGGGCGTGTGGCGATAACTCTCCTCTTCATGAAGGCAGTCATAACCCGGGACATGGAAGCCGGTCTGTCTCCACCAGCTCGGCTTGTCGCTGCGGTTTTCGAAGCCGGGGCAGACCGTGTGCCCGATGAAAAGGTGATCGTCGGGAAGCGTTCCCGCGACGCGGAACAACGGTCCGCCCCTGAAGCGCTCGAAATCGAAGGCCGGGCCCTGCGGATTACCGACGATTTCGCCGGTCAGCAGATCGTCCAGTCGGCCACCCTGGTCCAGATGGCAGACGAAGGAGAACACGTATCGCAGGAACCATGTGCCTGAACGCGGGACGGTCGAGAGGACGGGGAGGCGATAATTTCCGAACATGTGCACGATACGAAGGAAGTTCCCTGGGTGTCCCCACTCATAAATTACATTTACCTTAACAGGCCACAGCCAAAGCGGCTTCCCGTTTTTGAGCAAGGCCGCCAATACAGCTCCATCAGGTTGTGGAATCGATCATTCATCAACTTGGTCCATTTCTTGCTCTGCGGTTGTCACGTACCGCTTGGCAATCGTTGACGGACCAGCGGTCGTTCACACGACCGTGAGCGGGACCGGGAATGAAGAATATGCGGCTGCATTGCTGCTTTCGGACAGGGTGCCGTCCGACCTCGCCGGCTGGGCCAACATGGCGGTGCTGGTCGCCTTCGGCTGGCGACTGCAGATCGCCCACGTTAGCCCGCATGGACCCATTGCCTTTGCCCTGCTGATCGTCGCTGCCATCTGGATGCGCTGGCGGCAGTCGCGAAACGGCAGTCCCGGCGAGGCTGTTTGAGCGCCTGCGGCCTTGCTACAGAGGGGCCGCCATTCGTTGAGGAGATCCCATGACTTTCCGCGCGCTCGTCTTGACCCAGGGTGCCGACCGCAAGGTGAGCGGCACCATCGAAACCCTGCCCGAGGACAGGCTGCCGGCGGGCGACGTCACCGTTGCCATCGACTATTCGACCCTGAACTACAAGGACGGGCTCGTGCTCACGAGCGGCGGCGGGCTGGTCAAGACCTGGCCGCATGTCGGCGGCATCGACTTCGCGGGAACGGTCGAAACGTCGGACAATCAGTCGTTCAAGCCCGGCGACAAGGTCGTGCTGAACGGCTACCGCGTCGGCGAACTCCATTGGGGCGGCTATGCCACCAAGGCCCGCGTGAAGGGCGACTGGCTGGTCAAATTGCCCGCCTCGATCTCGCCCAGGCACGCAATGGCGATCGGCACGGCCGGCTATACCTCCATGCTTTGCGTCGCCGCGCTGGAGAAGCACGGCATCAAGCCGGCCTCGGGGGAAATCCTCGTTACCGGCGCGGCCGGCGGCGTGGGCTCGGTCGCCGTCGCGATCCTGGCGAAGCTCGGCTACACCGTCGTCGCCGCCACCGGCCGCGCCCAGGAGGGCGACTATCTCAAGGCGCTCGGCGCCACGACGATCATGGACCGCAAGGAGCTGACCGAGGCGCCGGACCGGCCGTTGCTCGGGGAGCGCTTCGCCGGCGTCGTCGACACCGTTTCCGGCGTGATGTTTGCAAGGGCGCTGGCGCAGGTGAAGTACGGCGGCGCGGCGGCGGTGTGCGGCCTCGCGGCCGGACCCGCGTTCCCGGGCTCGATCCTGCCCTTCATCCTGCGTGGCGTGTCCGTCTACGGCATCGACTCGGTGATGCTGCCGAAGGCGCCGCGAGAGGAGGCGTGGCGTCGTCTCGGGAGCGACCTGCCGCTCGACAAGCTCGACTCCACGGTCAGCGAGGCGGGGCTCGGCGATCTGATGGCGCTGGCCCCAAAAATCCTCAAAGGAGAGATACGTGGTCGCGTGGTTGTCGACGTGAACAAGTGATAGCTTGGTCTCAAGTCCATTCTTAGCCTGAAGGTTTGCCGATGACGCCGCCGAACACCGCGCCCGCCGCCAACAATCTCGAAGCGTTCTTCATGCCGTTCACGGCGAACCGGCAGTTCAAGAAGAACCCGCGCATGCTGGCGAGGGCGAAGGGCGTCCACTACTGGACGCCGGAGGGCCGCAAGATCATCGACGGCACCGCGGGCCTGTGGTGCGTCAATGCCGGCCACGGCCGCGAGGAGATCAAGGCGGCGATCGCCAAGCAGCTCGACGAGATGGACTACGCCCCCTCGTTCCAGATGGGCCATCCCAAGGCGTTCGAACTGGCGGCACGGCATGCCGCCCTGCTGCCGGGCGACCTCAACCACGCCTTCTACTGCAACTCGGGCTCCGAGGCGGTCGACAGCGCGCTCAAGATCGCGCTGGCCTATCACCGCGCCAACGGCCAGGGCACGCGCACGCGCTTCGTGGGCCGCGAGCGCGGCTATCACGGCGTCGGCTTCGGCGGCATTTCCGTCGGCGGCATGGTGAACAATCGCAAGTGGTTCGGCGCGATGCTCCCGGGCGTCGACCACCTGCCGCACACCCATCTGCCGGAGAATGCCTTCTCCAGGGGCGAGCCGGAGAACGGCGCCCATCTCGCCGACGCGCTGGAAGGCATCGTCGGCCTGCACGACGCCTCGAACATCGCTGCCGTCATCGTCGAGCCCTGCGCCGGCTCGACCGGCTTCCTGCCGCCGCCGAAGGGCTACCTGAAGCGCCTGCGCGAGATCTGCGACAAGCACGGCATCCTGCTGATCTTCGACGAGGTCATCACCGGCTTCGGCCGCCTCGGCACCGGCTTCGCCGCCGACAAGTTCGGCGTGATCCCCGACCTGATGACGGTGGCCAAGGGCATTTCCAACGCGACCGTGCCGATGGGCGGCGTGTTCGTGCGCAAGAACGTGTTCGACGGCCTGATGAACGGCCCGGAGAACGCGATCGACCTTTTCCACGGCTACACCTACTCGGCCCATCCGCTGGCCTGCGCCGCGGCGTCGGCCGTGCTCGACATCTATCGCGACGAGGAGCTGTTTGCCCGCGCCGCCGAGCTGTCGCCGTACTGGGAAGAGGGCATCCACTCGCTGAAGGGCCTGCCGAACGTCACCGACATCCGCAACCTCGGCATGGCCTGCGGCATCGACCTCGCTCCCGAGGGACCGGTCGGCACGCGGGGATACAAGGCCTTCGCCAAGGCCTTCGAACTCGGCCTGATGGTCCGCCAGTCCGGCGACGCCATCGCCATGTCGCCGCCGCTGGTGATCGAGAAGGCGCAGATCGACGAGATCGTCGACATCACGGCGAAGACCATCAAAGCGGTCGCCTGAGATCGCTTCACGGAGGGCGAGATGGTGTCGATGACGGCCCTGGCTGCATTCGCGGCCGTGGCGCTGGGGATGGTGCTGAGCCCGGGCCCCAACATGGCCTATCTCGTTTCTCGTTCGATCTGCCAGGGCAGGGTGGCCGGTCTGATCTCGCTGGGTGGCGTGGCGCTGGGCTTCGTCACCTATATGCTGCTGGCGGCGTTCGGCATCACGGCGCTGCTGTTTGCGATCCCCTATGCCTATGATGCGCTGCGTCTCGCGGGCGCGGCCTATCTTGGCTGGCTGGCTTGGAGCGCCTTGCGTCCTGGCGGCCGCTCGCCATTCGAGGTGCGTGCCTTGCCGCCCGATTCGCCGCAGCGGCTTTTCTCCATGGGCCTGCTTACCAATCTTCTGAATCCGAAGATCGCGGCGCTCTATCTCTCGCTGCTGCCGCAGTTCGTCGATGCGGACCGGGGCAACGTCCTCGGACAGACCCTGCTGCTCGGGTCGACCCAGATCGCAATCAGCCTCACGGTCAACGCGCTGATCGTGCTGGCGGCCGGCTCGGTCGCGGCGTTCCTGGCCGGCCGGCCGTTCTGGATGGCCGCGCAGCGATGGCTGATGGGAACCGTGCTAGCGGCGCTCGCAGTACGCATGGCATTCGACACGGGTCGCCGCTAGAACGGTTCCTCGACCAGCCGCGTTGCAAGGGTCGGGGAACGGGCGAAGTGATTCTCGACGACAATGTAACGGCGTTGGTGGGTGCGGCTGCTGCGGTGGCCCACGTCGCCATTGCCGGCGCGGTCACCGTCCATGTGCTGCTCTACAAGCGCAGCGTCGGCGCCGCCGTCTCCTGGATCGGTATCGCCTGGCTGTCGCCCTTCATGGGCGGGCTGCTCTACGCGATCATGGGCATCAACCGGGTGAAGCGGCGCGCCCAGCGGCTGAAACGCCAGCGCCTGCCGCTGGCCGTCGCCGTGCCGGAGGCGGTGGCAACGGATGCGCTGACTCCGCTGGAATACGCCGTCGGCCGCCTGACGGGCCTGCCCTCGATGCCCGGCAACAAGGTCGAAATGCTGCATAGCGGCGACGAGGCCTATCCGCGCATGCTCCAGGAGATCGGCCGCGCGCAGACGAGCGTGGGCCTATGCAGCTACATATTCCGGGCCGACTCCGCGGGCGAGAAATTCCACGAGGCGCTGATCGAGGCGCAGAAGCGCGGCGTGAAGGTGCGGGTGCTGATCGACGGCATCGGCAGCGGCTATTTCTGGTCGGGCACCTACGTCCGCCTGCGCGCCGCGGGCGTCCCGGTCGCGCGCTTCCTCCATTCGTACTTCCCCTGGCGCACGCCGTTCCTGAACCTGCGCAACCACCGCAAGCTGCTGGTGGTCGACGGCAAAGTCGCCTTCACGGGCGGTCTCAACATCGGCGAGGAGAATGTCGAGGCAGCCAACCCGACACACCCCGTTCGCGACACGCATTTCCGCATCGAAGGCCCGGTCGTCGAGCAACTTACCGACGCTTTCGCCGACGACTGGCTGTTCACGACCGGCGAGCACCTGCCCGACGAGGGCTGGTTCCCCCCGCTGGAGACGGTGGGTACGGTGTCGGCGAGGGTCGTCCCGTCGGGGCCCGACGAGGACATGGAGCAGATCGAGTTCGTGACGCTGCACGCCATTTCGTGCGCGCGCTCCTCGATCCGCGTGGTGACGCCCTACTTCCTGCCGGGCGAGCCGCTCACCATGGCGCTGGGCCTCGCGGCGATGCGCGGCATCAAGGTCGATATCCTGTTGCCGGAGAATTCCAACCACGCGGTCCTCGACTGGGCGCGACGCGTGCCGTTGCGGCCGCTGATTGAGGCGGGCTGCCGCATCTGGCTGATGCCGGCGCCGTTCGACCACTCCAAGCTGATGACGATCGATGATTCCTGGTCGTTCATCGGCAGTGCGAACTGGGATACGCGCAGCTTCCGCCTGAACTTCGAGCTGAACGTCGAACTGCACGATGCGGCCTTCGCGCGACAGATCGTCGAGGCCAGCACGCCGACCCGTCGCCTGACCCTGGCGGACATCGACGGTGACCCGCTGCCGATCCGCCTGCGCAACAGCGCGGCGCGGCTGTTGCAGCCCTACCTGTAGAAGCGGCCCAACCGGTCCTTGCGCGCCCGCGACGGCGCGGGCTCGGCGTGCGGGCCTGCGAGGGCCAGTTCGAGCCTGATCGGACGGTGGTCGGACGGGCCGAAGTCGAGCGCGGCGGAGGCGCGGCAGACCAGCCCGTGAGCCAGGCAGCGATCGAGCCGGACCGGCATCACGTTGCCGGACAGGTGCGTGGGCTCGCGCGGGCCGACGTCGGCAAATCCCGGCAGGGCCACCGGCCCCACCGCGTTGTAGTCGCCGATGATCGCCGACGGCTTTCCCTGCAGCGCCGCGGCGACGCGGGCGAGCTGGCGGCGGTTGAGGAGCTGTCCATGCGACAGGTGGACGTTGGCGAGTGTGATCTCGCCCATCTGGATGATCTGGGCGCGACGGCGCGGCAGCCGGCCGGGCAGGCGAGAGGCCGGCAGCGACAGCGCGACGGGTCGGGGAAAATGGGTCGGACTCCAGACCGCGAGCCCATGGATGCGGCCGAGCCACGACAACCGGTAGAAGTGGCCGCCCACCAGTTCAGGCAATTTCTCGATATGCCGCGTGGCTTCCTGCATCAGCAGCACGTCCGGCTTCTGGATGCCGATCAGCGTCGCCACGTCCTCGACGGCGGCGCCCGTCAGCCGCAGGAGGTTCCAGCTGATGACCTTCATGGTTTAGCGGCCTTCTCGCGGCGGGCGTCGCGGATCCGGGCAGACATCGATCCGGTGCCGCCGGCTGCGGCCTGCAGCTCGTTGCGCACCTGCTCGCGTCGCTCGTGGATCGAGGCGATCACCAGGCCCATCGGCACGCCGAGCCCGACCAGCGCCGATTCGGCCAGCTGCAGGCTGGCCTCGATCGTTTCCGGCACCGTGTCGGTGACGGCCAGCGTGTAGAGATGGCGGGCGTGCTGGGCATCGTGGGCGCGGGCCACGATCATCACGTCCGGTCGGCGCGCCCGCACGGCCCGTACCACGTCGTCGACCGCCGCCGTGTCGATGGTGACGATCACGCCCGTTGCCTCGTCGATGCCGCAGCGCTGCAGGAACAGCGAATTCGAGGCGTCGCCGAAATAGACCGGTCGCCCGAGCTTGCGCCAGCGCTCGACGCGGACCGCGTCGTGGTCGGCGGCGATGTACGAGATCTCGTGCTTGTCGAGCAGATCGCAGACGAGCTGGCCGACGCGGCCGTGACCGACGACGATCACGCGTTTGGCGTGGTCGGCGGGAGGCAACGGGGTTGCCGGTGCATCGCCCGTCACCTGCTTGGCGACACGCTGGGCGGCACGGCGCGCGAACAGGGACACGAACGGGAGCGTCCCCATGGTCAGCGACACCACCGCGAGGACGCCCGCGGCGACGCCCGGCTGCACGAGGCCGAACTGGGTGGCGAGCCCGATGCCGATGAAGGCGAACTCGCCGCCGGGGGCCAGCAGCAGGCTGGTCTCGACGCTGGCCGCCCAGGGTACACCGAAGAAGCGGCAGAGCGGCACCAGCAGCAGGGTCTTGGCGACCATCATGGCAAGGAAACCGCCGATGACGAGCACCGGTTCCCGCCAGATGAAGCTCAGGTCGATGTGCATGCCGACCGAAAAGAAGAAGACCCCGAGCAACAGGCCGCGGAAGGGATCGATCATCGCCTCGACGGCCCGGCGATATTCGGTTTCCGCCAGCAGCAGGCCTGCAATGAAGGCGCCCAGCGCCATCGAGAGGCCGGCGAAGGCCGCGATCACGCCGGATCCGACGGCGATCAGCAGCGTCGCGGCCATGAAGAATTCGGGGTTGTCGGTGCTGGCGGCCAGGCGGAACAGCGGCTTCAGCACCAGCCGGCCAACCACCGCGATGACCGCGACCGCCAGGACGGCCTCGACCACGGCCACGACGACGCCCTGGATCACCGAGCCCTCGGAATGCCCGCCCAGCGCGCTGATCAGGAACAGCAGCGGCACCACGGCCAGATCCTGCGCCAGCAGGATGGCGAAGCTGGTGCGGCCGGTCGTCGACATCATGCGGCGCTGGCCCGACAGCAGTTCCATGACGATGGCCGTGGACGAGAGCGCCAGGCAGGTGCCGATGATGAGCGCGGCGGCGGCTGGCTGGCCGAGCCAAAGCGCAGCCAGGCTGATGACGATGGCCGACAGGACCACCTGCAGGCCGCCCAGGCCGAACACGAGCCGGCGCATGGTGATCATGCGGCGCATCGAGAGTTCGAGGCCTATGAAGAACAGCAGGAAGACGATGCCGAGATCGGCGATGAAGGCGATCTGCCGCTCGCCCGTGACCGTCATCCAGTCGATGGCCCGCGAGAAGTCGGCCAGGCGGCCCAGTCCATAGGGGCCGAGCGCGGCTCCCACGACCATGAAACCGAGGACGGGACTGATCTTGAGGCGGTGGACCACAGGCGCCACGACGGCCGCCGTTCCGAGGACGATGAGAGCGTCCTTGAAGACGTAGATGTCGCTGGGGCCCGCCATATCCGGCAAACATAGACTGCGAACGGCGATCTGTGCACACTTTCGTCGACACACAACGAAATCGGGACGGAAACGACATGAAGGTGGTCATCACCGGCGGCGCGGGCTTCCTCGGCAAGAAGCTCGCGCGACGCATCCTGCAGCAGGGCGAGATCGCCGGTCCTTCCGGACAGCCCCAGAAGGTGGGCGAGCTGCTGCTGTTCGACGTCGCCAAGGCCAGCGGGCCGGGCCTCGACGATCCGAGGGTCAAGACCATCGCCGGCGACATCTCGAACTTCGCGACCGTGCAGTCGATCGTCCAGGGCGCGTCGACGGTGTTCCACTTCGCGGCCGTGGTCAGCGCCGGGGCAGAAGCCGATTTCGACCTGGGCTACCGGGTCAATCTCGACGGCACGCGCAACGTGCTCGAAGCCTGCCGGGCGCTCGGCACCAATCCGCGCGTGGTCTTCACCAGTTCGCTGGCCGCCTTCGGCGGCGACCTGCCGCCGGCCGTCACCG
Source organism: Rhodospirillaceae bacterium CCH5-H10 (assembly GCA_001557035.1). GTDB lineage: Bacteria > Pseudomonadota > Alphaproteobacteria > Reyranellales > Reyranellaceae > Reyranella. Next base: position 750 of record LSKJ01000566.1, on the reverse strand, counting down.
ACGACACGCCGCTCACGCCGCAGACCTCCTACGGCGCCCAGAAGTCGATCGGCGAGTTCCTGGTCCGCGACTACACCCGAAAGGGCTTCCTCCGCGGCACCGCCGTCAGGTTGCCGACGATCTGCGTCCGCACCGGCCTCCCCAACAAGGCAGCCTCGACCTGGGCGAGTTCCGTGTTGCGCGAGCCGCTGACCGGCGTGGACGTGGTCTGCCCGGTGACGCCGGAGACGGTCATGGTGGTGCTGAGTCCGCGCAAGACGGTCGATGCCTTCATGCGCCTGCACGACCTGCCGGCCGATGCCTTCGGTCCCGGGCGCACGCTGCTGCTGAACGGCATCAACGTGACGGCGAAGGACCTCGAACAGGCGATCGGCCGCCATGCCGGCAACCGCAAGGTCGGCAAGGTCGTGTGGCAGCACGATCCGGCGATCCAGAGGATCTGCGACGGCTGGCCCCAGGGCATCGATTCCGTGCGCTCGCGAAAGCTCGGTTTCGAGACCGACAAGGATCTCGACGAGGTCGTCCGCAATTTCATCGCCGACGATCTCGACGAGCAGATGAAGATCGTGAAGCCTGCGGCCTGACGGCTGCGGCGGTCTCCGGCCTAGCGTTTTTCCGGTCGAGAAAGAATCACCACTGCAAAGACCACCTCACCCTGAGGAGCGCTCCGCAGGAGCGCGTCTCGAAGGGTGGGAACGCGCACCTTGCCTGTTGCCCATCCTTCGAGACGGCGCTTCGCGCCTCCTCAGG
>LSKJ01000565.1 GCA_001557035.1 Rhodospirillaceae bacterium CCH5-H10 | reverse complement strand
GCGTCTCGAAGGATGGGCAACAAACGTGGTGCTCGTGCCCATGCTTCGAGACGGCCCTTCGGGCCTCCTCAGCATGAGGTTGGTGGTGGTAATTGCATCTCACCCGGAAGAACTCTTGCTCAGGCGCTCGGTTGGCGCTCGATCCAGCGCTGCGCGGGCTCGAGGCTTCGGAACAAGCGCATCGGCCGGTCGGCCGTCGCCAGGATGCCCAGCAGGCGCTCAGTCCGTTCGACCTGGCTGTCGCCCACGACGACCGCCAGCGGCCCGACAGGTCCGCGCTGGTGATAGCTGCGAAAGAGTACGCCCAGCGCCAGCATGTCCTCGCGGCCCATGGCGGGGCGGCCGACGCGGCCGTCGAACAGCTTGGCCCAGTTTACCGCGCCGCCGGCATCGACGGCCCGGACATAGTCCTCGATCTCGCCGCGCGTGAAGTCACCATCGGCGGTGATGGTGACCCGTCGGGTCTTGGAATCGATCAGCCAATGCAACGACATGCCGCCTTTGTAGGGGGCGGCTGCCGTCCCGGCCAGAGGCGCGCCCGCAGGCCCGCTAGGCGCGGGCTTCGAGCGGCTTGCTCTGCACCAGCTCGTGGCCGGTGAAGCTGCGCGTCTCCGGCGGCGGCAGGTCGACGCCCGCCAGTTTCTTCGCGAGCTGCGCCTTGCGGACCTTCAGCCGCTCGCCCATCTCGACGAGATCGAGGTCGGCCTTGCGCAGTTGCGCGAACAGGCCATCGCCCGGCCGCTCCTCTTCCTTGACGTGATGCTTGATCATCTCCGACAGGACCTTGACCTTGGCATCGTAGAAATCGTCGTCGGGCGAGCCGGCCGAGATTTCCGCGATCAAGACCTTGGCGCCGTCATGCTCGACATAGGATTCGTCGAGCAGGTCGTCCTCCACGGCATCCTTGCAGTCGGGGTAGAGGATTTCCTCCTCGATGGTCGCGTGGATCGTGAGTTCGGTGCAGATCTCGGTGGCGAGGCTTTGCTTGCGGCGGGCATCTCGTGCCTTCTCGAACTTCTCGAAGAGATCCTCGACCTTGCGGTGATCGGCCTTCAGCAGGGCGATGGCATCCTGTTTGGCGGGCATTGTAATTCCTTCGGAACGGGATCAGGCGGAACGGGAAGACGAGGAGGGGACCATCGAGTCGACGAGCTTGCCGGCCATGTCGCCGACCTTCTCGCCGAGATGGGCGTCGGCAATCTGCTCGCCGACGGCCGTCTTTGCGGTCTCGAGGACGTCGCGGCCCTTGTCGATCGCCTCGGCGCCGACCTTGCCCAGCACCTGACGCTCGGCCTGCGACACGGGGAGCGCCGCGCCGAACAGGGCGCCCAGCGCCGTCCCAATGGCCGCGACGAGGATGGGCTGCTCCTCGAAGAGCTTCGTGACAGCCTGCCGGGTGTCGGCGGCGAGCTTCGATGCATCCTGGTTGAGATGCTCGGCCGTCTCCTTGCCCTCTTCGACCAGCCGCTTGGCATGGTCGACCTGCTCGCCCGCTGCGCCGCGAACGGCGTCGGCCGCTCCCTTGGCCTGATCGGTCAGGGAACCCGCCGTATCGAGCGCCAGCTTCTCGGCTTTCGTGGCCATTCCCGTGACCTTGTCGGTCGCCTGTCCGGCGAGGGACTTGGCGGTGTCGGCCGCCGTACCGGCGGCGCTCTTCACCTTTCCGGCCGCCGCCGTGGCGGCGTCGGTGCCGACGGTCGTCGCGGTCTTGAGCGCGGAAGTCGCCGTTGCCATCACGTCGGCTCCGGTGGTGCGCGTCAGCATCATGGTCAGGCCGGCGCCGATCAGCAGGGCCGCGCCGGGATTGGTGCGGGCCGATTCGGCCAGGCTCTTCACCACCGAGAGGCTGCTGTCGCGCAGAACGCCGACCAGCTCGGTCGAGAGGGCGGAGGTGGTCATGCCTTCGCGCAGCTGGCCGAGGGTGTTGGACAGGCCGGCGCGCTGGGCCTCGGCTTCGCGTTGGAGTTGGGCGCTCTCTCTCATGTCAGGTTCTCCTTCGCCATGCGGGCGTCGTTCTGCAGGGATGTGATGGTGCGGGTCGGGGTGGGATCGACGGCGCCAAGCGTCTTCTTGCCGGCCATGAGGACGATGATGCCCCCCAAGGCCGATCCGCCGGCGACGATCAGGATCGCCACGGCGGGGCTGACGCCGCTTTCGATCAGGGCGGCGACGAGCGCCTGGAGGACCAGGATGAGGGCGCCGATCATGAAGACGGTACCCACCAGCATCATGACGATGCCGCTGACCAGGCTGGTCCGCAGGGCCTCGGCCTTCTCTCCGATTTCGACCCGGGCGAGCCGGATCTCGGTCTGAAACAGGTCGGCGCTTCGTCCCAGCGCGTCCGTCACCAGGGCGACGACGCCCGGCCTTTCGGTGGTGTTCATGCAGCCCTCCTAGACGTCGATGCGGCCGACGTTGGGCTCGTTTGCCCGGGGTCCGGCGGGTTCGGTCGAAGCGCCGATGCCGGCCTTGACGATGCGCGACAGGGCGAAGCCCACGATGACCGAGCCGGCCAGCAAGGCGAGCGGTTGCCGCTTGCCGAAGTCGGTCGCCATGGTGAGCAGCTCACCCGCCGACTTGTCGCGCAAGTCGTCAGCCAGGCGGTCGATCCGTTGACCGGTCGAGCGGACATAATCGGCGACCGCCGGGGACTGGTCCTGCAAGCTCCCGGCGAGTGTGGCGGCCGTCTTGCCGAGCGCGGACACGGCATCCGCCCCGGTCTCGGCGGAGCGCCCGGCCAGCTCCTCGGCCTTTCCCGTAAGCGCATTCTTGATCTCGGATACGGCGGCGCCCAGATCCGGCTTGGTCTCTTTCGGCGCACTCGCCTGTGACGTGTCGGCCATTCGTAGACTCCCTCGGCAAGCTCTTGCCCGGCGACACGCCGGGGGTGGTTGCAGCGCGCTAACGTACCCTCGGCGCATATCGTTGCCTGACTATCTGGAGGCGGTTGCCGATGTCCGTTTGCGGACCGACGACGTGCATCGTCGTCGCCCCCGCAACCGCAAATCTTCGCGTTGCGTTGCGGCTGCGCTGGACGCCCATGCGCGTCATCAGGTCAGCAAGAGGTGCCGTGATCAGGCTGTTCGCACTGTTTCTCGTCTGCGTCGGCATGGCTGCATCGTCGGCGAGTGCGGAGGACTTCTTCGGTACGCTGGTGGACCGCGCACGCGCCTCGGCGTCCCAGCCCTATCGCAAGGAAGCGCCCATCCCCGAAACGGTGAGCCTTGGGTACGACGCCTATCGAGGCATCCGGCTCAGGCCCGAATCGACGCTGTGGCGCGAGGGTGGAAGCGATTTCCGCGTCGAGTTCTTTCCAACCGGTTTCCTCTACCAGACGCCGGTGAAGCTGAACGTCATCGCGCGAACGGACCGACGTATCACGGCGCTGACGCCGTCGCCGTCGCTCTTCGACTTTGGTGCCGGCCATACGCCGACCAACGTCGGGTTTGCCGGCTTCAAACTCACTCATCCTCTGCACGGCGAACGCTTCGACGAGATCGTGTCGTTCCTTGGTGCCAGCTATTTCCGGCCGATCGGCAAGGGCCAGACTTATGGCGCATCGGCGCGAGGGCTGGCGATCGATACCGCCCAACCGCGATCGGAGGAGTTTCCCGAGTTCCGCGAATTCTGGCTGGTCGAGCCGGCGCCGGGGGATGCGTCGGTGACCCTCTATGCCCTCCTGGAATCGCCCGGAGCCAGCGGCGCCTATGCGTTCGTGGTCACGCCGGGACCGCGGACGACAGTCGATGTCGATGCAAGGCTGTTCCTGAGACATGGCGTGTCGGTGCTGGGAATCGCACCGCTTACCAGCATGTTCCTCTCGGGCAAGTCAGGGCCATGGCGCGATGATTTCCGCCCTGAGGTGCACGATTCCGACGGGCTCGCGGTCCTGACGGGCGGCGGTGAATCGATCTGGCGCCCCCTCGGCAATCCGGGAACGCTGCAGGTGTCGGCCCTGGTCGACAACAATCCGCGCGGCTTCGGGCTGATGCAGCGCGAGCGTCGCTTCGAGCGGTATCAGGACGGCGTGGCGCAATATCAGGCGCGGCCCAGCCTCTGGATCGAGCCGAAAGGCGACTGGGGCGAGGGCGAGGTCCGGCTCGTCGAGATCCCTACGCCCTCGGAGTATCACGACAATATCGTGGCCTTCTGGGTTGCGCGCTGGCCCGTCACCAAGGGGCAGGCGCTCGAGTACCGCTATCGAATCTCCGCTCTTGCCGACGACGCGGCCCTTTCTCCCCTGGCCCGCGTGGTCGCCACCCGTCAGGGACCGATCGAGGGCAATTCGAAGGCGCGCCGTCTGGTCGTGGAGTTCGAGGGCGACGCTTTGTCCGCCCTGGGCGCGGAACGGCTCGTCGAGTCCAACGTCACAGTATCGGCCGGCCGCTTCCTGCGTGCCGCCATCGATCGCCCGCCCGGCTCGACCAATCGCCGCCTCTTTCTCGATGTCGAGCTGGACGGCCGCCGTCCCTCCGACGTCAGGGCGCACCTGACGGCGGGCGGCGAACGGCTGAGCGAGACGTTCAACATCGTGCTCCGCCCTTGAGGAGAGCCAATCCAATGGCCGATGAGCGTTACGAGACGAACTGGAACCTCGACCGGCATGCCGGGGGTGCCACCTGGCGCCGGCTCGTGCTGTTCTCGGCGGTCGCGATCACGACGGCCGCGGGCGTCCACCTGCTGGGGATGGCGCTGGGGCCTCAGGTGCCGCCGGGACTGGCAATCGCCCTGCTCGGCGTCTTTGCGCTGAGCTTCGCCTGGATCGTGCTCTCCTTCTGGGCGGCCATACTGGGCTTCCTGCTGAAGGCCACCGGTCTGCATCCGCTCTCGCTGTCGCGCGCCGGTCCCGGCGACGGCGCCGTGCCGGCGCTGCGAGGCCGCACCGCCCTCCTGGTTCCCGTCTACAACGAGCAACCGGATGAGGTCTTTGCGCGGCTCGAGACGACATGGCGCTCGCTGGAAGCCACGGGCCAGGCGGATGCGTTCGATCTGTTCGTGCTGAGCGACACCACGATCGACGCGATTGCCGCCGAAGAAGAAAAGGGCGCGCAGACCCTGCGTCGGCGCCTCGGCCTGGGCGAGCGGCTGCACTGGCGTCGCCGCACCGCCAACGTGGGGCGCAAGGCCGGCAACATCGCGGACTGGCTCGATCACCACGGCAGACGCTACGACCACATGATCGTATTCGATGCCGACAGCGTCATGTCCGGCGACACGATGGTGCGCCTGGCGGCGCTGATGGACGCCAGTCCGCGCACGGGCATGGTGCAGACCCATGCCGAACCCATGGGGCGGGAAACCCTGTTCGCCCGCGTCCTGCAATTCTCCGCACGTGTCTATGGCGGCATGCTCTCCACGGGCCATGCCTTCTGGCAGAAGGGCGAGGCGAACTATTTCGGCCACAACGCCATCATCCGCGTCGCGGCCTTTTCGGATCACTGCCGGTTGCCGGTGCTTTCCGGCCGGGCGCCGTTCGGCGGCGAGATTCTCAGTCACGATTTCGTCGAGGCCGCCTTCATGCGGCGCGCCGGCTGGTACGTCTGGAACCTCCCGACGCTCGGCGGCAGCTACGAGGAGTTGCCGTCGAACGTCGCGGACTATGCCGTGCGCGACCGGCGTTGGATCCAGGGCAACCTCCAGCATGGACGGCTGCTGGTTGCGCGCGGCCTCCACTGGATGAGCCGCCTGCATCTCGCGATGGGCATCATGGGCTATCTAGCCTCGCCGCTCTGGCTGGGGTCGTTGATCCTGAGCGCGTCGATCGTGCTGGAGCACGAGATCGTCGGTCCGAGCTACTTCGGCAGCGTGCCGTCGCTGTTTCCTAACTGGCCGCAATACAATACCGGCCACGTGCACGGACTTCTCGTCATGACGGCCTGCGTTCTCTTCCTGCCGAAGCTGCTGGCGCTGGTGCTGCGCCTCGGCGCCTCGTCTCGCGGCCATGGCGGACGTCTGGCGATGACGCTCAGCGTTCTTCTCGAGACGCTCTTCTCGATGCTGCTGGCGCCGATGATGATGCTGTTCCACTCGACGTTCGTGCTGGGAATCCTGGCGGGGCGGGCCGTCGGCTGGCCGCCGCAGGCGCGGGGCGATCGTGGCATGGAATGGGACACCGCGCTGGCGCGGCATGTTGGCCAGGTCGTCGTCGGCGTCGTCGCCGTTCTGGTGATCGGAAACTGGGCGCCAGCCTTCCTGCCCTGGCTCCTGCCGGTGGTGGCCGGACTGCTGCTGGCGCCGCCGCTCGCCGTCTATTCCAGCCGCCGCGCATGGGGCGTCGGCGCGCGCCGCTGGCGCCTGTTCCTCACGCCCGAGGAAAGGAACGCGGCGAGGTCCACCGACAGGGTCTTGATGGCCGAGCAGAGGAGGGAATCGGCGCTTTCCGGCTCCGTATAGGTTCGACTCGCCAACCACAGGAGGAAGCCATGGGCAAATACTCCCCCAGTGCCGGCAAGGAGGTTAAGAGGGCGCTTCACCGCCGCAAGAAGCGCACGCTGAAGAGCGGGCCGGGCGGCAAAGGCGGAACGGTGACCAGCCGCAAGCAGGCCATCGCCATCGGCCTCTCCGAAGCCCGCGCCAAGGGGAAGAAGGTCCCGGCGAAGCGCAAGGCCGCCAAACGCAAGACAGGCGCCCGCAAGAACGCCTGAGCCCGCGCGCGATCCGCCGTCGCTTACTTCAGCTCGTAGCTGTCGATCAGCCACGGCTCGTGCTGGGCCGCGTCGATCCATTCCTTCATCGCCGGATGCCCCAGCACCGCCGTGCAGTAGGCGTCGGCGTCGGTGTCGAGCGTGACGCCGTAGGTCTTGAAGCGCGTCACCACGGGCGCGAACATCGCATCGGCCGCGCCGAACGCGCCGAAGAGGAAGCCATCGTCCTTCTGGAAGGCGCCGGCGAAGCGCTTGCGGCAATCCCGCCAGAGCGAGGTGATTCTCTCGATGTCGGCGCGGGTGCCTGTCGTCATGCCCATGCCGGGATAGGAAGCGCGGATGTTCATCGGCATGCTGTTGCGCAGGTCGGGGAAGCTCGAATGCATCTCCGCCGAGATCGAACGGGCGTGGGCGCGCGCCGCGGCCGAGGGCGGCCACAGGCCGGCTTCGGGCTTCATGTCGTTGAGATACTCGGCGATGGCGAGCGAATCCCATACCGCGAGGCCGCGATGCAGCAGCACCGGGAGACGGCCCGAGGGCGAGTGCTTGCGGATCGCCGCCTGCGTCTCCGGCCGGTCGAGCGGTATCACGATCTCGTCGAAGTCGATGCCGGCGATCCTGGCCATCAGCCAGCCGCGCAGCGACCATGACGAATAGTTCTTGTTGCCGATCACGACGGTGAATTCGGCCATCTACGCCCTCCTTGCCAGCCATGGAGTTTGACCGGCAATGTAATCGCTCTTCTGATGTTTGTGAGCATGGCCATGTCGCTGCCGTTCGTCGACCGTTCTTCTTCCTCTCTCCCCCTGCAGTTTGTTGCTCGATCGAAATGGGGCGCCTGGTTGAAGGCGCAGTCCGCTGCCACGCGCGGCTGGGTCGAATCGCTCGGACTCGCCGGATCGCCGGCCGATGTCGTTGTGCTGCCAGGGCGTGACGGCAAGGCGTCCGGTGCAGTGCTTGTGATCCCGGATGCGCCCACCCTGTGGGATTTCGGCGGGCTGACCGCGAAGCTGCCGGTGGCGACGTGGCGGCTGGAAGGCAAGACCGCGCCGGTATCGATGACCGACGTGGCCGTGGCGATCGGACTGGGCGCCTGGAAGTTCGAGCGCTATCGCGCCAGCAAGGGCAAGGAAGGCCCGCGCTTCGTGTGGCCCGCGGGCGCCGACAAGAAGCGGGCGACGGCGACGATCGAGGCGATCTCGATGGCGCGCGATCTCATCACGACGCCGTCGTCCGACATGGGACCGGCCGAGCTGGCCGCGGCGGCCCAGAAGCTCGCCCGGGCGCACAAGGCGAAGATCAAGGTGATCGTGGGCGACGATCTCCTCAGGCAGAACTATCCGACGATCCACGCGGTCGGCCGCGCCTCGGTGCGCGCGCCGCGCCTGATCGACCTCACCTGGGGCAGGGCGAGCGATCCCAAGGTGACGCTGGTCGGCAAGGGCGTGTGCTTCGACACCGGCGGCCTCGACCTCAAGCCGGCGGCCGGCATGCTGATGATGAAGAAGGACATGGGCGGTGCGGCCACGGTGCTGGCCGTGGCGTCGATGATCATGGCGACCGGCCTGCGCGTGCGGCTGCGCGTGCTGGTGCCGGCGGTCGAGAACTCGGTATCTGGCAACGCTTTCCGGCCGATGGACGTGATCAGGACGCGCAAGGGCATCACGGTCGAGATCGGCAACACCGACGCCGAGGGTCGCCTGATCCTCTGCGATGCGCTGGACGAGGGTGCGTCGGAGAAGCCCGCCATGATGATCGATTGCGCGACCCTGACGGGCGCGGCGCGCGTGGCGTTGGGCCCCGACCTGCCGGCCCTGTTCTGCAACGACGACAAGCTGGCCAATGCGCTGATCGCCGCCGGCGACGAAGTCACAGATCCGATGTGGCGGATGCCACTGTTCGCGCCCTATCGACAGATGCTGGCCAGCAAGGTGGCCGACATCAACAACGTGTCGGCCGGCGCCTTCGGCGGCGCGATCACGGCCGCGCTCTACCTGAAGGAATTCGTGCCCGACGACGTGCCGTGGGCGCATTTCGACATGATGGCCTGGAACAACAGCAGCCGCCCCGGTCGTCCCGAAGGCGGCGAAGCCCAGGTCGCGCGCGCGATCTACCGCACGATTGCCGACCGGTTCGGGAAGTAGGTGTCATTGGAGCGCGCAACTCCAGTTGCGCTCATACTTTTGTCTGTTCGGCGAAGCTTGAGCGCAACTGGAGTTGCGCGCTCCAATAAGAGGCTCAGTAACCGCTCACCGGGTCGACCGTGTTGATCAGCGGTTGGCCGGCCCGCATGCGCTTGATGTTCTCGATCACGCCGGGCGAGGCGGTGCGCGGGTTGGTGGCGCCGGCGATGTGCGGCGTCACCTTGACCTTGGGATGCGTCCAGTAGCGGTGATCCGGCGGCAGCGGCTCGGTGTTGAACACGTCGAGCGCGGCGCCGGAGAGATGGCCCGAATCGATCGCGGCCAGCAGGTCGTCATCGACGACGTGGCCGCCGCGACCCATGTTGATCAGGTAGGCGCCCTTTGGCAGGGCGGCGAACAGCCTGGCGTCGAGCAGGCCCCTGGTGTCGCGCGTGAGCGGCAGGACGTTCACCAGGATGTCGGTGCGGGCGAGGAAGGCGGCCAACCCGTCCGGGCCGTGGAAGGTCTCGACGCCCGGCACGGTCTTCTGCGTGCGGCTCCAGCCGGCGGTCGGGAAGCCCAGGGCCGCGAACTTCTTCGCCGTGTCCTGGCCGATCGTGCCGAGGCCGGTGATTCCGATGCGGCGATGGATGGTGTCGACGAAATCCTCGGGCTTCCACGCCTTCGCCCGCTGACTCTCGGCATACTTGTCGATGTCGCGGTGGTGACGCAGCGCGAAGTAGATGGCGTACTCGCTCATCTGCCCGACCAGCCCGTCGTCCATGATGCGGGTGATCGGCACGCCGGCCGGCAGCTGATCGTCGGCCAGCAGGTGGTCGACGCCCATGCCCAGCGACACGATGAGTTTTACATTCGGGAAGGAGGCGATCAGGCCGCGGTCCGGCTTCCAGGCGAGGGCGACTTCGATGTCGTCCTTGTTCCCGAGATTGTCCCGGGTGCGGAAATCGATGGGACCAAGGCCTGCTTCCAGGACCTTGTTCCAGAGGACGCCGTCGGTATCGCGGCTGATGTAGGCAATAGCTCCGGCCATGCAGCCTTTTACTTAGGGAGCGTCGCCGGGTCGAGCTTGATTCCCTTTTCCTTGTAATAACGCACGGCGCCGGGGTGGAATGTGAGGACCGTGTTTCGGGTCGCGTTGGCCGCGACCGTCTCCTTGGCCGCCGCGTGGGCGCGGATCATCGCCGAATTGTTCTCGAGGATGGTCTTGGTGATCCTGTAGGCCACCGCGTCGGACATGTCCTTGCTGGCGATCGCGAAGTTGTAGAGGCCGATCGTCTTCTGGTCCTCCGTCTGCTGCCTGTAGTGGCCCTTCGGCACCGTCGACTCGGTGAATTCCGGTATCCTGGCGCGGATGGTCGCGATCTCTTCCGGCGTCCACGTGAAGAAGTTGATCGCCTGCTCGGAATCGAGCTGCGTGAAGATCGGCACCGGCACGCCGGCACCGAAGCAGAAGGCGTCGATCAGCCCGTCGTTTAGCTGGTTGCCGACCTCGCTGCCCTGGCCGTTGCGCGCGGTCACCTTCATGCCCAGCGCATCGAAGATCAGCGGGAAGTAGGTGCCGGGGGTGCCGGCCTTGGGGCCGGTGCCGACGGTCTTGCCCTCGAGCTGCCTGAAGCTGGTGATGCCCGACTTCTTCAGCGCGACGCATTGCATCGGCGTGTCGTACATCGGGAACAGCGCGCGGATGCTGTCGTATTTCCTGCCCTTGGTCCACGGCGCGGAACCCTGCAGCGCCTGCAGGGCGACGCCGATGGTCGTCATGCCGAGGCCGATCTTGCCGTCGTCGATCATGATGACGTTCTGGTTGGGTCCCTGCGTCTGCTGTGTCGTCACCTGCATGCCGGCCTTGTCGGTCAGCAGGGCGGCAACGACGCCGCCATAGACGTGATAGGTGCCGCCGACGGATGCAGTGCCCAGGGTGATCGGCACAGGCTGGGCGAAGGCGGCGGACAGGACGATCGGGGTGGCGACGACGAGAGCAGCGGCGGCAAGAACGCAGCGGAAGCCGATCATGACGGTCCTCCCTTTCAGGCCCTCCTCATAAATTTGTCGCGCGAGGCCTGCAAGCCGTCACAAACTTCCGTGCAATTGAAACAATCAGGTCGCGACGACTCGACTGTCGGCGCCGATCGCCTCGAGGTTGAAGGCCGCGGCGATGAGCGCCTGGGTGTAAGGGGTTTGCGGCGCCTCGAAAATCTGGCTCGCCGGCCCGCGCTCGACCACCTTGCCATGCCGCAGGACGACGACCTCGTCGGCCAGGGCGCGCACGACCTTGAGGTCGTGGCTGATGAAGAGATATGCAAGTTTGTACTTCTGCTGAAGGTCGCGCAGCAGGTCGACGATCTGGGCCTGGACGCTCATGTCGAGCGCCGAGGTCGGTTCGTCGAGCACGATCAGGCGCGGCTTGAGGACCAGCGCGCGGGCGATCGAGATGCGCTGGCGCTGGCCGCCCGAGAATTCGTGCGGGTAGCGGTCGCGGCTCGCCGGATCGAGCCCGACCTCGCGCAGCACCTGCTCGATCATCGTGGCGCGCTCGGCCGGTGTGCCGATCCTGTGGACCTCCAGTCCCTCGCCGATGATCTCGCCGACCGACATGCGCGGGCTGAGCGAGCTGAACGGATCCTGGAAGACGATCTGCATCTCGCGGCGCATCGGCCGCAGCTCGCGCTGGCTCAAGCCCTGCAGCTCGCGGCCGTCGAACCGGATGCCGCCCTCGCTGCGCTCCAGCTTCAGCAGAGCGAGGCCCAGCGTCGTCTTGCCCGATCCCGATTCGCCGACCAGCCCGATCGTGTGGCCCTCGCGCAGCGCGATGCTGACGCCGTCGACCGCCTTCACGTGACCGACCGTGCGGCGCATCAGGCCGCGCCGGATCGGGAAATGCACCTTGAGGTCGTCGAGGCGCAGGATCTCGGGCGCCGACGGATCGGCTTCCGCCGGCCGGCCCTTGGGCTCGGCCGAGAGCAGGTGCTGGGTGTAGCTGTGCTGCGGATTGTCGAAGACCCCGGCCACGGGGCCCTGTTCGACGATGCGGCCCTGGGTCATCACGCACACCCGGTCGGCCATCTTCCGCACGATGCCGAGGTCGTGGGTGATGAACAGCAGCGCCATGCCGTAGCGCGCCTGCAGCGACTTCAAGAGCTTCAGGATCTGCGCCTGGATGGTGACGTCGAGCGCGGTCGTCGGTTCGTCGGCGATCAGCAGGTCGGGCTCGTTGGCGAGCGCCATGGCGATCATCACCCGCTGGCGCTGGCCGCCGGAGAGCTGGTGCGGATAGGCGTCGAGGCGCTTGGCGGCCTCGGGGATGCCGACCTGCTCCAGCAGTTCGAGCGTGCGCTTGCGCGCGGCTTCGCGCGACAGGCCCTTGTGCAGGATCAGGACCTCGTTCACCTGCCGCTCGATCGTGTGCAGCGGGTTGAGCGACGTCATCGGCTCCTGGAAGATCATCGAGATCCGGTTGCCGCGCACCGACAGCAACTCGCGCGTCGAGGCGCCGATCAGTTCCTGGCCCTGGAAACGGATGCTCCCCGTGGGATGGCTGGCCGACGGATAGGACAGCAGCTGCAGCACCGACAGCGCCGTCACCGACTTGCCGGAGCCGGATTCGCCGACCAGCGCCACGGTCTCGCCGCGCTTGATGTCGAAGCTGACGCCGCGCACTGCGCGCACCGCCTTGTCGCCGGTGCCGAAGTTGACGGAGAGGTCCTTGACCTCGAGCAGGAGGGAATCGTTCACGCCAGCACCTTGCGCGGGTTGAAGGCATCGCGCACCGCTTCGCCGATGAACACCAGGAGTGACAGCATCAGCGCGATCACGAAGAAGCCGGTGAAGGCGAGCCACGGGGCGGTGAGGTTGTTCTTGCCCTGCAGCAGCAGCTCGCCCAGCGAGGGCGAGCCGACCGGCAGGCCGAAGCCCAGGAAGTCGAGCGAGGTCAGCGTCGTGACCGAGCCTGCCAGGATGAAGGGCAGGAAGGTCAGGCTGGCGGTCATCGCATTGGGGAGGATGTGGCGGAACATGATGCGCGCATCCATCATACCCAGCGCGCGGGCCGCCCGGACATAGTCGAAGTTGCGGCCGCGCAGGAATTCGGCGCGCACCAGCCCGACCAGCGCCATCCAGCTGAACAGCAGCATGATGCCCAGCAACACCCAGAAGCCCGGCTGGATGAAGCTCGCCAGGATGATCAGGAGATAGAGCGTCGGCATGCTCGACCAGATTTCGAGGAAGCGCTGCATCACGAGGTCGACTGCGCCGCCGAAATAGCCCTGCACGGCGCCGGCGGCGATGCCGATCACCGTGCTGGCCACGGTGAGCGCCAGCCCGAACAAGACGGAGATGCGGAAGCCGTAGATCAGGCGGGCCAGCACGTCGCGACCGGAGTCGTCGGTGCCCAGCCAGTGCTGGCGTGACGGCGGCTGCAGGGTCGTCCGGCCCTCGCCCTTCAGCACCGTGTCGTAGCTGTAGGGGATCGGCGGCCAGAGGATCCAGCCTTTCTCCTCGATCAGCTTCTTCACTTCCGGGTCGGAATAGACGGTGTTGGTCGGGAAGTCGCCGCCGAACGTCGTCTCGGGATAGTCCTTGAGCAGCGGCGAGTAGAAGCCGCCGTCGTAGCGGATGAGGATGGGCTTGTTGTTGGCCAGCAGCTCGGCGAACAGCGACAGGAAGAACAGGGTCCCGAAGATCGCCAGCGAGATCATGCCGCGCTTGCTGGACCGGAAGGCCGCGAGGCGGCGGCGGTTCATCGGGTTCATCAGGCGCGCGCCTCGAAATCGATCCGGGGATCGACGACCGTGTACATGAGGTCTCCCAGGATCCCCATGACGAGGCCGATCAGCCCGAAGAAGTAGAGTGTGCCGAACATGATCGGGTAGTCGCGGTTCAGCGCCGCCTCGAAGCCCAGCAGGCCGATCCCGTCGAGCGAGAAGATCACCTCGATCAGCAGCGAGCCGGTGAACAGCACACCGACGAAGGCGGCGGGAAAGCCCGCGATCACGATCAGCATGGCGTTGCGGAACACGTGGCCGTAGAGCACGCGGCGCTCGACCAGCCCCTTGGCGCGGGCGGTCAGAACGTACTGCTTGTGGATCTCCTCGAGGAACGAGTTCTTGGTGAGGAAGGTGAGCGTCGCGAAGCCGCCGATCACCATGGCGCCGATCGGCAGGGCCATGTGCCAGAAATAGTCGAGCACCTTGTCGATCGTGCCGAGCGAGGCCCAGTCGTCGGAGACGAGGCCGCGCAGCGGAAACCACTTGAAGTAGGAGCCGCCGGCGAACAGCACGACCAGCAGGAGCGCGAACAGGAAGCCCGGGATCGCGTTCAGCACGATCAGCGTGGTCGAGGTCGCGACGTCGAAGCGCGAGCCGTCGCGCACCGCCTTGGCGATGCCGAGCGGGATCGACACGAAGTAGATCAGCAGCGTGGTCCACAGGCCGAGCGAGATCGACACCGGCATCTTCTCGATGATCAGGTCGACGACGCGCTTGTTGCGGAAGAAGCTCTCGCCGAAATCGAAGACGAGGTAGTTCTTCATCATCAGCAGGAAGCGCTCGCCGATCGGCTTGTCGAAGCCGTACATCTTCTCGATGCGCTCGATCAGTTCGCGCGGCAGGCCGCGGGCGCCGCGATAGGCGCCGCCACCCGAGGAATCCGTGGCCGATTTCCGCAGCGTCTCGCCGCCGCTGGAGCTGCCGGAAAAACGCTCCGTGGCGTCGACCGACGTGCCCTGGATCTGGGCCAGCGTCTGTTCGACCGGCCCGCCGGGCGCGGCCTGCACGATGAAGAAGTTGATGACCATGATGCCGAACAGGGTCGGCACCACCAGCACGAGGCGTCGCAGGATGTAGGCGAGCATGGAGCGGCCGGACGCCTACTTCCTCTCGCGCTGCAGGGCGCGATCCTTGGCTTCGTCGATCCACCAGGTGTCGAAGGCGAAGGGCGCGTAGCGCGCGCTCTTCTCGGGCCGCGCAAAGCGGTTCCAGTAGGCCACGAAGACCTTGTTGTTGTGCCAGTTGGGCACCACGAAGTTGCTCCACAGCAGCACGCGGTCCAGCGCCTTCGTCACGGCGATCAGGCTTTCGCGGTCCGGCGCCGCGATCAGCGTGTCGATCAGCGAATCGATTGCGGCGTCCTTGATTCCCAGCGAGTTGCGGCTGCCCGGCGTGTCGGCGGCCTTCGAGCCCCAGAAGTCGCGCTGCTCGTTGCCCGGCGACAGCGACTGGCCGAAACCCTCCACCATCATGTCGTAGTCGAACTCGTCCTCGCGGCGCTTGAACTGCGCGGTGTCGACCGTGCGCACGTTCATGTCGATGCCGATGCGCTCCAGGTTCTGCTTGTAGGGCAGCACGACCCTCTCGAAGCTGGCATCGTTCAGGAGCATCTCGAAGGCCAGCTTCCTGCCGGTCTTCGTCTCCGTCATCTTGCCGTCCTTGACCTCCCAGCCGGCCTCCTTGAGGAGCGCCAGCGCCTTGCGCGCCAGCTCGCGGACGTTGCCGGTGCCGTCGGTCTCGGGAAGCACGTATTCCTTGGTGAAGACCTCCTCGGGGATCTTGCCGCGCAGCGGCTCGAGGTACTTCAGCTCGGCCGCGGTCGGCAGGCCGGACGAGGCGAGCTCCGAGTTGCCGAAGAACGAGACGTTCCGCTTGTACATCCCGTAGAACAGGTTCTTGTTCGCCCAGGCGAAGTCGAACATCGTGGCGATCGCCTCGCGCACGCGCTTGTCCTTGAAGTATTCGCGGCGCGTGTTGAAGGCGAAGCACTGCATGCCGGTCGGCAGTTCGTGCGGGATCTCGGCGCGCTGGATGCGGCCGTCGCGCACCGCCGGGATGTCGTAGGCGGTCGCCCAGTTGCGCGCGATGTTCTCCTGCCGGACGTCGAGGTCGCCGGCCTTGAACGCCTCGAACTGCACGGTGACGTCGCGATAGTATTCGTAGCGGATCACGTCGAAGTTGTTGCGACCGCGGTTCATCCAGAGGTCCTTCGCCCACCAGTCGGGGACCCGGCGGTAGGTGATGGACCGGCCGACATCGAAGGAGTCGACCTTGTAGGGGCCGCTGCCGAGCGCGGGCTCCAGCGAGACCTTCTCGAAGTCGCGATTGGCCCACCACTTGGACGGCAGGATCGGAAGCTGACCGATGATCAGCGGCAGTTCCTTGTTGGTGCTGTCGCGGAAGGTGAACTTGACCTTACGGTCGCCGACCTTCTCGGCCTTCAGCACGTCGGCATAATAGAAGGCGTAGTTCGGCAGCCCCTTGGACTTCAGGATGTCGAGCGAGAAGATCACGTCCTCGACGGTGATCGGGCTGCCGTCGTGCCAGCGCGCCTGCGGCCGCAGGGTGAAGGCCACCCAGGCGCGGTCCTCCGGCCACTCGATCGTCTCGGCGATCAGCCCGTATTCGGTCGAGGCCTCGTCGCGCGAATTCCAGCACAGCGTGTCCCAGAGCTGGCTGATGCCGGCCGCCGGCACGCTCTTCACGATGTAGGGATGCAGGGAATCGAAGGTGCCGCGGGCGCCCAGACGGACGCTGCCGCCCTTGGGGGCGTTGGGGTTCAGGTAGTCCGGCGGGCCGGCATCGGCCTTGTACTTGGGCTCGCCGTGCATGGCGAAGCCGTGGCTGACATGGACCGTGCCCGGGGCGGCCGGGGCCGGGGTCTGGGCCCGCAGAATCGCCGGAGCGCCGACCCAAAGGGCCGCGCCGCCTGCCAATACGCTGCGCCGTCTGATCGCCATGCGATGCGCTCCCCAGCCTGTCCGGTCTCGTTTCATATATAGCGCGATGCAGTTGGGCGGCACTATGGCCGGGGGGTTACATCCGGGCCAGCTTTCCCAACTTCTGGAACGGCCGCCGGCCCCGGGTCTCGTTATCGCCAAATGACATATCGTCATGCGAATACGGGCGTCTGCTCGTTTGACTTCGCCCGTTCCTGCGCTCAGTTTTCGACCATGGTCGACACGACAGATTTCGCGCCGGAATACGACGCGCCACTCGAATACATGCGCCGCACCCGCGAGTATTACCTCGCGCTGGGCTACGACAATCCCTACCGCTGGGCGCACTACACCGACGCGCCGTTCACGCCGCTCAAGAAGCCGCTGAAGGACAGCACGCTGGCGCTGATCTCGACGGCGGCGCCCTACCAGCCCGACAAGGGCGACCAGGGTCCCGGTGCGCTCTACAATGCGGGCGCCAAGTTCTATTCGGTCTATTCCGGCGATACGGACAAGGACCACGACACCCGCATCTCCCACATCGGCTACGACCGCAAGCACACGACGGCGAAGGACAGCAACACTTGGTTCCCGCTGCCGCTGATGCGCGAGTTCGCCCGCGAGGGCCGCTTCAAGCTGGCCGCCCGCTTCCACGGCGCACCGACCAATCGCAGCCAGCGCGTCACGCTGGAGACCGACGCACCGGAAATCCTCGCACGCTGCCGCCAGGACCAGGTCGACGCCGCGCTGCTCGTCCCTACATGACCCGTCTGTCACCAGACCGTGAGTCTGGTCGCCCGATATCTCGAACGGAACGGCATCCCCACCGTGGTGATGGGAGCGGCGAAGGACATCGTCGAATGGGCGGGCGTGCCCCGGTTCCTGTTCAGCGACTTCCCGCTCGGCAATTCCTGCGGCAAGCCGCATGAGCCCGACACCCAGCGTTTCACGCTGGATCTCGCGTTGAAGGTCCTCGAAAGCTCGATCGGTCCGCGCACGACGGTCCAGTCGCCGCTGCGCTGGAACGACGACGGGGACTGGAAGAACGACTACAACAATCTCGAACGCATGCCGCCCGAAGAGGTCGCCAAGCGGCGGGCCGAATTCGACAAGGTGAAGCAGGTCGCGCTCAGCCAGCGCAAGCAGGCGGGCGTGGCATAGGAGCGATATGAGCAAGCCGTTTGCGGGCGTAAAGGTCGTCGATTTCACGCGTGTGCTGGCGGGGCCCTACAGCTCCTACCAGCTCGCCCTCCTCGGGGCAGACGTCATCAAGATCGAATCCCGCGAGGGTGACGACATGCGCTTCGGCACCCGGTCCAACGACTGGGAGAAGCGGGGCCTCGCGGCACCGTGGGTCGCGGTGAACGGCAACAAGCGCTCGATCACGCTCGACCTCAAGCAGCCCAAGGCGATCGAGATCGTCAACCGCCTCGTGGAAACCGCCGACGTGGTCGTCGAGAATTTCCGGCCGGGCGTGATGGACAAGCTCGGCATCGGCTACGAGACGCTGAGCAAGATCAATCCCCGGCTGATCTACTGCGCCGTGTCGGGCTTCGGCCAGGTCGGGCCCGAGTCCAAGACCGCAGCCTTCGACGGCATGATCCAGGCCATGTCGGGCCTGATGTCGATCACCGGCTTCGAGAACAACGGCCCGACGCGCGTGGGCTTCGCCGGCGCCGACGTGATGTCGGGGGCCACCGCCGCGCTGGGCATGGCGTCGGCGCTCTACCAGCGCACCCATACCGGCAAGGGCCAGCTCGTCGACGTCGCCATGATCGACTCGGTGATGGGCTATCTCGCGCAGCAGTTCACCGAGCACATGATGACCGGCCGCGTCCACGGCCAGGCCGCCAACCTGTCGGTGACGCGCAAGCCCACGGGCAATCTCTTCAAGACGCGCGACGGCTGGATCGTGCTCGCGGTCATGACCGATCCGCAGTTCAAGCGCCTGATGAAGGTGCTGGGCCGCGAGGAGGTGCTGGACGATCCGCGCTTCGTCGACTGGGCGACGCGCATCGCCAACAACACCGCCCTGCACGAGATCGTCGAAGGCGCGATGAAGACCGAGGATTCGGGCACCTGGATCGAGCGCTTCGCCAAGGCCGACGTGCCGGCCGGCCGCGTGCACAGCATCCCGGAGACCGCGCAGCTCGACCTGTTCAAGCATCGCACGGTGCTGCAGACCGTCGAAACCGAGCACGGCCCGATCAGGGTCGTGGGTTCGGGCTTCCGCCTCGAACACGGCGGCGGCTCGATCGACCGCCCGCCGGCCACGCTTGGCCAGCATACCGACGAGGTGCTGAAGGAAGCGGGCTACTCCGCCACCGAGATCGCCGAGATGCGCGCGGCAGAGGTCGTCTGAGGGCGCGTCTCGACTGCGGGCTCTAGGGTCTTTCCGTCTCAGATTGACCCACCGACCTCATCCTGAGGAGGCCACGGAGTGGCCG
>LSKJ01000564.1 GCA_001557035.1 Rhodospirillaceae bacterium CCH5-H10 | reverse complement strand
GAGCTTTCGCCTGCCGCTGCTCTACGCGGTCCTGTTCATCCTCTCCGCCGGTGTGCTCTTCGTCTCCGTGTACTGGACGGCGACGGCGGCCATGCAGAACGACATGGCCGCGGTGCTGCGCTCCGAGGCCTACCAGCTCGCCGAAGTGCACAGGCGCACAGGACTCGCCGGCCTCGCCGAGCAGATCACGCGGCGCATCAACTTCCGCACCAAGGGCCCGATCTTCTACCTGCTTCAGGCGCCCAACCGCCGCGTCGTCGTGGGCAACCTGCCGGGCATGCCGCCGGTCAACGGCGCGGTCGATTTCGAGCCCCAGGGTGAGCAGCCGGAGCCGCTGGATCCCGAGCGCGCCGGCGAGCGGCCAAAGCTCACCGGCTTCGGCCTGACGCTGCCCGACGGATCGTTCCTGCTGGTGGCGCAGGACGCCAATCGCCTGGTCGACATGCAGCGCGCCATCATCCGCGCCTTCGCCTGGTCCGGCGGACTCACCCTGCTGCTCGCCATCGCCGGCGGCGCGCTGCTCGGCAGCAATTTTCTCCGGCGCATCGACACGATCACGCGCACCAGCCGCGCGATCATGGAAGGCGATCTTTCCGCCCGCATTCCCGAGCGAGGCACCCACGACGAGATCGATCAGCTCGTGGCCAGCCTGAACGCCATGCTGGCGCGCATCCAGCAGCTCATGGACGGCCTGCGCCAGGTGTCGAGCGACATCGCCCACGACCTGCGCACGCCGCTCGGCCGGCTGCGCCAGCAGCTCGAGGACGCCCGCGAGCGGGCCACCACGACGGCGGACTACAGCGCCGCCACGGATGCCGCCATCGAGGAGGCCGACGCGCTGCTGGAGACCTTCTCGGCCCTGCTGCGCATCGCCCAGGTCGAGGCCGGCGCGCAGAAGAGCGCGTTCGCCCCGTTCGACGTCTCCGCGCTGCTGAACAGCCTGGGCGAGACCTACGAACCGGTGGCCGAGGATTCCGACCGCGCCCTCGACGTGCAGGTCGAGCCCGGCGCGACCCTGACCGGGGACCGGCAGCTGATCGCCCAGCTCGTCTCGAATCTCCTGGAGAACGCACTGCGCCATACGCCCGAGGGCACGAAGGTCCGGCTCGGCCTGAAACGGCAGGGTGAAACTTTCGAGATCGAGGTGGCCGACAATGGCCCCGGCATCCCCGCTTCCGAGCACGACAAGGTGTTCGACCGTTTCTATCGGCTCGACCGCAGCCGATCGACCTCCGGTAGCGGCCTCGGCCTCGCCATGGTCAAGGCGATCGCCGGCCTGCATGGGCTCACGATCCGGCTGGAAGACGCGAAGCCCGGGCTCCGCGTCGTGCTTCAGACGGCCAGGTAGCGCTTCTTCACGTCGTCGTTGGCACGCAGTTCGTCGATCGAGCCGCGGAAGACGATATGACCCTTGTCGATCACCGCGACGTGGCTGGCGATATCGAGGCAGAAATGCATGTTCTGCTCGGCCACGATCAGGGTCGTGCCCATGTCGCGCAGGCGCTGGATCAGTTCGCCGATCTTCTCGACGATGATCGGCGCCAGCCCCTCGCTGGGCTCGTCCAGCAGCACCACGTCTGGATTGCCCATGAGCGTGCGCGCGATGGTGAGCATCTGCTGCTCGCCGCCGGACAGGCGGCCGCCCATGCGGCCCTTCATCGAGGCCAGGATCGGGAAGACGTCGTAGATCTTCTCCAGCGTCCAGTCGATGCGGCCGCCGATGCCCGGCTTGATCGCGATCTTGAGATTGTCCTCGACGGAATGCTCCGGGAAGATCTGCCGGTCCTCGGGCACGAACCCGATGCCCTCGCGGGCGATGCGATCGGGCGTGAATTTCTGCACCGGCATTCCCCGCACGGTGACCGTGCCGCGCTTGGCCGGCGCGATGCCGATGATCGACTTCATCGTCGTGCTCTTGCCCGCGCCGTTGCGGCCGAGCAGCGCGAGCGACTGGCCCTTCTCCACCCCGAACGAGACACCGAACAGGATCTGGCTGGCGCCGTAGAAGACGTCGATACCCTCGACGCGCAGGATCTCCGCGGCACTCATGCCGCGGCTCCGTGCGCCGACTTGCCGAGGTAGGCCTCGATCACCTTCGGGTTCGTGCGAACCTCGTCGGGCGTGCCCTCGGCGAGCACCGCGCCGTAGGACAGGACCCGAACGGTCTCGGCGACCTTGAAGACGATATCCATGTCGTGCTCGATGAAGATCAGGGTCATGCGACGGGCGCGCCACAGACGCTGGACCGTCTCGATCATCCGCCAGCGTTCCTCGGGCCCCATGCCGGCGGTCGGCTCGTCGAGCAACAGCACCTTCGGCTCCAGCGCCAGCGCCAGGCCGATATCGAGCAGCTTCTGGTCGCCATGGCTGAGATTGCGGCTGAGGATGCCCGCGACCCGCGTGAGCCCCAGCAGTTCCATGATCTCATCGCCCTGTCGCGTGGTTGCTGCCAGCGGAAAGGGCGACCGGAGCACGGTTTCGCGGTGCTGGTGGGCCTGCGCCGCCGCCGCGAGGGCCTCCGTCACGGTGAGCGTCGGGAACAGGCTGGCGACCTGGAAGGCGCGGCCGATGCCCAGCCGCACGATTCGGCGCTGCGACAGGCCCGCGATGTTCTCGCCGGCCAGCAGGATGCGCCCGGAGTCGGGCGGAAAGCGGCCGGTGATCAGGTTGAACAGCGTCGTCTTGCCGGCGCCGTTCGGGCCGATGATGGCGCTCAGCGAGCCATCTGCGAAGTCGAGCGTCACGTCGCGGGTGGCCGCGACGCCACCGAAGGACTTCTTGAGATTCTCGAGCTTGAGCATCTCAGCCGTCCCTGCCCTTTTGCGCGTCCTTGTCGGCCGCATCGCGCACCGCCTGAGCCGCCGCCTGGCGCCGGTTCTCCCAGCGCTCGGCCAGCAGGTCGAGCGGGCCTTTGCGCAAGCCCAGCACGAGCACCAGGATCACGATGCCCAGAACGAGTTCGGTGTGGCTGGTGTAGCTGACCGTGATGTCGTTCAACAGTCGCAGGATCACCGTGCCGACCAGCGGCCCCAGGAAGACGTTCGATCCGCCCAGCATGATCATGAAGATCGCCTCGCCCGACGTCGTCCAGAAGCCGAAATTGGGATAGGCACCGGACACGAAGAGCGTCAGGAGAATGCCGCCCACCCCCGCGATGCAGGCCGAAATGACGAAGCAGGCGAGCTTCACCATCGGCACGTTGATGCCCAGGAACGCCGCCCGCTCCTGATTGTCGCGGATCATGCGCAGCGTGTAGCCGAACGGGGACGTCACGATCTGCCGCAGGATCGCGATGCAGACGATGAACGCCACGGAACAGAAGATGTAGAGCTGCGTCCGGTCGGCGAGATCGATGCCCAGGAACTTCGGCCGCGGGATGCCGCCCATCAATCCCTGGTCGCCGCCCGTGAACGACACCCAGCCCAGGATGACGTTGTAGAACAGCATCTGGAAGGCGAGCGTGAGGAAGGCGAAGTAGATTTCGTTCAGCCGTACGCAGATGGCGCCGACGATGAGCGCCATCGTCGCCGTGAACGCCATCGCCAGCACGAAGGCGCCCGGGATCGAGAACTTGCCCGACTGCATCGCGAGACCGAAGGCATAGGCGCCGGCCGCGAAGAACATCGCGTGGCCGAACGACACCAGCCCGGTGTAGCCGATCAGCAGGTTGAGCGACATGGCCAGCAAGCCATAGGCCATGCCGAACATGATGAAGTCGCGGATTGCCGGTGAGGCACCGAACAGCGGCACCAGCAGCAGCAGCAGGAGCCCCAGGACCGCGAGGCCGAGATCACGCCAACGTCCCGCCATCGCCGCCTACCGGTGTGGGCGGCCGAACAGGCCGCTGGGCTTGAAGATCAGGACGAGCGCCATGATCAGGAACATCACCCCATCGACGAACAGCGGGAAGCCGATGCTGCCGAAGGAGCGCGTGAGGCCGATGATGATCGAGGCGACGAAGGCGCCGACGATCGAACCCATGCCGCCGATCACCGTCACGATGAAGGACTCGATCAGGATCGAGAAGCCCATGCCCGGCGTCAGCGAGCGCACCGGCGCCGCAAGGGCCCCCGCCGCACCCGCGAGCGCGCTGCCGATGCCGAACACGGCGGCATAGTAGAGGTTCACACGGATGCCGAGCGCCGACACCATCGGGCCGTTGATGGCCGCCGCCCGGACGACGCTGCCGAAGCGCGTCCGCACGATGACCAGCCACAGCAGCAGCCCGATCGCCATCGCCGCGAGGATCATGAAGAGGTAGAACGGCGGAATGACGCCGCCCATGAAGCGGATCGGCGGCAGCCGGAACTCGGGCGGCATGCCCATCGAGAGTGGGACCGGTCCCCAGATGATCTTGACGAGATCGTCGGAGATCAGCACGACGGCGTAGCAGACGAGCAGCTGCATCAGGACGTTGGAGCCGTAGACCTTGCTCATGAGCACGCGCTCGAACAGGACACCCAGCAAACCGACTGCCACGGCCGCCCCCAGTGCGGAGACGAAGTAGCTGCCGGTGAGCTGGTAGAAGGTCCACGCCACATACGCTCCGATCATGTAGAGCGAGCCGTGCGCGAAGTTGATGACGTTCAGCACGCCGAAGATCAGCGTCACACCCGACGCGATGAGGAACAGCAGCATGCCGATGATCATGCCGCTGGTGAGCTGCGTGACGACGCATGACGTCGTCCCGACGCAGCGTAACAACGCGTCGAGATCCACCTGGTTATCCTACTCGAAAGCCGTGTCCGGTCAGGAGATGTAGCCCTGCTTCTTCTTCCACTGCTTCTCGAGTTCGAAGATCGGCTCCCAGGCCGAGGCCTGGAAGTCCTTCACGAAGGGATCCTTGGAGAGCGAGACGCCGTAGCCGATGATGTAGTCGACCAACGTGTTGTCCTCGGCGCGCATCGTCACCGTTCCCTTGGTGCCGAACTGGCTCTTGAGAGTCATGCCCTTGATGGCCTCTGCCATCTTCTTGCCGTTGGTGTCGCCGTTGGTCTTCTTCAGCGCCTCGACGATGAATTCGGCGGCGACGGCGTTCTCCCACGACCAGTTCGTGGGCTTGTGCTTCTGCGTCTTGACGTAGTTCTGGTACCACTCCTCGTTTTCCTTGGTGGCCGGCACCGTGCGGTTGTAGCGGCCTCCCGAGTAGACGCCCTGGGGGAACTGCTTCACCTGGTCCACGACGCCGTAGTCGCCGAGGTTCACCATGAACGACGCCTGCTTGTCGAACAGGCCGTACAGGTTCGCCTGGTCGATGAAGGCGACGAGATCGCCGCCCCACAGCGCCGAGTACATCGCATCCGCCTTGGCGTTGAGCAGCTTGGTCACGACCTCGGTGTAGTCGGGCTGGAAAAGCTTGGGCCACGATTCCTCGACCACCTGGATGTTGCCATCGAAATGCTTGGCATACTCCATGAATTCCGCCGTATTCGAGCGGCCATAGGCGTAGTCCGGCGAGCAGGTCGCCCACTTCTTCAGGCCCTTGGCCTTGGCGATCTTCGCGGCGTAGTCGCCGCCGCCGATCGCATCATGGATGCCCTGGCGGGCCGTCCGGAAGGCAGTCGGCACGTGCAGCTTGGGATCGGCGGTCAGCGACGAGGTCTCGGAATTGGAGTGGATGCACAGCACGCCCACTTCGCGGATGACCTCCTGAACGGCGAAGGCGCCGCTCGACGCCTCCGCGTCGAGGATGATCTCGCACTTGTCGTTGTTGATGAGATCGCGAGTCACCTTGGCGGCTTCCTGCGGCGCGCCCTTCGAATCGCGCACCACCATCTCGATCTTGCGGCCGTTGATGCCGCCGGCCTCGTTGAACTTGTCGAACACCACCTTCAGGCCGCCGACGCTGGTCTGGCCGAGGATTGCGACGCGCCCCGACAGGATCGTGGGTACGCCGATCTTGATGGCGCCGGTCTGCGCCCTGCCGATCGCAGGAGCGCCGATCCAACCGGCCGCCGCCAAGGCGCCGGCACCCTTAAGAACTTGACGACGACTCGCGCGACGTGACTCGATGGATGCCATGGTGCTCACTCCCGAAGATTCTTTTTTGGTCGATGACCGGTTGCCGCGATCCTATGGGCAATCGTTCGACACGGTCAAACGACAACCGACCTTCGAGTCGGGGAAATGATCTCTCCGTCCTGGCTCTGGATTCCGCTCACGCTGTTCGCAGCTGCGGCGCAGACCGTCCGCAACACCGCGCAACGCCACCTGACGGCCGAATTGGGAACGCTCGGCGCGACGCTGGTGCGCTTCCTCTACGGAATGCCCGTTCTCGTCCTGTGGCTTTGCCTCGTGCTCCTGCTCGGCGGTCATCCTCAACCCACCCTCACCTTGGCATTCGCCGGCTGGGTCGTTGTCGCGGCCCTCAGCCAGATGGCGGGCACGGCGCTTCTTCTCAGGGCCATGGAGGAGCGCAGCTTCGCGATCGGCCTCGTCTACTCGAAGAGCGAGGTCATCCAGGTCGCGCTCTTCTCCGTCCTTTTCCTGGGTGAGACGATCTCGGTGCTGGCGATCTTCGCCATCATCGTGGCGACCCTGGGTGTCGTGCTGCTCTCTCCGCGCCCACCGGCGGTCGATGGCACCCGGAGAGGCTGGGCCGATCCGGCAGCTCTCTTCGGCCTCGCCTCCGGGTCGGCCTTCGCCATCTCGGTGGTCGGCTATCGGGGCGCCAACCTGGCGCTCGAAGCCGGCTCGCCTTTCCTGGCCGCTGCCGAGACACTGTTC
Organism: Rhodospirillaceae bacterium CCH5-H10; assembly: GCA_001557035.1. Classification (GTDB taxonomy): domain Bacteria; phylum Pseudomonadota; class Alphaproteobacteria; order Reyranellales; family Reyranellaceae; genus Reyranella. The sequence continues at coordinate 2,456 of LSKJ01000564.1, read as the reverse complement.
TGGAGCCAACTGCTGCAGACGGTGCTGCTGACGGGCTGGTTGCTGGCCCGCAATCCTTCCATCGTGCTGGGCGTCCTGCGCCAATGGCGCGTCTCGGCCTTCGCCGGGGTCGCCGGCGCCTCCGCCTCGCTGGCCAACGTCACGGCGCTGGCGCTCGCGCCGGCCTCGCAAGTCCGCACACTGATCCTGATCGAGGTCGTCTTCAGCTACTTCGTCTCGCGCCGCGTCTTCCGCGAATCGACGAACCGCCGCGAACTCGCGGGGATCATCCTCGTCATGGTCGGTGTCGTGCTGATCGTCTCCAACGCGCGCTGAACTAGGTCCACGGGTGCGGCTTGCGATGGCGCACCAGCACGCCATAGGGCTCCAGCGTTCCGGCCGGCAGCGTTGCCAGCCAGACGAGATCCCTCGCCCCCTCGTCCGGCGTCGCCGCCTTCGACATGTCCTCGAACCACGGCCGGGACGCTTCCGTGTCGATCAAGCCGGGACAGGCCGCGTTGACGAGGATGCCCCGGCGGCGAAACTCCGCTGCCTTCTCTCGCGCCAGTACGCGCACCGCGGCCACCTGCCCGATCTTGGAAGGAACGTTGATCCAGTCCGGCCACCCTTCCTGCCGGGCACCGCCGGCCCGGGTGAGAGACACGAACTCGTCCATCGCGCGTTCGATGTCGTGCAGGGTGAGGCCAGGCGCGTCGAACTTCCCATGCAGGCGTGGGTCCAGGTTGCGCAACGAGCCGAACGAACTCGCGACGACGATGAACCGCGCATGGTCCCGCAGAAGCGGCACGAAAGCCTCGATGACCCTGAGGGTGCCGTGATTGTTGGTGTCGACGAAGCCGGCGACCTGATCGGCCTGCGGCGTGTCCCGGGTGATCCGCGCCGCCGCGTTCTGGATCACGATGTCGATGCCGCCATGCCGGGCGCGGATCGTCTCGGCCGCGGCCGCCACGCTCGCGGCATCCGTTATGTCGAGCAGGATGAAGTCGGGCGCCAGCCCCTCGCGTTGCAGCAGCGCGCAGGCCGTCTCGCCACGATCGGTATCGCGTGCCGCGAGGTAGACGACGCCCTCCTCGCCCAGAGTGCGGCGCAGGCCGCGCACCAGGGCCAGCCCCAATCCCTGGTTGGCTCCCGTCACGAGAGCGACTTTCCGCGTGGCGTCCGGCATCGTTGACCTCGCTTCGTTTCGGCGCCGACAATGACGCCATGAACACACATCCGCTCTTCGCCTATGTCGGCAGCTACACCTCGCCCGAACGCAAGGGCCATGGCAACGGCATCAACGTCTATCGCGTCGATCCCCGCAACGGCGCCTTCCGGCACGTCCAGCATATGGGCGGGCTGGAGAATCCGTCGTTTCTGGCGCTCAACGAGGCGGGCACCCGTCTCTATTCCGTGCATGGCGATCGCAGCGAGGCGACGTCCTATGCCGTGGACCGGGAAACCGGGCGTCTGGCCGTCCTGAACCGGCAGCCGACCGGCGGATACAATCCGATCCATCTCGCGTTCGACGCGAAGCAGCGTTTCCTGGTGGTGAGCAACTACGGCTCGGACTCGCTGGCAGCCCTGCCGATCGCCAAGGACGGCAGCCTTTCGCCCTACTCCACGCTCACCGCGGTCGTGGCGCCGCTGGGGCCGCACCGCACGGAGCAGAAGAACGTCCGGCCGCATCACAATCCGCTCGATCGCACGGGCCGCACCTTCTACCTCCCCTGCAAGGGCTCCGATTGCGTGATCGGCTATCGGCTGGACGCGAAGCGCGGCGTGCTGATCGAAACCAGTCGTGTCACGGCACGCCCCGGCGCCGGCCCGCGACACATCGACTTCCATCCGCGGAAGCCCTTGGCCTATGTAATCAACGAACTCGATTCGACGATCACGACCTACCGCCAGGATCCCGCCCGCGGCGCGCTGACGCCGCTTCAGACCGTGCCGTCGACGCCGTCGGACTTCACTGGCTACAGCACCGGCGCGGAGATCTGGGTCGATGGCGCCGGACGCAACGTCTACGTCTCGAACCGCGGTCACGACAGTATCGGCGTGTTCGGGATCGATTCCACCAAGGGCACGCTGACGCCGCGTCAGTGGGTACCGACAAGGGGAAGCGTGCCGCGCTTCTTCGCCTTCGATCCGGCGGAACGTTTTCTCTATGTCGCCAACCAGGGAGGCGATTCGATCATCGCCTACAAGGTCGGTCGCAACGGCCTTCTGGCCCCGACCAGGCTGAAGACCAAGGTCGGCAGCCCGGCGTGTATCGTGTTCTCCCGCTAGAGGGTCAGCCTTCCTCCTGGAAGGCCTCCTCGCGGGCTTTCTTGATGCTTGGCAGTGCCATCAGGGCCAGCAGCGCGGCCGTGGCGACCAACAGACCGAGGCTGATCGGACGTTCAATGAACACCATGGCGTCGCCGCGCGAGAGCAGCATGGCGCGCCGGAAGTATTCCTCCATCTGCGGTCCCAGC
>LSKJ01000563.1 GCA_001557035.1 Rhodospirillaceae bacterium CCH5-H10 | reverse complement strand
GCGGTCGCATGCCCGACACCATGTCCCCGGGCGCCTTGCCGCCACCGCCCGTCGCGCCGCCCGCCCCCGTCATGGCGCCGCCGCCGCCTCAACCCAACACCTATTCGTTGAACCGCGACCGGCTCGAGAACCAAGGCTATCGCGTCCAGCGGCTGGACCAGCAGAATGACGGGTCGTGGCGGGCCAAGGTCACGCGCGATCCCGTGCCGACCAGGCCTCAGGGCGTCCCGAAGCGGGTCACGATCCATCCCAACGGGCAGATCGTCGAGGAATACTGAGGCTGAAGCCGGAAGGGCTCGGCTACTTCCCCGTCTTGATGTTGGCGTCCTTGATCACCTTTGCCCACTTCGGGATGTCGGCGGCGATCGCGGCGCGGGTCTCCTCCGGGGTGCTGCCCACCAGGTCGAGGCCCATGGCGTTGAACTTCTTCTGCATCTCGGGATCCGCCAGCACCTTCAGCGACTCGCTCCGCACCTTCTGGACGATCGGGGCAGGCAGCCCCGCCGGCCCCAGCAGGGCGAACCATGACGTTGCCTCGAAGCCGGGGAAACCCTGTTCAGCAAGCGTGGGTAGATCGGGTGCGCTGGAGGTTCGCTTCAACGAGGTGACCGCAATGCCACGCACACGACCGTCGCGCACCAGAGGCATCGCGGCGCCGGCGTTCTGGATGCCGACCTGAACCACGCCGCTCATGAGATCCGCCATGTTGGCGCCGCGATAGGGGATGTGCTCCATCTTGATGCCGGCCAGAAAGCAGAACAGTTCGCCCGCGATGTGCTGCGGCGTGCCGACGCCCGGCGTTCCATAGGAGAGCTTGCCGGGATTGGCCTTCGCATAAGCGATCAATTCGGCAATCGACTTCACCGGCAGGTCGTTGTTCACCATGAACAGCGACGGCATCACCAGCGACGTCGAAATCGGAGTCAGATCCTTCAGCGGGTCGAACGGCAGAGCCTGCATCGAGGGCAGGATGGTGATGGCGGCATTGCCCGACCACATGAGCGTGTAACCATCGGGCGGCGCCTTGGCGACGCGGTCGACACCGATAGCGCCGGAGTTGCCGGCGACGTTCTCGACGATCACCGGTTGGCCCCAGGCCTCCGTGAATTTCTGAGCGAACATCCGCGCTGTGACGTCCGTCGAACTGCCGGCCGTGAAGCCAACGACGATCTTGACCGGCTTGTCCGGCCAGTTGGCCTGTGCGGCCGCCGACTGGGCGAAAGCCAACGCAAGCAGGCAGCTGCAAGCCGCGCGAACGAGACTGACAATCATTCGTCCTCCCAAGGGCGGTCTTTGCCGCCTCGAACCAGCCTATGAAGCCCGCACCTGCGAGGCAACCGCAGCATTGAGGTGTGTCCGACCAGCGAACTTCGGCTTGTGCACAACGAATTGAACGATCGATCGCCGTCCATAACCATTCGAAAGGTGCGTGTAAGACGGTACTGCGATATGTTATCTATGCAATGGAGGTATTCGTGGCGCGCTCTCATCCAGTAGATACTCATGTCGGCAATCGACTTCGGCAGCGTCGGGCTCTTCTCGGGATGAGTCAGACCGATCTCGGCAACGCCGTAGGCCTGACCTTCCAGCAGGTGCAGAAGTACGAGCGCGGCTTCAACCGCATAAGCTCCAGCCGCCTCTTCGAGTTTGCAAAAGTCCTCGATGTTCCGGTCGAGCATTTCTTCGACGGAATGGGCGTGACGGCCGTGGCGGCAAAGCGAAAGCCCGGACGTCCGCGGGCTCAGGAGAAGTCCGCCGACACCGATCTCAACACCAAGCGCGAGACGCTCGAGCTGGTCCGCGCCTACTACAAGATCCGCAGCCAGAGCCTGCGGGAAAAGACGCGCGAGCTGATCATCGCACTCGCCCGGGATTGAGCGGCGACGGAAACATCCGGCCTTTGGCGGCGTTGCCGAAGCCTTGCCGCCTCTTTCCGCTTCCGGCTGGAGATCCGATCATGACCCGCTCCCTCACCCTGGGCGCCATGTTGCTGCCGATCGCCTCTGTCGTCGCCTGCAGCGACGGTCCTGCGCTCAAGGTGCCACCACCCGACGCGCCGATGTCCACCGTCCGGTACCAGTGCCAGCAGAACAAGACGGTCGTGGCCGACTATTATGACGGAAAGTCGAGCGTCGCCCCGGATGGCCGCCCCGTCCCGGGCGGACGCGTCGTGGTGCAACTCAGCGACGGCCGCAAGTTCAGCCTGCCCCAGACGCTCTCCGCGTCCGGCACACGCTACGCCGATTCGAGTGGCACTTTCGTCTTCTGGAGCAAGGGCGACACGGCCTTCATCGAGGAAGGCGCCAACCAGACGATCACCTACCGCGACTGCGTCATCAAGCGGTGAGCCAGAGCCTCAGCGGCGGCTGGCCAGCGCGCGGTTCTCGAGCCGGCTCAGCAAGCGCACGAGCGGCCACAGCAGAAGGAAATAGATCACCGCGGCCATGACGATCGGCGTGGGGTTGTAGGTGATGCTCTGGGCCTGGCGTGCCTCGTAGAGCAGCTCGGGCACAGCGACGACCGAGCCCAACGAGGTGAGCTTGACCACCTCCAGCGTGTTGGACAGCAGGTCGGGCATCACGTTGCGCACCGCCTGGGGCAGCACGACGTAGCGCATGGCCTGCATACGGCTGAGGCCGGTCGAGCGCGCCGCCTCGACCTGGCCGGCCGGAACGGAATCAATGCCGGCCCGGAAGATCTCGCCGTAATACGAGCCGGTGTTCAGGAAGAAGGCGATGGCCACGCAGGCGAACCCGCCCAGCTCCAGCCCCGCGAACGGCAGGCCAGCGAACAGCAGGACCAGCAGCACCAGCGGCGGGAAGGCGCGGAAGAAATCGACCCAGGCCATCAGCGGCCAACGCACCAGCGGATGCCTGATCGAGGCGAGCAGCGCCAGGATCAGGCCGCCCAGCAGGCCGAGCGGCACGACGATCAGCGACAGCAAGATCGTGTTCCAGAGGCCCGTCAGCACGATCGGCCAGGCTGCCTTCATGATATCGATGTTGAAGAAGGCCTCGATCATCGCTTCCACGCGAACTTGGTCTCGATCCAGCGCGCCGCGACGACCACCGGCAGGAACAGGACGACGTAGGCAGCCGCGCCCATCATCAGCGGCGAGGGATTGTAGGAATTGGACATGGCCGAACTGGCCTGACCGAGGATCTCGGTGACGGCCACGACGGTGCCGAGCGCCGTTCCCTTGGTGATGGCGATGGTGCGGTTGGTCAGCGGCGGGATGGTGAGCCGAAAGGCCTGTGGCAGCACGACGTTGAACAGCGTCTGGCCGAAGGTCAGGCCGGTCGAGCGCGACGCCTCCCACTGGCCCTTCGGGATGGAGGTGATGCCCGCCCAGAAGATCTCCTCGGAGAAGGCCATCAGCACGAAGGCCAAGGACAACCAGGTCGAGACGAAGCCCGAGGGCGCCGGCCCCGCATAGGGCAAGCCGAAATACATCAGGACGATGATGACCAGCGGCGGCAGCGAGCGGAACAGGTCGACGACGAAGATGATCAGCCAGTTGAGCGGGCGTATGGCGAGGGCTCGCAACAAGGCGAGCGCCAGCCCCGCCCCGAGCCCGGTAACGACGATCAGGAGCGCGAGTTCGACGGTGACGACCACGCCGGACAGGATGTCCGGCAGGTACTTCACCATCACCTTCGCATTGAAGAAGGTTTCGACGAATTTATCCCAGCCGCTCATGCCGTGCGGCCCTCAGTGCCGCTGGATCTGGCCGATGAAGGCACGCGTGCGTTCGTGGGCCGGGTTCTCGAAGATGGCGGCCGGCGGCCCCTGCTCCACGATCAGCCCGTCGTCCATGAACACGACCCGGTCGGCGGCGTTGCGCGCGAAGCCCATCTCGTGGCTCACGACGATCATGGTCATGCCGCTCTCGCGCAGGTCGCGCATGACCTCGAGCACCGAGCCGACGAGTTCGGGATCGAGCGCGCTGGTCGGCTCGTCGAACAGCATCACGCGCGGCTCCAGGGCGATCGAACGGGCGATGGCCACGCGCTGTTGCTGGCCGCCCGAGAGTTGCCCCGGCGTATGGTCGGCGCGGTCGGCCAGGCCGACCCGCTTCAGGGCCGCGTGGCCGAGCGCCTCGGCTTCCGCCCGGCTCTTGCCCGCCACCTTGCGCAGCGCCAGCGTGACGTTCCCCAGTGCCGTCATGTGCGGGTAGAGATTGAAGGACTGGAACACCATGCCGATGCGGCGGCGGGCATGGTTGATGTTGGTGCGCGCGTCGAGCATGTCGATGCCGTCGACCATGATCGAGCCGGAGGACGGCTCCTCCAGCCGGTTGAGGCAGCGCAGCAGCGTCGACTTCCCCGAGCCCGACGGGCCGATGACGAAGACCAGCTCACGCTCGTTCACTTTCAGATCGACACCCTTCAGAACGTGAAGGGTGCCGAAATGCTTGTGGATCGCGCGCGCGTCGACGATCGCTGACGAAGTGGGCAAAGCCATCCGATGAGGTCAGTTACACTTCAGTTCATGCGGCGTCGGATCGTAACCCGGCATGCCCGGCACGCCGTAACCCGGCGTGACCACCACCGCGAGATCGTCGGCCGCCGGCTTCTTGTTGAACCACTTCTCGTAGAACTTGGCCATCGTGCCGTCCTTCTTCATGCAGTCGAGCGCATCCTGCAACTCGGCGCGAAGCTTGGGATTGTCCTTGGGCACGGGCGCCGCCCAATGGGCGCGCGTTTCGGCCAACTCGAGATCGGCGATGAACTGCGGGTTCTTGGACGCGGCATAGACGATCGTGGTGTTGCCGCCGAGCGTGGCGTAGGCGCGGCCCGAGAGCACGGCCTGCGTCGCGTCGGGCTGCGTGTCATAGACCTGCACGGTGAAGCCGTGCTCCTCGCCCATCTTCTTGGCGAGCGTCTCGTAGGGCGTGCCCTTGTTGACGGCCACGGCCTTGCCCTTGAGGTCGGCCCAGCTCTTGATCGGCGCGCTGCCCTTCTTGATGCCGAACTGGAAGGCGGTCCACAGGTAGCCCGCCGTGAACAGCATGTTCTCGGCACGCTCCTTGGTGACCGTGGTCGGCGCCGCGATGAAGTCGTAGCGGCCCGACTGCATGCCCGGAATCAGCGTCGAGAAGCTCACGGCATCGATGGTGATGTCGCGCTTCATTCGCTTGGCGGCTTCGGTGAAGACGTCGATCTGGAAGCCTTCGACGCCGCCGCCCAGCTTCGGCATGGCATGCGGCGCAAAGGTGCCGTCGACGCCGGTACGCAGCGGCGGCTTCTTGTCCTGGGCGAGCGCGGGGCTCGCACACATGAGAGCCGCGATGGCGATCGCGGCAAAACGGCGATTAATCATTGCAGTGCGTTCCTTCCCATGAAATCCCCAGGCGGCGACGTTAGATCAGGCATTGTTGAATAGCAATTTAGGGGCCATCCTTGGCCCATGTCCGACCGCATCCTCGTCATCAATCCCAACTCCACCGAAGCCGTCACGCGCGGCATCGACGTCGCCATGGAACCGCTGCGCATCGCCGGCGGGCCGTCCATCGAATGCGTCACCCTGCCGGAAGGTCCACCCGGCATCGAAAACCAGGGTCATGTCGAGCAGGTCGTCCCGCTCATCGGCGCCATGGTGAAGAAACGCGACAACGACTGCTCCGCTTTCGTCATCGCCTGCTACTCCGATCCGGGCCTGCATGCGGCACGCGAACTGACGACCAAGCCGGTCCTCGGTATCGCGGAGTGCGGCATCTTCACCGCCCTCACCCTGGGGCAGCGCTTTGGCGTCATCTCGATCCTGCGGAAGTCGATCCCGCGCCATCTGCGCTATGTGGGGCAGATGGGCCTCAACGACCGCATGGCTGGCGACCGCGCGATCGGTCTAGGCGTCGTCGAACTCGCCGACGAGGCGCGCACCTTCAGCCGCATGGCCGAGGTCGCCGCCGAACTGCGCGACGAGGACGGCGCCGACGTGCTGGTCATGGGCTGCGCCGGCATGGCGCGCTACCGCGACCGCCTGCAGCGCCATGTCGGCCTGCCGGTGGTCGAGCCCAGCCAGGCCGCCGTCTCGATGGCGATCGGGCGCTCCCGGCTGAACTGGTCGTAATTGTCATCCCGAGCGTAAGCGAGGGATCCTTCCGAAATCAGACGATCCCTCGCAACTGCTCGGGTTAAGGGGCGCGGCCCGTCATTCGGCCGCCGCGGCCTTCACGACCGGCGCGGCCGGGAACTCCATGCGGTCGTTGGTGCGGCAATAGCGGTCGGCGAACATGCGGCCGACCGGACGGTACTTGTCCATATGGACGCGCTTGGCCTTGTCGTCCCACAGCTCGTCGCGGATGTGGAAGCGCAGTCCCTCGCCGATCACCAGCTGGCGGTCGTCCTTCACGTTGATGACCTGCCAGGTCTTGCATTCCATCGCCCACGGCGCATCGGCCAGGCGCGGCGTCTTGATGTCGACCGACGGCGCGAGCTTCAGGCCGAGATAGTCGGGCTCGCCGACGT
>LSKJ01000562.1 GCA_001557035.1 Rhodospirillaceae bacterium CCH5-H10 | reverse complement strand
TGGTACTGTAGCACGCGGGCGGGCGGATCAGGCGTGGGGGATCTGGGGTGGTGAGGTGAACTGAACGGAGACGGTATCGACCTGACGCATTGCGCAACACCGGGTGTCGCGAAGGATGGGCAGGAGACCCGAGTGCAGTGACGCCCGGTGTATTGATTGCGGTACGAGATGCGTCAGTTATGCAATTCAATTTCCTGGTTGAGCACGGCGCTCTCCACGAAGTTGCCTAACGCGCGCACAGTAGAGTCGTGTATTGTATCACCGCCATCGGCGTCCCACAGCGTAAGTACAAACGCCACCTCTTGTTGACCGATCTCCGATTGGTGGGAGTAATTGAACTGGTAGAGGTCACGCGCATAGATTCGGGCATAGAGCCGAAACTGATTGCCGTTAAATTTCAAACCATCGAATGTGCGCGAGTGACGTCGAACCGGCTGCCATTTCGCAAGCTCAGACCGCGCTTCAAGCTCCGTTAGAGACGATTCCTTCATGGTCCCTAAAAGGTTGCCCCAATCGTCTCCTCCCTTCGGATATTGCAGGGCTGTTTCAAGTCGGGTGGCGAAGTAATTCGACGATGCCATCGGCGAAACCAGTGGCTTGAGTACAGCCGTGAGACGCCCACGACCGCATAGCCTCCCGTTCTTGACCATCTCCGGGGGAATAGGGAGATCGCGCCAGTAGTAGGCATTCCCTGGGGATAATTGGGCTCGCCATGCCAGGGTTACGCTGCCGCGGGAGCATTCCCACGGCGAAGCACCATTGAATGGCGTGCCCCATCCGAGCCGAGAGTCATGAATATCCAACTCTGCCGCGTTGATCAGGAGCGCTTTTACAAGGTCGGGGGACGGATTTTTCAGCTTAGAGAAGGTGTGAGCCGCAACGGAAGAGATTAGAGGCGCTGCGTAACTGCTGCCGGTATCGGTGACACCACCGATCATCCGCAATTCCGAGAACCACGATAGATCCGGTTTCATCATACCATCAGGACCTGGCCCAGGAAGACTCACCGAGCAGGCTATTCCTGGCCGTCCGTCCGCGTCCGCTTGGCGCCCACTGACCGAAAGCCCAGCCTCACAATCTGCAGGAGCATTTGGCCCCTCTGCGTTGACGGTACTCCTATTACCGATGGAGATTACCGGCAGCACGTCATAGTGTCTTGCCAGCAGTCTTAGCTCATGTCCCAGATAGCTAATCTCCTGCGTATTAAATGGCGCCTCTTGATTTGCGGAGATGTTCCACACCTTTGTTTCCGGATGCTCTCGAAACACCTGCGCCAAATGATCCAGCAATGTGGTTTCGTCCAGCACATGTCCGCTGTTGCGCGAAGCAACCGCCTGCACCGTGCCAACCCGGCAATTAAGGGCTGGTAGAACACGGTGATTATTCCATGCGTGTGCATGAACTACGAGCGAACTCACTCCGTTGCCATGTAGACGGTCAGCATGACTGTCAGGCACTAGCGGTTCGGCGCGCCAAGCTTCCGCTGAAGCGTAACTGGAGGCATGCAGACCGCCATCGATGACGCCGACTATAGGCGCGTTTGTGACATCCATCGATAGATCAGGGTGCTTACCGGTACCGGGCTGCGCGCCTTTAATGGGACGCACAGGATCGATCCGGAACGATGAACCAGATGCGATTAGCTGATTGAGTGCGTTGCGCGATGTGAGACGTATTGCAGCGCGCCCTGCGCCAGTCGCGCGGTAAGACCGCATCGCACGCGCGAGGCTGGAATAACGCGGATCACTCAGAGTGCTATCCATGAGTGTCCCTTCTACGCTACCGAAGGTAGGGAGAATTGTCCCGCTTTCGGAGAGCGCCGAAATTTGGCCAAGCAGCGCTGTTTGCGCTTGACGATCGCGGAATGGCGCAAGCCAGAGCACAAAAATGCGTGCCCCATCCTCATTAATGACCGCTGCGCTCCAAAGGTCGTCGACAGAGCGTCCGCGCAGTTTGTCATTGAGGGAGAGAGGTGCAAGTTCCTTCACTCGCGAGATATCGGCCTGCACCTGAAAGTTTGTTGGATTTTCAATAGCCCGTGTAAGGTAACCGAGCGAGTCCACGTCAGCTTCAATCAGGTACCCGTGTTTCACGGGAGCAACGAGCTGACAACCGTGGATGGGGTGAAACAGATCGTTCGGAGCGTGAGATGGAGCAAGTGAGTCCTCCGGGAACATGCGGGCAATCAAATGCGTCTTTCGATGGAAAGTCGGCAACTCCGAACGTGAAGCCATAAGAGCCCGGCTTGCTGCCGAAAGCACACGCATCTGATCGGGAAGACGGGAAGTCACTATGCTTCGACGCCCTTTGCCGCCACCACCCCGCGCTTCGGGCGCTGGATCAACCTGCAAGTAGAGAACAGGGTTGAGGAGCGGCGGCGGACGGTCAGCCATTAGTTGCTCCCTTCTTCACTCTTGAAATAGCTGTAGACACCCTGCCGCGTAATGTTCAGCAGGCGACCGATATCAGCGTTACTAAGTTTAAATTTGTCCTTTAGGATGACGGCAGTGCCCCTTTTCTGTTCTGATCCTAGAGGTTGGCGCTGCGGCAGCGCGCCCTTTCCTGACACCACCGCTGCGGTAACTGTGCCAATATCGATGGGTCGGCTATCAATTATAGAGTGCCGACGCGCCGTATGCGCGGCGGACTCGATATCGGCCCCCGACATCCCATCGGAGAGCTTTGCAAGCTGATCGGAAAGGGCTTCATCGTCTTTCTCTGCAAACAGGAAATGACGCCACATATCCGCACGCACCGATGTCTCAGGTGAGCGTAGTTCAATTTTGTAAGGGAAGCGCCGGAAGATCGCCGTATCTAGCAGATGCGGATGATTGGTGGCGCCGACCACAATCGCGGCAGGATCGAGTTCATCGAGCCCCTGTATCACGGTATTAACGACACGCTTAAGTTCACCAAGCTCATGCCTGTCATCCCGCAGTTTTGCGAGCGCATCCATCTCGTCGAGAAGCAGAAGCGCATTCTTGCCTTGTACATAGTCGAACACTGAACGGACGTTTTTCGCTGTGTCACCCAGCAGCGACGAAATCACGGAGTCGAGCCGCAAGACATAGAATGGACGACCAAGCTGCGCAGAGAGATGCCCCGCGAGCAAGGTCTTGCCGGTGCCAGGCGGGCCCGACAGCAAGAGCCCCAGACGAGTTGACAAGCCTTTCTTCGCTAAATCGTCGAGGTGTTGAACATCAGCAACGAAGTCGCGGAAAGTGTGCCACGCGCTCTCATTAAGAAAAATGGGGCTGTCTGGCCAAGGTCTTTCTTCGACAAGAGGCAAGCGCGACTTCGCATCCACCGGGAGTCTTTCGACGTACCCTGACGCCCGAAGGGGTACGCCGCGCCTGCGAATCATCGCGCGCAGCTCTTTGGCCTCTCCACTCAGGCCAGCCCTCTCAAGGTCTCTTGCAATCACAGTGACTGCGCGCTTGACCCGCGTGTAATCGGCGGAAAGCGCAGCATCGGTAAGTTCAAGCAAACTCTTGGGATTGGTGAGCACAACAAAATTCCCTTCTTGATGCAAGCAACCGTAAACTCTATTTGTATTGTTGACAAGTAAATTGCTATTATCGTAAAGTTCCCACAACAATGCGGCAAGCAGAAGACGACCTTCCGCCAGCTCATTGAATTTGTTGGAGAAACCGAAATGGATAGAAATGACAATCCGGGGCCCACCCCCGGCAATCAGGGACAAGGCAAGGGCGGCGGCAATGACCACACGGTGACGATCATCGTAGAAGGCACGCCGCACAAATGGACAAAGAAGGAAATCACTTACGACGAACTGGTGGCCCTTGAGGTTCCCGACTACGCCCAGCACCCCGAGATCACATACTCAGTCACGTATAAGAGGGGCCAAGGCAACAAGCCTGAAGGCGACCTCGTGAAGGGTGAGTCGGTCAAAGTGAAAGACGGAATGATCTTCAATGTTTCAGAAACTGGTCAATCATAACGAAGACATCCGTCGGCTCGTCGAAAAGGGATACGCGGTCGGTTTTGATAGCAACTATCTGATCGTCCGCGATATCCTCTATCTTGACGAGAAGCTGGAGCGGCAAGTCGGGGCGATCGTGACGAAGCTCGTCTTCAGCGATCCCGATCACGTCGTGCAGGATGATCACCAGATATTCTTTGCCGGCTCGCATCCGCACAATATCGACGGCACGCGGATCGCCAATCTTGGCGGCGGTGAAACCAATCTGGCGTTGAGCGACAGTGCCGCTGACGTGATTGTCCAACGGCAATTTTCGAATAAACCCCTCGTCAACGGGCAGCTGGTCCCATTCAAAGATTTCTTCGCCAAAATCGAGAGCTATGTTGGCATTATCGCCGGACCAGCGATTGCGCGTCATGGCGGCACGGTTCTCACGTTCCGGTCCGTTGGGCAGGTTGCGGACGACTCAGTCTTCAAGATTCATGACACTCTAACTAGTCGCGCTGAAATCACCGACCTTGCGGCCAAATTCAAGAATGAGATTGTCGCGATCATTGGCCTCGGTGGCACCGGCGCATACCTACTCGATTTCCTCGTTAAAACACCCGTGAAAGAAATCCGGGGCTTCGACGTGGACCCCTTCCACATTCATAACGCGTTCCGGTCGCCCGGTCGGTTCGAGCATGTCGAGTTCAAACGTTCCAAGGCAGAAGTGTACCAAGGTCGGTATAGTAGTTTCCGACAGGGCCTCGAACTGACAACGAAGTTTGTGGACGCTTCTTGCGCCAACGATCTGGAAGACGTCACGTTCGCTTTTGTCTGCGTTGATAAAGGCAGCTCCCGCGCCGGGATATTCGATTTACTGATCTCAAAAAAAATCCCATTCATTGATGTAGGAATGGGGCTGAGTCGCAAGAACGGACCAATCTCTGGCATGATGAGAGCGACCTACTATTCCGAGCAGCACGCGGAGCAAGTCAGAGCCATGGCGCTGGCGCCGTTGGCCGACCAGCCCGACGATGTGTATAAGACGAACATCCAGATCAGCGAACTTAACGCACTCAACGCAGCGTTGGCGATCATTCGCTACAAGAAGCTCAAGGGATTCTACCTTGAGGACGATCCGCTTTCGCTCAATCTTCTCTTCGGTCTTAGCGATTGCAGGGTGACCATCCGATCAACCCAAGATGAAAGTTAGCACTCTCACTCTCCAACACGTCGAGTACATGCCAAAGCAACTTGAGCCGGGCATCCTCTACGTGTCTGAAACATTCGGCACCGCGGCACATCTTTGCGCATGTGGATGTGGTGAGAAGATTCGTACGCCCCTCGGTCCTACAGAATGGTCGGTTAAGGAGACCGGGGGCGGCCCGAGCGTCTGGCCCTCGGTCGGCAACTGGCAGAAAGCGTGCCAGTCCCACTACGTCATTCGGAACGGAAAAATTGTCTGGCACGATCAGTGGTCGGCAGCACAGATCGCAGCTGGGCGTCAGGGCGAGCAGCAACGCAGAAAGGCTTACTACGAAGCCATGTACGCGCAGAGAAGCCTGCTGCTACGTTTCTGGGAGTGGCTCAAATCGTTATTTGGATCCTGGCGATGAAATTCGCAGGTCTAGAAAGACAACGGTGCGAGGCAAACCAGACACGCCTGCCATGTACCTATCCTGTGGCGCGTTTGTTATTACCAACGTTCGCGCCTCGCAACGCCAGCATCGACGCACCGCCTCAACTTCCTGTACCGGGTCGAGGGCGTAGCCTCGTGCGCGAGAACGAGACCTACATGACGCAGTAGACGCGTAGATTGGGCCGGCGCTCCCCGGTCGCCCTTAAGGCAACGTCACCTTCACCAGCTTCCCGCCCCGCACGTCCACCCGCTTCATCATCGACCCGCCCTCGACGCTGTTGTTCGGGCCGTCCCACTTCACGGCGGTCGTGACGTACCAGACGCCGTCGGGGACGCGGGCGAAGGAGAAGGTGCCGGAGGCGTCGCAGGTGGAGCGGCGCATGGTGGAGACGTAGAGCGGGTCGGTGTTCTCGAACTTAACCGGGTTCTGGGCGGCGGCGCGGGTGCCCCTGGTGTCGTTGCCGAAGATCGCCTTCATGCGCGCGCTGGCGTAGGCGCTGGCGGGGATGAGGTTGGCGCCCTCGCCGGCGCAGGTGTGGGTGGTGCCGCCCGTCTTCACGCTGGCCATGCCGCTCACCGTGTTGTTGCCGTTCTTCCTCGACCACTCGACCTCGGCGGCCGGGATCGGCGCCTGCAGCGCGCTGGGCGGCGGCGGGGCCAAAGCCTGGTCGAACTGGGCGCAGCCGGCGGCGGCCAGGGTGGCGAAAGCGGCGGCGAGCGCGAGGGCCGGGCGAACTGTCTTCATGGGAGGGGCTGTCTCCAGATCGTGGGGCGAAAAAGCTAGTCGACAACGCGGGTTGCCGGCCTGTGTTCCTTTGGTGGTTCGGCTAGGCTGGCCGCCATGACCCAAGCCCCCGCCTTCC
>LSKJ01000561.1 GCA_001557035.1 Rhodospirillaceae bacterium CCH5-H10 | reverse complement strand
AGGAAGCGGCGGGCCGCTTCGCCGCGTGCCGACGACGGCAGGCCGGGGAGATGGCGCAGCAGATCGTGCAACAGCAGGCCGCGCTGCCAGCGCTTTGGATCGTCGGCGATCAGCGGACTGTAGGCCCGCGGTTCGGCCGCGGCCTCGTCGGGCAGCGGTTGCGAGGGCGCGAGCGGCGTCGGTGGATCGGGCTCGCCCGGCGCGGGCTCGCTCGCCCAGCCGGGCATTTGCGCCTCGTCCTCGATCGGCAGCTCCGGTTGCTCGGTCTCGACGATGTGGCCTTCGTTCACCAGCTCGTAGCCGTCGCCCGACCAGCCGTTCGCTCCGAGCACCGACGTGAAATCGAATGACCGTGGCACGGCACGAACGAGGGGAGGGCGACCGGGCGGCATCTCGGCTTCGCCGCTGGCGCGAAGGCCGGCCTCGATGCGTTCGTGCCAGCAGCCGCTATCGGGTTTGCGCGCACCGACCCAGCCGCCGACATAGAGCCGGTCCTCGGCACGGGTCATGGCGACGTAGAGCAGCCGGTTCTGTTCCTCCAGCGTGCGGGCGTGGACCTCGCGCCGCCACGTGCGCGCCGCCTCGTTGGCGTCGTCGGTGCGCGGCACCCAGAGGCGGGTCTCGTCGTCGGCGTCGACCAGCAGCCGCTCGCGGTTCTGCGGCACGCGCGTGGTGTCGGGCAAATAGACGATCGGCGCCTGCAGGCCTTTCGAGGCATGAACGGTGAGGATGCGCAACTCGCGCCGCCGGTTCTGGTCGAGGTCGCGCTTGATCTCGCCACCGCCGGTCTCGAACCAGCGCAGGAAGCCCTGCAGCGAGCCGCCCTCGATGCCCTGGTACTGCAGCGCGCGCGCCAGCAACTCGTCGATCGGATCGGAAGCCTCGCGGCCGAGCCGTTCCAGCAGGCGGCGCCGGCCGCCCTCCGGGCCCAGCACGCGCGCGAAGAAATCGAACGGCGTTTCATAGTCGGCGCGGCGCAGCCAATCCGAGAGCATCGCGTAAGCCGCAGCGAACGCCGGCTCGCTCCGGCGCTCGCGCAAGGCACGCCAGAGATGGCTGGGCCGATCCCAGGCGAGCGTGAAGAGCTGCTCTTCCGGCAGACCGATCAGCGGCGACTTCAGGAGCGCCGCGAGGTTGAGGTCGTCCTGCGGCAGCAGCACGAAGCGAGCCATCGCCAGAAGATCCTGGATCGCCAGTTCCTGGCCGAGGTTGAGGCGATCGACGCCCGCCACCTCGACGCCCTCGCGCTTCAGCGCCCGCACCAGCGCGTTCACGAACTCGTTGCGCCTGCGCACCAGCACCATGAAGTGGCCGGCATGCAGCTTCTCGCCGTCGCGCGCGCGGCGTTCCGTGCCGATCAGGCTCTTGGCGTGCACCGCGATCAACTGCGCCAGCCGTTCGTGCGGCAGGGAAAGCGCCGCACCGCTGCCGGCGGCTTCGATGTCCTTCGTGTCGGTTTCGTCGTCGCTGCCGACCACCAGGGGCCACAGCTCGACGCGGCCGGGCTCGTTCTTGCGGCTGGGCAGATGGATCACGCCGCCCGGTTCGGCGACGCCCTTCGCCGCCTCGATCTCGCCGAACACCCAGTCGACGGCATCGAGCACGGCCGGGGTCGAGCGGAAAGAGACGTTGAGTGCGACCGGCACGAACATGCGGTCGGCGACGCGACTGCGTTCGTCGAACCATTCGCGCATCTCCTTCAGCTTGCGCGGATCGGCGCGCTGGAAGCCGAAGATCGATTGCTTGGTGTCGCCGACGGCGAAGATCGTGCGGCTGCGGTCGACCGCGCCTTCGCCCACGAAGAACTCTGCGGTGAGGCTGCGGATCACTTCCCACTGGTCTGGGTTGGTGTCCTGCGCCTCGTCGACCAGCACATGGTCGATACCGCCGTCGAGCTTGAAGAGCACCCAGGCCGCATTCTCCGCGTTTTCCAGCAGACGGCGCGTGGCGACGATCAGGTCGTCGTAGTCGAGCACGGCGCGGCGGCGCTTGGCGTTCGTGTAGCGCTCGGTGACGTCGAGACCGAGCCGCAGCAGCGCCAGGGTCAGCTCGACCAGTGCGGCGCCGTTGATGCGGTCGAGCGTGCGGGACAGCCGCTCGGCCTCGCCGCGCAGCACG
The DNA here is from genome assembly GCA_001557035.1 of Rhodospirillaceae bacterium CCH5-H10. Lineage (GTDB taxonomy): Bacteria > Pseudomonadota > Alphaproteobacteria > Reyranellales > Reyranellaceae > Reyranella. The sequence goes on along the minus strand of LSKJ01000561.1, from coordinate 4,774 downwards.
TCCTCGATGCCGGGCATCGCCTGGATGGCCGCCTTGGTCGCGAGCCGCGCCAGGATCTCGCCCTTGGCGGTGAAGAAGGCCTGAGCATAAGTCGGCAGCATGGCCGCGCGATCGGGCGCCGCCAGCCAATCGGCAATCGTTGCGCTGCGGGCCTTGTCCTGCTTGCCGCCGCTCGCCAGCGCGCGGGCCGCCTCGCGCAGCGCGACTGAATCGAAGGCCGCGTCGAGGCAGGCGCTTTCCGTCAGCCCTGCAGCCGTGTCGTCCGGGCTGCAGCCCATCACCCCGGCGAGGCGCGCGCGGACACGGTCGAGGCCGGCCTCGTTGCCGATGCGCGCCAGCAGCCAGGCGCGCTCGCTCAGGAGCCGGGTCATCAGCTCGGCATACTCGGCGATCGAAACCTTGCCGGCGACGGAGGCCAGCGCGGCGGCCAGGGCCGGCGGCGCATCCTCGCGGGCCAGCGCTTCCATCTGCTCGTCCTGTACGCGGCGCAGGATCGTCTGGGCCTCGGCTTCGTCGAGGATCTCGAAGCCCGGCGCCACACCCGCCTCGAGCGGGAAGCGCTTCAGCAGCGCCTGGCAGAAGGCGTGGATGGTGAGGATGTTGATACCGCCCGGCGCGTCGAGCACGCGCGCGAACAGGCGGCGCGCGACCACGCGCTCCTTCGGGGTGGGCGCGCGATCGATCAGCTTGGCCACGCTGGCGTCGAGCGTGGCCTCGTCGGTCAGCGCCCAGCGGCCGAGCTGGTGGGCGAGGCGGTTGCGCATCTCCGCAGCCGCCGCCTTGGTGAAGGTGAGACAGAGGATGCGCTCGGGCTTCACCTCGTTCAGCAGCAGCCGCGTCACCCGATCGGTCAGGACCTTCGTCTTGCCGGTGCCGGCATTGGCCTCCACCCAGGCCGAATGATCGGGCGTGGTCGCGCTTCGCTGCGCGTCGGTCGCGAGAGCGAGGGCGTCGAGTATGTCGCTCATTCGTCACCGCCGCCCGCAGTCGACCATTCGGCGACGCGCTCGAGATGGGCGTAGTCGTTGAAGTGCGGGCCGTAAGCCGGCCATGGCAGGGCGGGATAGGGCGTGTTCGGATGGGCGAAATGATTCGCCATCTTCTCGACCAGCACCATCATCTCGGCCACGAGCGCGTCGCTGTCCTTGATCGGGCTCACCTTGCCGCCCTCGCCGAGACCGTTGGCCTGCCAGTAGGAGAGAGACACCGTCTCCGCCTTGCCATCGATCTTCTCGAAGCCGCCGCGTTCGGCCATCGCCGCTTCGAGCAGGAGCTGCGGCGCGAACAACGCTTCCATCTCGTCCTTGGTGGGCACGCGGCCGGTCTTGTAGTCGATGATCTCCCAGGCACCGCGCTCCAGCGCGTCGACGCGGTCGGCGCGGGCTTCGATGCGCAGCGGACGGCTCGCGGGGCCGACCGTCATCGCGGCCTTGCTCTCGCTGTCGAGCAGCCTCGCACCCGTGGCGCGGCGCTTGTTCTCCTCGGCGACGAACCAGCGTGCGAGGCGCTGGAAGCGCGGCCACCAGAAGGCGCGTTCGGCCGGCGCGGTCAGCAGGTCGGCGAGATGCTTCTCGCCCAGCGCCTCGAACTCGCGCACCGCGTCGGGCGGCAGGATGCCGGACGGATGAGCCTTCAGGAATTCGTCGAGCGCATGGTGCAGGGCGTTGCCGCGATCGGCGGCGCCCAACTCCTCCTCCAGCGATTTCAGCGCCTCCAGCCGCAGGATGCGCCGCGCGTAGAGGCCGTAGGGATCGCGCCGCCACTGCTCGACGCTGGAGACCGAGAGGCGCGTGGGGCGTGCCTCGACTGGCGGCCGCGGCTCGGGCCGCAGCCACGGGTCGTATTTTTCGGGCCGGTCGATCCGCTCCGCCCACGCCACGAAGCTGCGCCGGCCGCGCAGGATATATTCCGGCACCGGGGCGTTGCCGCCGGGCTCGTAGCCGAACAGGGCATCGAGACGCGCCAGCCAGCGCGACGGCACGGTGGGCGCGCCGCCTTCGCGTTCGGCACGCGTCAGCAGCACGCGACCGGCCCCGAGCGCCGCCACGAAATCGTGGGCCGAGAGACCGATGCGCCGCTCGGGCTGCTGCAGGCCGAGCGCCGCGCGCATCGGGCGATTGATCCACGGGCCGGTCTCCACGGCGGGAGGCCAAGTGCCTTCGTTCAGACCGCCCAGCACCAGCAGGTCGGCGCGTTGCAGTCGGGCTTCGAGCGGGCCCCAGATCGAGAGGCGGGGATGGCGACCGAAGGCCGGGCGAATCGTCTCGGGCTCCAGCATGGCGGCAAACAGGCCGGGCCATTCACCGGCGGCAATCGCGGGCTGGCCCGCCCAGGCGGTGCGCAGCCGGCCCAGCGCGTCGGCCAACGCCGATCCGGCTTCGCCCGCCCACAGCGTTTCGGGCGGGGCGATCTTCTCCGCCGCGGCGACGGTCGCGTCGAGCAGCTCAGCCGGCGCGGCATCGCCCTGCATCCGGGCCACGAGGGCGGAGGTCGCCGCATCGAGGCGATCGATCAGCGTCTGCACCGTCGTCCGATCGTCGGGATTGCCGAACTTTGCCGCTTCGACGAGGGCATGGATCGAGGCCAGGCCGGGCGGCGGCTTCAGGCCGCGCAGGCACTTGCGGTCGAGCCTCCGCGTCGCGTCGAGCACGGCGGCGCGCTCGCCCCCCAGGGTACACAACGGATGCTTCAGCAGGGCCAGCAACTCGACCGGCGCGAAGCCCGAGTCCACCGCCGCGATCAACGCATGCAGCAGGCCGGCAGGTGGCGTGTCGGCCAGCGATGCGCCCGCGGAATCGTCGATGTCGATGTTCCAGCGCTTCAGTTCAGCGGCGACGCGCCGCGCCAACTCACGGTCGGGCGTGACGAGCGCGGCGGTGCGCGTCGGCGTCTCGAGTACGCTGCGCAGGGCCAGCGCCACGACCAGCGCTTCCTGATGCGGCGTCGCGCAATCGGCGCGGGTCACATGTTCCAGCGAAGCGGCGTCGGGCTTCACCCAGGATTCTCTGGTCTCGGCGGGACGCATCAGTTCGGTGAGGAGAATATGACGCGCCGAGCCGCCCCTGGCGCCGGGCCATTCCTCGACGTCGGCCCGCGTGTAGCCCAGTGCGGTCAGAAGCTCGCGCAGGCCGAACTGCGGATGCGACGGTTCGAGTGCGTCCCAGCTCGCCTGGTCGATGTCGCGATCGAGGCCGGGCAGGACGACCGCGCCCTGCGGCAGTGCCGCGATGGCCGCGAGAAGTTCGCGCGTCGCCGGCTGCGAGCCGGTCGAGCCCGCCGCGATGACAGGCGTTGTCGGCGGATTTGTGCGCCAGCGTTCGGCCTGGTTGCGGATCGCGAGCGTGCGCCGCTCGATGGCGTCGATCCGCCCGTGCTCGGCCAGATGTTGCGGCCAGGTCTTCCCGACGATGGCGAGGAACTTCAGGGTGCGCTGCCAGTGGGTCGCGAAGTTGCCGTCGACGAGTCCTTCGAGCTGGCTGAAGGACACGCCTTCGATGGCAAGCTCGTCGAGAAGGCGTCCGAGTTCGCGCGCGAGCTTCAGGGCCTGCGCCGCCGACTGCGCGATCGGGTGTCCCTGATCGTCCTTGAAGAGCGCCACGAACTGCGCGAGCAGCGCTTCGCGCGTGGCGGTGTCGATGGCGGGCGGCAGGGTGAGCGCATCGCCGTCGCCGGAAGCGATCTCCCACTCGCCGTCGTCGACGTCGCCCAGCGGGGCCATGCGCGGCAGGATCGTCGGCGTGCCGTCGGCGGCGCGCAGGAAGGCTTCGCGCAGCGCCCGCACCGAGCGCCGCGTCGGCAGCAGGATCAGCACGTCGGCGAGCGCCAGCGGATCGCTCCCGTGCTCGGCGAGCACCACCCGCGCCAGCTCGTCGACAAAGCGGCGCTCCGTGCCGATGGTGAAGAGGCCCTTCATCCCAGCACGCGCTCGGCTTCGGCGAGCGCGGCCGGCGTGCCGACATGGAACCAGTCGCCGTCATGCACGAGGCCGTAGAGGCGGCCCGAGTGTTCCGAGCGGGTCCACAGCTTCAGCAGCGAGAAGGGGCCTTCGGGCGAGCCGTTGAACAGGCGCGAATCGCAGATCGAGATCGACGCGAAGAGGTAGGGCGCGGTCTCCGCCGTGCCGCGATGGCGGGCTCGGCCATCGGGTTCGAGATAGTAATCGCCGCGATCCTTCTCTTCGCGGCCGATGGCCTTCGCCAGCGGATGCAGCAGCAGCAGCGCGTCCATGCGATTGGGATCCCACATCGCGGCAAGGCGACCCAGCATCGATTCCGGCCCGTCGCGCCACAGCCCGTCGCCGTTCAGCACGAAGAAAGGCGCGTTGCCGAGAAGCGGGAGCGCATTGCGGACGCTGCCGCCGGTTTCCAGCAACCGGTCCTCGCGAACGATGCGGGCGCGGCCGCCGATCCGCTCGGCGATCTGGTTGCCCAGATGATGCACGTTCACGACGACGTTCTGCACGCCGCTGCGATCCAGCCGGTCCATCGTGCGCTCCAGCATCGACCGTCCCGCAACGGGGATGAGTGGCTTGGGAATCGAATCGGTCAGCGGCCGCATGCGCTCGCCGCGACCCGCTGCCAGGATCATTGCGCTGCGGATCATGGGGCCGCTCCGATGCGGCGCTGTTCCGGCGGCAGCACGCGATCGACCCAGGCGCGCAGCGGTGCGAGCGCGTCGTGCTGCAGCGAACGCTCGAACATGCGCCAGACCCGCGGCAGGTATTGCAGGTAGTCGGGCTTGCCGTCGCGTCGCAGCAGGCGGACGAATACGCCGA
>LSKJ01000560.1 GCA_001557035.1 Rhodospirillaceae bacterium CCH5-H10 | reverse complement strand
GCCCAGGCCAGTGTGAACCAGCCGAAAAGTTCGGCGCCTACGCCCATCACCTGGATCAGCAGGATGGGGCCGCCGGAGAAGAAGACATTGAAGCCGGCCGAGGCGCAGGTGGTCGCGATCATGAGGCCGAGGAAGCGGCGCTCGCGCAGCACGGCGCTGAAGCCGTCGATGTAGTCGCGCACCACGCCCGTCGTGCGTGGTGCGGCCTTCGGTGCAGTCTCGCCGAGGATGCGCCAGACGAAGAGCAGCACGGCGAACCCGCAGGCGGCCGTGAACCAGAAATTGCTGCGCCAGCCGAAGAAGCCCAGCAACTGCCCGCCCAGTAGCGGCGATAGCGCCGGTGCGAGAGCCATGGAAGAGGCCATGTAGCCCATCGCCCGCGGGGCATCGGGACCGGTCCGGCTGTCGCGCACGATGGCGCGGCCCAGCACCACGCCGCCGCAGGCGCCGCAGGCCTGAACCAGGCGCGAGGCGATCAGCGTCTCGATCGTCGGGCTCAGTGCGCAGCAGACGCTGCCAACCGTGAACA
>LSKJ01000559.1 GCA_001557035.1 Rhodospirillaceae bacterium CCH5-H10 | reverse complement strand
AGATGCCACCTCTCTTCGTCGTCGGCGCGGACGGCAAGCCTGAGCTCGTCAACTCCCGTGCATACGGCAATGTCCTCATCGTCGACCGCCTGTTTGCCGCAGCCGAGTTGCGGCTGGGCGGCGAGAGCCAGCAGATCGTCCGGATCGTCCGCACGGACGGAAGACCCTAGCGATGACCGATCAATCTCATTTGGATTCCACATACTCGACGGTCACTCAGCCCTTTAGGCTGCGGTCGGAGGGCCCGCGCGTCACCCG
>LSKJ01000558.1 GCA_001557035.1 Rhodospirillaceae bacterium CCH5-H10 | reverse complement strand
GAGGCCATCGCGCGGCGCTTTGCGAAGGAGGGCGCCAGGGGGCTGGTCGTGGCCGACATGGATGCCGGCCGGCTCGACAAGGTCGCCAAGGACATCGGTGCGCTCGCCGTGGCGGGCGACATCGGCCAGGAGTCTGAGGTCAAGCGCCTGATCGCCGAGACCGAAAAGAAGTACGGCGAGATCGACATCTTCTTCTCCAACGCCGGAATCGGTCGCGGCGGCCACGAGGATGCGACCGACAAGGACTGGGCTGATTCGTGGGCGATCCATGTGATGGCGCATGTCTATGCCGCCCGCGCGCTGGTGCCGCAGATGTTGAAGCGCGGCGAGGGCTACCTGCTCAACACCGCGAGCGCGGCCGGCCTGCTGGCCTCGATGGGCTCCGCGCCCTACGGCGTCACAAAGCAGGCGGGCGTGGCGCTCGCCGAGCATCTTTCGATCCAGTACGGCGACCGCGGCATCCGTGTCTCGGTGCTGTGCCCGCAGGCCGTCGACACCAACATGCTGCGCATGGCCGGCGCGACCGCGGCGTCGGTCGACGGCGTGATCAATACCGATGCGGTGGCGCAATCCGTCATCGAGGCGATGGACGAGGAACGCTTCCTGATCCTGCCGCATCCCGAGGTGAAGGAATACATGGTGCGCAAGCTCGATCGCGACCGCTGGCTGCGCGGCATGCGCCGCCTGCGCGACAAGACGGGCGAGGGACAGGCCAAACGCTGACGAAGGATCCCTCACTTCGTTCGGGATGACACAATTGATGGGGTTTGCGCAGTGCGCCACTTCCAGACAAGCGTGTCATCCTGAGCGCAGCGAAGGATCCTTGATTCATCTCGATCACTTCGCGCTTCGTTGCCCCGCATGATCCCCTACGTCCAATCCCTGTTCGCCGAGACTGGCCTGTGGACGGCGCTCGGCGTCACGCTGGTTGCCGGTCTGATGCGCGGATTCGCGGGCTTCGGCTCGGCGATGCTGATGGCGCCGATCTTCGCCATCCTGTTCGGCTCGGCCGAGATGGTGGTGACGGTCGTTGCCATCGAGCTCGTCGTCTCGCTGCAACTCTTCCCGCAGGTCCGCCGGCATGCCGACTGGAAGGTGCTCACGCCGATGAGCATCGCGGCGTGCCTCGCGATGCCGGCGGGGGTCTGGCTGTTGGCCAGCGTCGACAAGAACACCATCGTGACGGCGGTGTCGGCGGTGATCGTGGCGTTCGTTCTGCTGATGTGGACCGGCTGGAAATACACCGGCGGCCGCTCGACGGCCGCGACGGTGATCGTCGGCGGGATCTCGGGCGCGATGATGGCCACGACCAGCGTCGGAGGACCGCCCGTTCTGCTCTATCTCCTCTCGGGCAACGACCCGCCGCAGGTCAACCGGGCCAACATCGTCACCTACTACTTCCTGACGCAGTTCCTGCTGATCGTGATCGTGCTGGCGACCGGTGTGGCGGGCGTCGATGCCCTGGCCCGCGCCGTCGTGCTGTTTCCGGTGATGGTCGTGGGCGCCTGGGTGGGCGGCCGGCTGTTCCACGGGCTGGCGAGCGAGCGGCTCTACCGCAACGTCGCCCTCACCATTCTCTTCCTGACGGGCCTTTTCGGCCTGCTGAGGAACTGGCTGGTGGCCTGAGAGACGGTGTAGGATGCGCCATCCATGGAGATTTGCATGCGTATCCTCGCCGCCGGATTTGTCACTCTCGTCATGACCCTGGGCTTCTCGTCCGCCTCCCGAGCCGACGACCTCATGAAGGAGTGCATGGTCACCAGTTCGGAGAAGATGTGCCAGTGCATCATCGGGCGCATCCCCGCCGACCAGCGCGCGAATGCAATCCTGGGCCTGCGCAAGTCGAACCAGTCGGTGAGCGTGAGCGGCAACCTGCTCAATCCGTCGAACCTCTCGCCGCAGGAAATGCAGGGCCTCAATGCCGTCGTCGCCGCGCAGGCCTACTGCATGTAACTGAGAGCTTCAGCGCCTGCGCAATCCTCTAGGCTGACGGCCAAGGCCGCGTTATCTTCCCGCCCATAGATGTGATGCCGGTCAACGGCGCGATCCATGGGAGGGCCTTATGGCACTGTTTTCTCGCAGATTCGGTTTGGTGGCGGCGCTCACGGCCGCCTTCGCGGCTCCGGCTTTTGCACAGGCGCCCGCGGCGTCCCCCGTGCGCGGCGGCGCACTGACGATCGGAGTCGAAAGCGACTTCGAGGGGTTCGATCCGATCCGGGCCGGCGTCTATTCCAATTCCACGGTGACGGCGGCCTCGCTGTTCTACGAGACGCTGATGCGGCTCGACGACAAGGGCAACCTGCTGCCGGCGCTCGCTTTGTCGATGACGCCCAACGAGGATGGCAGCGTCTGGACGGCCAAGATCCGGCCGAACGTGAAGTGGCATGACGGCACGCCGTTCACCGCCCAGGCCGTGGCCGATCACTTCAACCGCCTGCTCGACCCGGCCAACCGCTTCGCCGGCCGTGCCTATCTCGCCATCGAGAAGGTCGAGGCGCCGGACGACCTGACCGCCGTATTCAAGATGCGCGGCCCCAATGCGGCACTGCCCCGGACGCTGGCGCAGCCGACCGTCACCACGCTCATCATCTCGGTGAAGGCCGCCCAGGAGAAGGGCGCCGACTACAACCGCAATCCCGTCGGCACCGGTCCGTTCGTGTTCAAGGAATGGCGCGCGGCCGACCGGCTGGTCGCCGAGCGCAATCCCAACTACTGGGACAAGGACAAGCCTTATCTCGACCGCGTGACCGTGCGGCCCCTGCCGGATTCGGACGCCCGCTACGCCAGCCTGGTGAAGGGCGACGTCCAGGTGATCTGGGAAGATCGCGCCGAGAACATCGTCAAGGCGAAGAAGGACAAGAACCTTCACGTGCTGACCTGGGTGGGCAGCGGCGCGCTGGTCATTCCGCTCAACACCCAGCGCGAGCCGCTGAACGACAAGCGCGTGCGCCAGGCCGTCTCGATGGCCCTGAACCGCAAGGCCAATGCCGCGGTGCTGACCCAGGGCCTGCGTCCCGTGCATGACGACCCGTACGGCCCGAGCTCGGGCATCGAATGCAAGGACAACGGCGCTCTGAAGTACAATCCGGAGGCGGCGCGCAAGCTGATCGCCGACTACGGCAAGCCCGTGAAGCTCACCATGACGGTCACCGCCACGCCGCGCGGCCGCGAGGGCGCGCAGGTCTTCCAGGCCGACATGAAGAAGGCCGGCATCGACGTCGAGATCAAGCCGGTCGACCAGACCCAGCTCGTGAAGGAAGCCCTGACCCGCGACTTCCAGGTCACCGGCTGGCGCATCATCGATCTCGCCGACGTCGATCCGCAGATGTTCGCAAACTTCCACTCCAAGAGCCCGATCAACTTCTCCGGCTACAACAACGCGGAAGTCGACCGTCTGCTGCTGGTCGGTCGCACCAGCCTCGACGAGAACAAGCGCAAGGCCGCCTACTGCGACCTGATCAAGATCCTGAACGACGACGCGGTGTGGCTGTGGAGCGGCAGCAACATCGATTTCGCCATCACCCGCGCCAACGTGCGCGGCATTCCCGCGCTGCGCGGCGGCGCCGTGCAGGTCGAGAGCGCCTGGTTCGCCAAGTAGGGACCGGCCTCTCGTAGGGTAGCGTAGGCGTCTCCGGTGCCGTGGATCGCTCGCCAGCTGGCGCGGCTTGTCGTCGTGCTGTTCTGCGTGACGCTGCTCACGTACATGATCGTCAACATCCTGCCGGGGGATGTGGCGATCGTGATCCTGGGCAACCTTGCCACGCCGGAGGACATTGCCGGCCTGCGCAAGGATCTCGGCCTCGATCGGCCGATGCTGGTGCGTTACTTCGACTGGCTGGGATCGGCGCTGTCGGGCGATCTCGGCCGCTCGTACCGCAACGGCGAGCCGGTGGTGCAGGCGATCATCGACCGGCTGCCGGTGTCGCTGCAGCTCATGGTCATGGCCCAGGTCATCGCGTTGGGTATCGCGATCCCCGTGGCGCTGCTGTCGGTGCGCAAGCCCGGCGGCATCTTCGACCGCATCTCGGCTTCGGCCGCCTTCGGTTTCCTGGCGATGCCCAACTTCATGCTGGGCATCGTCCTGATCTACCTGTTCTCGGTGACTTTCGATCTGCTGCCCGCAACCGGCTTCACACCGATGTCGGAAAGCCTGTGGGACAATTTCGTGTCGATGATCCTGCCGTCGATGACGCTGGGCCTGATCGAGTGGACGGTGCTGATGCGGGTCCTGCGCTCGGACCTTCTGACCACGCTCAAGGAGGATTTCATCCTGCTGGCGCGGGCCAAGGGTCTGCCGCCGTGGCGGGTGCTGCTGCAGCATGCGCTGCGGCCCTCGTCTTTCACGCTGATCACCATCCTCGGCCTCAACATCGGCGGGCTGATCGGCGGCGCGGTGATCGTCGAGCAGATCTTCGCCCTGCCGGGCGTCGGGCGGCTGCTGCTGGGCGGCATCTTCAACCGCGACCTGATCCTCGTGCAGGGCACCGTGGCCTTCATCGCCGTGGGTTTCGTCGTCATCAACTTCCTGGTCGACATGCTTTACGCCGTGCTCGACCCCCGGGTTCGTCATGTCCGCTTCCGCAGCTAAGAGCACGGTCGTCGCCGCGAGCCGGCCGCGCCGCCGCTGGCACTGGGCGCTCGCCCTGCCGCTGGGCTGGCTGCTGCTCGTGGTTTTCCTCGCCGTCACCGCCGACTGGATCGGCCTGCCCGATCCTTCGGCGCAGGAGCTCATCCTGCGCCGCAAGCCGCCATCCGCGGAATATCTGCTGGGCACCGACAATCTCGGCCGCGACATGCTCTCGCGCATCATCTACGGCGCGCGCACCTCGCTCATCGTCGGCATCTGCGCGCCGTTCCTCGGGTTCCTGGTCGGCGGCGCCATCGGCATGAGCGCGGGCTACTTCCGCGGCAAGATCGACATGCTGGCGGTGGGCTTCATCGACATCCTGCTGGCCTTCCCGTCGCTGGTGCTGGCGCTCACCTTCACCGCCTATCTGGGCCAGAGCCTGTTCAACGTGACGCTGGCGCTCGGCATCCTGTCGATCCCGGCCGCGGCGCGCGTGTCGCGTGCCAACACGCTGGCCTGGGCCAACCGAGACTTCGTGCTGGCGGCCCGCACCATCGGCGCCAGCAACTGGCGCATCATCACGCGCGAGATCCTGCCCAACCTGCTGCCGCCGATGTTCGCCTTCTGGCTGGTCGCGATCAGCGTGATCATCGTGGCCGAGGGGGCGCTCTCGTTCCTGGGCCTGGGCATCCCGGCGCCGCAGCCGAGCTGGGGCGGCATGATCGCCGACGGGCGCGAGGCGCTCGACGTGGCGCCTCACACAGCGCTCATACCGGCGGCGGTGATGTTCGCCACCGTCCTGTCCCTCAACTTCGTGGGCGACATGGTGCGCAACATGGTCGATCCGCGCAGGTCGGCGCTGTGAGCGGCCGGTCATGACCCAAGCTCCCCTTCTGTCGGTGCGCGAGGCGCGGGTCGGCTTCTTCACGGCGCGTGGGCCTCTGCGCGCCGTCGACGGCGTGTCGTTCGATCTCGAAAAGGGCCAGACCCTCGGCATCGTGGGCGAGTCCGGATCGGGCAAGTCGGTGCTGGTGCGTTCGCTGATCGGGCTTGTGAGCGAAAGCTCGGGTGCCGAAGTGGGCGGGCAGGTCCTGTTCGAGAGCCGCGACCTGCGGGCGCTGCCGGCCCGGGAGTTCCGCGGCGTGCTCGGCCGCGACATCGGCGTCGTCTTCCAGGATCCGATGACCTCGCTCAACCCGGTGATGAAGATCGGCCGGCAGATCGGCGAGGGCTTGCGGCTGAACCGCGGGCTCGACGCGAAGGCCGCCGCCGTCCGCGCCGTCGAACTGCTGACCGAAGTCGGTATCCCGGAGGCGGAACGGCGGGCCGGCCAGTATCCGCACGAACTGTCGGGCGGCATGCGCCAGCGCGTGGCAATCGCCATCGCGATCGCCTGTGCGCCGAAGCTGCTGATCGCCGACGAGCCGACGACCGCGCTCGACGTCACGGTGCAGCGTCAGATCCTCGACCTGCTGCAGCGCGAGCAGCGCGAGCGCGGCATGGCGATGATCCTGATTACCCACGATCTCGGCGTCGCCGCCGGGCGGGCCGATGACATCATGGTTATGTATGCCGGGCGCGCGGTCGAGATGGCGAAGACGCGGGAACTCTTCCGCTCGCCGCGCATGCCCTACACCGAGGCGCTGCTGCGGTCGCTGCCACGGCTGACCGATCCGACGCATA
>LSKJ01000056.1 GCA_001557035.1 Rhodospirillaceae bacterium CCH5-H10 | reverse complement strand
TCGGACCGTAGGCCTTCTCGATCTGATTGAGGGACTGGGCGATGAGAAAGCTCTTCAATCCGTAACCGGCCATGAACGCCAGCGCCGATTCGAAGAAATCCAGGCGCCCCAGAGCAGGAAACTCGTCGAGCATGAGCAGCAGCCTGTGCCGCCGCCCTTTGGCGTGGAGCTCTTCGGTTAGCCGGCGGCCGATCTGATTCAACACGAGGCGCACCAGAGGCTTGGTGCGGCTGATATCGGACGGCGGGACCACGAGGTAGAGGGTCGTCGGCCGTTCGTTCTCGACGAGGTCGCGAATGCGCCAGTCGCAGCGACGCGTTACCTGCGCAACGACAGGGTCTCGGTACAGCCCGAGGAACGACATGGCGGTCGAGAGCACACCCGAGCGCTCGTTCTCGCTCTTGTTCAGCAGTTCCCGGGCCGCCGAGGCGATGACCGGATGGACGCCCGCCTCGCCGAGGTGCGCCGTGGTCATCATTGCGCGGAGCGTCGCATCGATCGGCTGTTTCGGGTCTGACAGGAATGCAGCCACCCCGGCCAGTGTCTTGTCCTCACCGGCATACAGCACATGCAGGATCGCACCGACCAGAAGGGCGTGACTGGTCTTCTCCCAGTGGTTCCTGCGCTCAAGGGCACCTTCGGGATCGACCAGCACATCGGCGATGTTCTGGACATCGCGGACCTCCCATTCGCCGCGCCGGACCTCGAGGAGCGGATTGTAGGCCGCCGAGGCCACATTGGTCGGATCGAACAGCAGCACGCGACCGTGCCGCGATCGGAAACCCGAGGTCAATTCCCAGTTCTCTCCCTTGATGTCGTGAACGATCGAGCTGCCCGGCCAGGTCAGCAACGTCGGCACGACCAGGCCGACGCCCTTGCCGCTGCGCGTCGGCGCAAAGCAGAGAACGTGTTCCGGTCCTTTATGGCGCAAGTAGTCGGCGCCGAGCTTGCCCAACACCACGCCGTCCGGGCCGATCAATCCTGCATGGCGGGCTTCACCTGCTGTCGCCCATCGCGCCGATCCGTAGGTCGCCACGTTCTTCGCCTCGCGCGCGCGCCAGACCGACATGCCGATCGCGACCCCAATCGAGATGAAGCCGCCTGACGCCGCGATGCAGGCGCCCTCCACGAAAATCGCAGGGGCATAGGCGTCGAAGGCGTACCACCACCAGAAGAAGGTCGGTGGGAAGTAGACCGGGACCTGGGCGAGCTCAAACCATGGCGGCCCGAGCTGGGGCTGATAACCCAGTCGCCAAGCGGTCCACTGCGTCGACGCCCAAATTGCTATGAGCACAATTGCGAAGACGAGGGTGATCTGCCCCCACAGGATCTTGGTCGCGGACATAGCGACAAGATCAAGCGGTCACCTGCCATTCATTCAATGCCGACCACTCGCAGAGCGCTCGTGCGGCGGCTCTGGCGTGCAATTTGGTGGAGGGCCGGAAGCCGGTCTGGCGCGCTTTCTCTCTTCCCCTCTACAGCTCCAGTCCTCGACGTCGTCCAAGCGACCAGCTGACATCGCCGCCGGGCAAGGCGACCCCTGACACCAATCGGCCCACATGCTGCTCGAGCGTGGGCCGCCACGGAACCAGGCTGAACCCGAGCCCGTCGTCGAGCATGGCGAATCGTCCACTCGAAAGCCGCGTGGATCCGACCAGCGTCCCGGCAACGTGGAGCCCTGGAATGGCGGG
>LSKJ01000557.1 GCA_001557035.1 Rhodospirillaceae bacterium CCH5-H10 | reverse complement strand
CCTTGATGTGCTCCGCCAAGATCGAGCGTACCTTGCTGGTCGATATCGCCGTGCCGAATCCCGCTCTAAGCACGCCGGCTTCTCCGCGGTCTGCCAGCTGCGATGCTCTCACCATGTTGTCTATTTCGTCGAACAGACGACGGGAAGCCTGCGCCATGCTCGTCCCAGCGGGTGTAAGGCGTACGCCTCCGCTCGAGCGCTCGAACAAAGAAACACCAAGTTGCCCCTCGAGGTGGCGGATCCGGCGACTGAGTGCCGATTGCTTGATGTTGAGGGCTGTTGCGGCTTGCCGAAAACTCCCGTGCTCAGCGGCCGCGATTACGCTCCGCAA
>LSKJ01000556.1 GCA_001557035.1 Rhodospirillaceae bacterium CCH5-H10 | reverse complement strand
CACCAAGATGGTGGCGCTGTGGAACAACTTCCGGGCCGCTGCCGAAAAGAACGGCTGGGCGATCCCGGCCGAGCCGCTCACCTTCCTGAAGGCTCCCAACAGCTTCGCCGCGCACGGCCAGCCGATTCCGGTGCCGAAATCCTATGACGGCCGCGTCGCTTACGAGGGCGAACTGGGTATCGTGATCGGCAGGACCTGCTCCGGCGTGTCGCCGCAAGAGGCCGTGCGCCATATCCTGGGCTATACCTGCGTGAACGACGTCACGGCGATGGAACTGCTGAACCGCGATCCGTCCTTCGCGCAGTGGACGCGGGCCAAGAACTTCGACGGGTTCGGCGTCTTCGGCCCGGTGGTCGCGACCGGCCTCGACCCGCAATCGCTCTCCGTGCGCACGCTCGTCAACGGACGCGAGCGGCAGAACTACCGGGTCGACGACATGATCTTTTCGCCCGCCGAGCTGGTCAGCCGCATCTCGCAGGACATGACCCTGGCGCCGGGCGACGTCATCGCCTGCGGCACCTCGCTGGGCGTGCTGCCGATGAAGGCCGGCACCGTCGTCGAGATCGCCATCGACGGCATCGGCACGCTGCGCAACCAGTACGGTTAGAGTCTGTCTGGTGGTGCCGTGCCATTCCGGGAGAGGCTTCCCGGTGCCGCCATTTCGCGAAGCGCCGCGGTGAGATCAGCCAGTCCATTACCCTCGATGCGAACCGTGCTTCTTGTGCTGAAGGTCCTCGGCCTCCTCGCCTGCATCGGACTCGTTCTCTGGCCGCAACTCGAATGGTCGTTCGAGGCGGCCACCCGGTATCGCGGCGACGAAGCGTCGGACTGGAAGGCCACCAACGTCTGGCTGGAAAGCGCCGAATGCGCCCGAGAGAGCGGCGCCTGGCTGGTGATCTGCCACCAGGGCAAGCTCGTTCCGATTTCCGACAGGGCTCTCGCGGACGATCCGGGCCATGCGCTGGTTCTTGCGCTCTGGGCGCTTGCGGCCGATCGCTCCATCCTCGTGATCGACGTCGCGCACCTCAATCTGATCATCAATCTCGTCGGCTTGCTCCTGCTTGCGGGCCTGCTGCTGGTGCTCGGATCGTACGTGTCCGCCATCGTGCTGTTGCTCTTCGGTCCGTACGTCTTCCTCGAATGGTTCGGGACGTCGCCGCACTGGGCCTTCATCGGGCTCACCGCCATGCAACCGATCCTGCCCCTGGCGCTGATTGCACGTTGGCGGCGCTGGGTGCCGCCCATTGTGAGCACCGGCCTCATCCTTCTGGGAGTCTTTACCCTGGCTTTCGCGTCCCTCGTCCGGGAAGCCATCGCCCAGATGACGCTCGTCGTCACCCTCGGCACTCTTGCCTGGATCGCAATGGCGAACCGGGGCGACAAGCGACGTGTTGCCGGCTTGATCGTCCTCGCGCTGGTGACGGTGCTGGCATCGCAAGCTGCGCGCCTGACGGTGAGCGTTCGAGACCGGATGCATCCGGTGGAGCCGGCGGAACTGGTGGCGACGCACGGCCTCGCGCACACGCTCTACATCGGCCTCGGCACGGTGCCGAACAGGTTCGGCATCCGGTACGACGATGCCGTGGGCCGGGACGCCGCCGCCCGGGTGGCGCCCGACGTGAAGTATCTGTCCAGGGACTATTTCCGGCTGATGTGGTCGCTCTACTTCGCGCGATGGGCGGAGGATCCGATCGAAGTGACCCGCATCTACATGGAGAAATCGTGGTCGATCCTGAGAAACAGGATACCGGACTACTTTCCGCCGCCCTGGCTGTTCCTGCCGCTCGTCCTGGCGGTCCACTACATTTCCAACGGCCGGGCGGCGAGCTGTGGTACGACGGCATGCGACAAGCGTCTCGCCGTCAATCTTGTCTGCCTGTCGTTCGTCGGCCTGTTCTTTGCGCAGGCCGTTCTGGCTTACCCCACGCGATTTTATGCGGCGCCCATCGGCGCATTCATGATCGTGATGCTGGGTGTCGCCCTCGAGAATCTCGCGCACTTCCTGGGACGGCAGAGAGTGCCCGCGCTCGGTCACTTCAGTTCGAACGGATAGATCACCCTCCAGTCGTTCTTCATGTCGACGATGGTCCAGCCGCGACGCAGCGCCTCGTCCCAGGCCTTGTCGAGCTGCCCGACCGGCGACGGACGATCGTAGGCGTATTCGCGCACGCCGTCGGTGTGGTGCACCAGGCCCATGAACCGCGCGCCGCCGCCGGCCGCCGTCCATTCCAGCATCTGCTGGTCGCCGTCGGAGTTGCCGAACGCCAGGACCGGGCGGCGGCCGATGAACCGGTTGATGCCGACCGGCTTGCCCGGCCCGTCGTCGATGAACTCGACCTTGGCCTCCTTCATCAGGACGGGCACGCCGTCCGGCCTCAGCTCGAACTTCGTGACGCCGGACGAGCCGACCACCTGCTCCGGCGGGATGCCGTACACGCGCTCCGTCCAGGGCCGCATGAATTCGAGGCCACCGCCGGAAACGATGAAGGTCTTGAACTGGTTGGCGCGCAGCAGCGCCAGCAGCTCGAGCATCGGCTGGTAGACCAGATCGGTGTAAGGCCGCTTGAAGCGCGGATGACGTGCCGTCGCGAGCCAATCGAGGACCGTCTTCGTGAAATCCTCGGTCGTCATGCCGGCATGCGCGGCCGCGATGAGATCGATCATCGCGTTGACGCCGAGGGCGGCCAGCGCGGCCCGGTCGTCCGCCAGCACCGAGCGGAACGGCTCCTGCGTGCGCCACTCGGGATGACGCGACGCCAGGGCCTTCACGCGGTCGAGCGCGAATGCCACCTGGAAATAGACCGGCTGCTCGGTCCACAGGGTGCCGTCATTGTCGAAACAGGCGATGCGCTCCGGAACCGGTACCCAGTCGCGCCCGCCGGGCTGGGTCGTGCGCGCGATGAAGTCGAGGATTGCGCGTTTCGCCAGTCCGTTGTTCCACGAGGGCAGAAGGTCGCCCTGCGCGAAGCCAGGGCGTACCGCGGCCGCAAGCCCCGTTGCGGCGATACCCGTCAGTAACGTCCGGCGTCTCATTGAAATCGTTCGCATTCTCCGCATCCTACTTTGTCGGCTCTTCCGGGGCGACGCGGATGCGGCCGCTGCGTCGTGCCTTGCCGAGCACCTCGTGATCGCGCTCGGTCTGCCGGGCATAGGCCAGCGAAAACCTGGCGAGGGCGTCGTCGAGGGCGGTGCTGTTGCCGCAGTAGCCGGCGATCGCGGCGGCATCGCCCGACTTCGCGTGGGCCAGCGCCAGCGCCCAGCCGCACAGCGCGCAATATTCGAGGAAGCCCGACACGCCCTTGGTGTTTCCTTCCACCATCTCGATCCCGCCCTTCATGTCGGCGAGCTGGCGGACGTAGAAGTGCCGGTCGTCCAGTTGCCCCCAGCCGAGGAAGATGTCGGGCGATCCCTGGATCATGCGCTGGCCCACCACGACGCGGCGGCCTTCGTTCTCGAAGGGCATCCGATAGTCGGAGTAGGCGGCCAGCACGGACGGCTGGGCCTGCTTCACCTGCAGGAACAGCGGATCGTCGCCGTCGTTGCCCATCAGCAGCACGACCCAGCAGCCGGTCCCGACGCTCCCCACACCGACGACCTTGCGCGCGACGTCGACGATCCGGTAGCGCGACAGCAGACGGCGGCGATCGTAGGACAGCGATTCCAGATAGGAATTGAGCATCCTGTCCACAGCCTGTTCGATGGGAATCCCGCCCTCGGTGTGGGTCTCCCGCACCACGAGAGGAACCGACTCGACGATGCGGTGCTCTCCGCCGACGAGTTCGGCCAGCTTGCCGAGGACCCGCTGGTGTCCCTTGCCGCGCGCCTTGTCTATGAGCTTCCGGGCATTCTTGCGGGCCTTGGACGACAGGCCCGACAGCACGGCGTCCTCGTCGATCCGGTCGTACCATGTGGCGAGGTGGCCCATGTCGGCATAGCGGGCCATGTGCTCGCGGTAGGAGCGCACGGTTTCCGCCGCGGCCTCGGCCGCCTGGGGCTTGTCGCCGCCCATGAAGCGCACGGCGACGGCGGCGCTGGCCGTCAGGCGCTTGAGGTCCCATTCCCAGGGGCCGGGAAACACTTCGTCGAAATCGTTGATGGCGAATACCAGGTCACGCTCGGCCGAGCCGAAGACGCCGAAGTTCGAAACGTGCATGTCGCCGCAGGCATTCACCTGCAGGCCGGTGATGGGCGTGGTGGCGAGGTCGGAGGCCATCACGGCCGCCGATCCGCGCAGGAAGGCGAAGGGCGAGGCCAGCATGCGCGCGAAGCGCACCGGCACCAGCTTCTGGGCACGGCTGAGATTCTGCGCCTCGAGGATGGCGACTGGGTCGGGCCGGTCGGGGTTCTTTCGAAACTGGGCGTGGCTCTCGCGCGGCACGGACTCGCGCAGTCTCTTCCCGGCCGCCTTGCGTTCGGCCACGGATTGACGCGGTGCGGTGAAACGGCCGAGGGTCTCGCCGGCCGAAGCCGAGATCATGCGTTGGAACGGCGGGTCGATTTCCGATCGTTCGGCTGGCGTGCTCAATGTGGATCTCCCGGACGGCCGGACGCCGTCGGGAGGAAGAGTAGTCTATCGTTGGATGCGCGAAGTACACGAGGTCGATACGGATTGCGTATGGACCGGGTATCGCGACCGGCCCGGCCGGCCTAGAATTCCCGATCAACCAGGGAGAGACGGGGATGGACGCCAAAGTCAGGACCACACAGGGGCGCGGCCGGCTCTACGACAGCGTGCTCGACACGATCGGCGACACGCCCTGCATCAGGATCAATGCGCTCGCGCCCAAGGGCGTGACGATCTACGTCAAGGCCGAGGCCTTCAACCCCGGCGGGTCGGTCAAGGACCGCCTTGCCGTCAACATCATCGAGGCAGCCGAGCGCAACGGCACGCTGAAGCCCGGTCAGACCGTGGTCGAGGCGACCAGCGGCAATACCGGTATCGGTCTCGCGATGGTCTGTGCCCAGAAGGGCTATCCGCTGGTCGTCACCATGGCCGACAGCTTTTCGATCGAGCGGCGCAAGCTGATGCGCATGCTGGGTGCCAAGGTGGTGCTGACGCCGCGCGCGCAGAAGGGCTTCGGCATGTACCAGAAGGCCGTGGAGCTTGCGAAGGCAAACGGCTGGTTCCTCGCGCACCAGTTCGAGACGGACGCCAACGCCGAGATTCACGAGAGCACGACGGCGCGCGAGATCCTGGCCGACTTCAAGGGCCAGCGGCTCGACTATTTCGTGAGCGGCTACGGCACCGGCGGCACGGTGACGGGCGTGGCTCGCGTGCTGCGCAAGGAGCGGCCGGAGACGAAGATCGTCCTGACCGAGCCTGCCAACGCCCAGCTCCTCGGCAGCGGCAAGCCGCAGGAACGCAGTCCCGACGGCTCTCCAGCGGTCAGCCATCCTGCCTTCGAGCCGCATCCCATCCAGGGCTGGACGCCGGACTTCATCCCGCTGGTCCTGCAGGAGTCGGTCGACCGCAAGTTCTACGATGAGCTTCTGCCGATCGCCGGCGCCGAGGGCATCAAATGCGCCAAGGCGCTGGCACAAAAGGAAGGCATCTTCACCGGCATTTCCGGCGGTTCGACCTTCGCCGTCTCCCTGCAGGTCGCTACGAAGGCCGCGCCCGGCTCGGTCATCCTCTGCATGCTGCCCGACACCGGCGAACGCTATCTCACCACGCCGCTGTTCGAGGGCATCATCGACGATATGGACGAATCCGAGATTGCGATTTCGAAGTCCACGCCCGGCTATCAGATGGGGTAGCGGAAGTCGGACTGTCGCAGAGAAGGGAAGGGTCCCTCGCTTACGCTCGGGATGACAATTTTGTTGAAATCGGCGCACTACGTCGTTTCGAGAAGTATTTGTCATCCTGAGCGAAGCGAAGGACCTTTAGGCCGTTGCAGCCTTGGTCGTGTCACGCGCGATTGGTGAACCGCGCGTTGCCGAGTCCGGTGCCGATCGTCATCACACCCCAGTGCTCCACGTCCTTCATGTTCGGCACTTCACTCAGACCCTGGACGACCGCGTCGTTATGAATCTGGATGAAGATATCGTGAGCGCCGATCTTGGGGAGGTGCGGCGAAAGCGCGGCGGCGAGGTTGAAGGACTTGCCCTCCCAGTTGCCGGGCAGGTTCTGCCCACCCTTGAGGATGAAGCCTTGCTCGTCGATCAGGCCGGGGCAGCCTATACCCATGAAGGGTGCGAGCTTGATCTTCTCATCGCTCGCACGGTCGATCAGCTTGGCGAGCATGGCGCCGATCTTCTCGACCGCTTCGTCGCGCCCGGGCTTGTCGTCGGCATGGCGCCAGACCTGGCGCTTCCACACGTCGGCTTCTTCGATTTCGCCGCGCTTGCCCGAATTGAGTTCGACAACGCCCACCCGCACGTTGGTGCCGCCGATGTCGACGGCGAGGATGGCATCGTGCCCTGCCATCACCCAGCTTGGGGCGAGATGTACGGCACCGATCAGGCCCGCTTCGTCGGGATCGTTCTGGATCGCGGCGAGTTCGATCTTGATGCCGTCGGCCGCCAGCATGATGCTGGTCCGGCCCATCGCCAGTTCTCCGATCCGACTGCCGATCATGCCTCCGCCGATGACGATACGCTGCGTGTCCTTCCACGTCTCCAGTCGGAGGAAGCGCCGAATCACGGTCGCCAGTTCGCCGGCGAACTCCTCCACGACGGTGTGGACGAGGCCCGCTGACACCGGATCGCCGCTGGACAGCATCTTGTCGAGCTTCGACTTCGAGATTTCCTCCATTGGCACGTCGCCGAACGGATCCTCTCCACGCTCCTTCAGACGGTCTCGCCAATCGGCTAGAATGGCATGAAAGGCGCGGCGACTGGCGCGATCGCCGACGAAGCCCT
Organism: Rhodospirillaceae bacterium CCH5-H10; assembly: GCA_001557035.1. Lineage (GTDB taxonomy): Bacteria > Pseudomonadota > Alphaproteobacteria > Reyranellales > Reyranellaceae > Reyranella. The sequence continues at coordinate 4,072 of LSKJ01000556.1, read as the reverse complement.
CTTCGTCGCGCAATTCCTCATTGTAGGTATCCACCGTGACGGCGGGCAGGACACGGCCGCCATGGCCGAGGACTGAAGGCGGCGTAACCGGCTCTTCGGGGAGCTTCGTATCCTGGGTTTTCGCCTTGGCGCTCATGCGCATCTCCCCCTGTAAGGCTCCATGAACGGGCGGGGCGGGTCAAAAGTTCCCCTGCGACCGGAATGCACCGCAACATGGGGGCCGGTCGGACGTTGTGGCCGCGATGAAACTCTTCAAGTGCCAGAGCTGCCAGCAAATCCTGTATTTCGAGAACGATGTCTGCGTGAAATGCGGGCACAAGCTCGGCTACATGCCGGAGGCGGCGACGCTTGCGGCGCTGGAGCCGGAGGGCGAACTGTGGCGCTCCCTGGCTTCGCCCGGCGTCCTCTACCGGTTCTGCGCCAACGCCGGGCATGCGGCCTGCAACTGGCTGGTGGAATCGACGTCACCCGAGACCTTCTGCCTCTCCTGCCGGCACAACAGGATGATCCCCGACCTGTCGATCGCCGACAACCTCGCCAACTGGCAGAAGATCGAGATCGCCAAGCATCGGATGTTCTATTCGTTGCTGCGGTTCAAGTTGCCAACCCCGACCAAGGCGGAATCGCCGGAGGCGGGCCTCGCCTTCGATTTCCTGGCCGAACTGCCGGATCCCAACGCGCCCAAGGTCATGACCGGCCACGACAATGGGCTGATCACCCTGGCGCTCGCCGAGGCCGACGATGCCTGCCGCGAACAAAACCGCGTCGCCATGCACGAGCCGTATCGCACGCTGATCGGGCACTTCCGGCACGAGATCGGCCACTACTACTGGGACCGGCTGGTGCGCGACGGCGGCCATCTCGACGCTTGCCGCGCGATCTTCGGCGACGACCGGCAGGATTACGGTCAGGCGCTGCAGAACCACTATGCCAACGGCGCGCCGCCGGACTGGCAGGACAACTTCGTGAGCCAGTACGCGACCTCCCATCCATGGGAGGATTTCGCGGAGACCTGGGCGCACTACCTGCACATCGTGGATACGCTCGAGATCGCGCGCGCCTTCGGCCTGTCGACCCAGCCCCGCCTGGCCAAGGGCGAGGAGCTGGACGCGAGCGTCGACTTCGATCCCTATCGCGCTGCCGAGGTCGACCAGCTCATCGACAGCTGGCTGCCGCTGTCGCTGGCGCTCAATAGCCTCAACCGCGCCATGGGCCAGCCCGACCTGTATCCGTTCGTGTTGTCACCGCCGGCGATCGAGAAATTGGGCTTCATTCACCAACTCGTGCACGGCGGGCTCGCACCGGCTGCCGCTGTAGCGCCGCCCGCCGGCTAAAGCGTTTCCAGCTCAGATCGACCCACCGACCTCATCCTGAGGAGGCGCAAAGCGCCGTCTCGAAGGATGGGCTGCAGACGTGGTGCTCGTGCCCACCCTTCGAGACGCACTGCTACGCAGTGCTCCTCAGGGTGAGGTCATTGTGGGGCGAATGATCGACATGATCTTGCTCGGGACCCCAACCCCGCGTCAGCGGTGCTTTTGCTGGCGATAGTGATCGGCCAGCGCGTCGTGGCCGAAATCGGCGGCGAGGTCGCGCCAGACGGCATGGACGTGGTTGGCGCCGTTCTGCGTGTTGTCGTGCTCGATCAGGGTCACGGGGCCGTGGACCCGAAAGTAGTGCGCCTCGCCCGGCGTCAGTGAGCCCGCCCAGGCGAAGCGGAAAGTCGCCAGACCCTGCTCCATCACCCGCTGCTTCTGCTGGGCCAGAAGATCGGCGGCGAGCGTGCCGAGGAAACGGTCCATCAGCGCCTCGACCAGGGTGCGTTGCGCGCCGGTCATCTCACCCAGCAACAGGCCCTTTGGGCTACCGAGATCCTGCTCGCGCTGCGGGCTCGCCACGATCTCGCCGAACGAGCGGTTGGCGATGGTCGCGGCCTGCCGTTGCCGTTCGTTGAGGCCGGCCATGATCTGGCGGGCAATGTCCTCGGAGGCGCCCAACAGGCGGAAGCCGCGATTGGGGCCGTCACGCACCGTGGCGGGATGGGCGCCGGTGAAGAACGGAGTCACGGAGACGTGGCCGGCGGCGGGCAGGGCCACGTTCAGCGAGAGATGATGGCCTTCGAAGCGCCAGCCCCAGGGGAAGCGGCCGGGCGTGCCGAACACCGAGACGTAGTAGCGGCCGGGATCGCGGAAGCTGCCCTGCTGCTCGCGCAGCACACCCTCGAGCAGGCGCACGCCGTCGAGCAGCTCGAGCCCGCGCTGGTTCAGCACGGAGGCGAACAGCGCGCGGGCCGCGTCGGCCTGGTTCTGCCGCATCTCGCCCAGGGCGAGGCCGGGGCGGCTGCGCGGGATGTAGTGCCAGTCGAGGCGATTGGCCGAGTCGAAGGCGATCATCGCCTTCTGGCGCTGACCCTCGTCGAGGGAGATCAGGAACCGATTGGCGGCGTCGGCGATGCGCTGGGCGGCATCGACCGTCTGGGCGCTGGCCGCACCGAACGGCAGCAAGGCAGCCGCTGCCAGCACGGTCCGCCGCGTGAGCGGACCGTGCTGGTGATGATGGTGGTGAGGCTCCTCGTCGTGCGGATGCCAGCCGTCGTGCGGCATGGCCGGTCCGTCAGGTCGAGGTCTTCGGGTACTTCAGCGTGCAGCCATAGGCGCGGGTCGAGGCATCGGCGACCTTCTGGCCGGCCAGCACCTGGCCCAGCGCGACGCGAACATACTGCGTGGCCTTCGGGATGTCGGCGACGCTGGACGACGGGATCGAGTCGATGCCGCCCTTGTAGACCAGCGTGCCGTTGGCATCGATGATGTACATGTGCGGCGTCACCGTCGCGCCGTAGGCGCGCGCGACCTTGCTCTGCGGGTCGAGCAGCACCGCGGCCGGGGCGGCATTGCGGCTCTTGGTGAGATCGTTCGCCTGCTGTGCCGTCACATGGCCCTGCTCGCCGGTGGCGGAGGAGGCGACGGTCAGCCAGACGACGCCCTTCGCCGCGGCTTCGCGCTGCTGATCCTGCATGTTGTTGGCCGTGTAGTGCTTGCGCACATAGGGGCAGTCGTGATTTGTCGTCTCGAGCACGACGATCTTGCCCTTGAGGTCGGCCAGCGACCAGGTCTTGCCGTTGCTGTCGACGGCGCTGAACTGCGGCGCGGGCTTGCCCACATCGGGGCTGGTGGTGGCGAAGGCGGCGGCCGGCGCGATGGCGATCGCGGCGCTGCCGAGCAGCAGGGTACGACGGGGGACATTCAGCTTCGACATGGTGCCTCCTAACGTTTGGCTTGCTGGATCGACGACAGTTCCGAGAGGATCAGCGACTCGGTGAGCACCTGCGGCAGGATCTTCGGCCGATCCGCCCCCGGTGCCCAGAACAGGTAGAGCGGGACGCCCGCCCGGCCGAGTTCCTTCAGGACGCCCGTGATCTCGGCATCACGGTTGGTCCAGTCGCCCTTGAGCTTGACGACGCCCGCCTGCTCGAAGGCCTTGCGGACGGCCGGCACTTCGAGCGCGACGCGCTCGTTCACCAGGCAAGTAATGCACCAGGCGGCGGTGAAATCGACGAACACCGGCTTGCCGGCGGCAACGGCCTCGGCCATCCGGGCCCGCGAGAAACGCTCCCAGCCGTCGAAGCTGACGCCGGCATTGGCACCGCCCGACGCCGAGGCGGCGGTGGCGGGACTGTCGTCGAGCTTCAGCGTCGCGGCGAAGGCCAGCAGCACGGCGACGGCGGCAAGGCCGCGGCGTGCCCAGGTTCCGGCCGAGGCGCCGCTGCCGATCCGCAGCAGCCAGATGGCGAAGGCGATCAGGATCATGCCGCCCAGGGCATAGAGCACGCCGTCGGCGCCGGTCTGCTGGGTCAGCACCCAGATCATCCAGACGGCGGAGGCGTACATTGGAAAGGCAAGGAACTGGCGCAGCCGGTCCATCCAGGCGCCCGGCCGCGGCATCAGCCGCTGCAGCGCGGGCGTCATCGACAGAGCCAGATAAGGGAGGGCGAGACCGAGGCCCATCGCCAGCAGCACCGCCACGGTGGCGGGCGCGGGCTGGCTGAGGGCAAAGCCCAGCGCGGCGGCCATGAAGG
>LSKJ01000555.1 GCA_001557035.1 Rhodospirillaceae bacterium CCH5-H10 | reverse complement strand
GACGTCCCGGCGTGCCCATCCCGGAGGACCAGCCCACGCCGGTCCCTCATCCGCAGGGCCCGCCCGCCCCGATCGCCTGAGCGATCGGTTACTCCTTCACCGCGCCCGTGAGGGATGACACGTAGTAGTCGACGAAGAACGAATAGAAGATCGCGACCGGCAGCGACCCGAGGAGTGAGCCCGCCATCAGCGAGCCCCACTGGTAGACGTCGCCCGACACGAGTTCGGTCAGGATGGCGACCGGCACGGTCTTCTTCTCGCTGCTCTGGATGAAGGCCAGCGAGTAGATGAATTCGTTCCACGACAGGGTGAAAGAGAAGATGCCGGCCGAGATCAGGCCGGGCACGGCCAGCGGCAGCGTGATGCGTCGCAGGATCTGCAGGCGGGTGGCACCGTCGATCAGGGCGCACTCTTCCAGCTCGTACGGGATCGACTTGAAGTAGCCGATCAGCAGCCAGGTGCAGAACGGCACCAGGAAGGTCGGATAGGTCAGGATCAGCGCCAGCGGTGTGTCGAACAGGCCGAGCTGATAGACCGTCGTGGCCAGCGGGATGAACAGGATCGACGGCGGCACCAGGTAGGCGAGGTAGATGCCGAGGCCGACATACTGGCTGCCCTTGAAGCGCAAGCGCTGGATGGCGTAGGCCGCCAGCACGCTCGACAGCAGCGACAGGAAGGTCGAGCAGATCGCCACGCCCATCGTGGTCATCAGCCACTTCGGATACGCGGTCTGGAACAGCAGCTTGTAGATGTGGTCCAGCGTCGGGCTGCCGATCAGGAACGGATTGTACGTCTTGTAGTCGTACAGCTCGGCGTTCGGCTTGAAGGCCGTGATTCCCATCCAGTAGAACGGAAACAGCAGGATGATCACGAAGCAGATCAGCGGCACGTAGATCGTCACCAGCCGCCGGGTACGGCTCTCCCAGACCATGTCCTCGGCGGGAGCGGTCGAACTGGTCGGCGTCGGCGCCTGTGCGGTGGCGTCAGTCATTGGCCTCTCCCTGCTGCCACTTGCGGCGCGCGAGCGCGAAGTAGCTGAACAGCGTGGCGAACACGAGGAACGGGATCATGGCGACGGCGATCGCGGCGCCCTCGCCCAGCTCGCCGCCGGCGATGCCGCGCTGGAAGGCGAGCGTTGCCATCAGGTGGGTCGAGTTGATCGGTCCGCCACGGGTGATCGCATAGACGAGTTGGAAGTCGGTGAACGTGAAGATGATCGAGAAGGTCATCACGATCGCCAGGATGGGCAGCAGCAGCGGGAAAGTGATATAGCGGAAGCGCTGCCACGCCGTGGAGCCGTCGAGCAACGCCGCCTCGTAGAGCGAGGGCGAGATGGTCTGAAGGCCGGCCAGCAGCGAGATCGCCACGAACGGGATGCCGCGCCAGATGTTCGCCGCGATCAGCGACCAGCGCGCCGGCCACGTCGTGCTCAGGAAGTCGAAGGGCTTTTCCCGGATGCCCAGCACGTCGATGGCGAAATAGGAGATGATCGAGAACTGCGGATCGTAGATCCACCAGAAGGCCAGCGCCGACAGCACGGTCGGCACGATCCACGGCAGCAGGATGATGGCGCGCAGCAGGTTCTTGAGCGGCAGGTGGCGATTCAGCAGCAGCGCGAGCCAGAGGCCCAGCGCGAACTTTCCGAAGGTCGCGACCCCGGTATAGAAGACGCTGTAGAACACCGCGGTCCAGAACTGCGGGTCTTCCAGCAGGTATTCGAAGTTCTCCAGGCCGATCCATTTGCCGGTGCGGCCGATCTTGGTGTCCGTGAACGACAGCCAGATGCCGAGGCCCAGCGGATAGGTGAGGAACACCGTCAGCAGGCCCATGGCCGGCAGCAAGCAAATGAAGATCAGGAACGCCTTGTTGTCGAACAGGCGCGCCAGCGGACCCTGCTGTATCCGGGTCCGGTTCCAGTCGGTCGTCGTGACGACGGTCATCTTCCCTCCGAAGAGCGGGAGAGCGGCGCGACCGGTCGGCCCGGTCGCGCCATTCCCTGTCTTGCCTTGGCCTGTCCGGCCTTAGCGGTAGTAGCGGCGCGTGCGGCGTTCCGCTTCCTTGGCCGCATCGGCCGGGGAAGCCTGGCCGGAGGCCACCGAGGCGAACATCTGGACGAGGATGTACTCGGCCGCGACCGTGCCGGCGGCCTGGGTGATCGGACCCTTGTAGCCGCTCCAGAAACGGTTGTTCATGGTGCTGCGATAGATCGCGATCTTGGGATCGCTCGTCCACACCTTGCTCTTGTCGTAGGCGTTGAGCGGGTGCGACCAGTAGCCCAGGCAGCCGGTCAGCCACGGATCGTACTGCTCGGCCTCCATCATGAAGGTCAGGTAGGCCTTGGCCGCGTTCGGGAACTTGGTGTGCTTGAACACCATCGCGTTCAGCACCGTGGCGCTCATCGGCGCCGAACTCGCCACGCCCTGGGTCAGCAGCGCGTGCTCGGTGTCGTCGGCGATCGCCTTGGTCGCCGGATCGTTCTTCAGCGCGAAGTACATCGACACGCCGTTGGCCGTGAAGAACAGCTCGTTCGACGCGTAGGCCCGGTTGTTGCTGATGTCGTTCCACGACATCGTGCCCGGGATGAAGGTCGGGTAGAGTTCCTTCACGTAGTTGAGCGCGTTGACCGTTTCCTTGCTGTTGATGATGACCTTGCCGTCCTCGTCGACGAGGGCGCCGCCATGGCTCCACAGCATCCAGTTGGCGAATCCGTTGGCGTCGCCCACCGCATTGCCGAGCGCGAAGCCGGCCGGCTTCTTGATCTTCTGCAGCTGCTGGCAGAGCTTCAGCAGGTCGGGAAGCGTGGTCGGCACCTTGTCGAAGCCGGCTTCCTTCACCGCCGAGGCGCGATAGACCAGCGGGCCGCCGGTGCCGCCCATCGGGATTCCGATCCAGTTGTTGGTCTTGGCCTTCTTGCCGAACTTCTCGCCGAGGAACATCCAGCCGCCATACTTCTTGCCGAGATACTCGGCGACGTCGGAGAGCTCGATCACCTTGTCGGCATAGATGTGCGGATCTTCCGCCCAGCCCAGGACGATGTCGGGGCCGGCGCCGGTGTTGGCCGAGACGGCGGTCTGCTGGCGGATGTCTTCCCAGCCGACGAGGTCGACTTTGACCTCGACGCCCGTCTCCTTGGCGAACTTGGCGCTGTTGGCGCGGAAGATCACCTCGTCGGGCTCGACGAAGCGCGCCGGCCGGATCAGGCGAAGCGTTGCGCCCTTTTCGATCGGCAGCTTGGGCGCCGGAACGTCCGCCTTGGGAATCTCCGACTGCGCATTGGCCTTGCCGGCCATTGCCATCGCCGCCGCGGCGGCACCGAGGATGATCGACTCACGACGCTTGATGATGAACGCCATTCTTTGTTTCCTCCTTTTTGACCTTTGTCCGTCTTTTCCCCGTTCTCAGAGGCGCTGGCCCGACTGTTGGTCGAATAGATGGACCAGGGCGGGATCGGGCCTCACGGGCAGGATCTCGCCGGGCTTCGCCGTCACACGCTCGCGGAAGGCGCCGATCACCGACTGACCGCCGATCCGCATCAGGACCTGGGTTTCCGAGCCGGTCGGTTCGACCACCTGGACGGTGGCCGGAATGCCGCCGGCATCGAGAGTGAGATGCTCGGGCCGCACGCCGTAGACGGCGGGGCCGTCGGCCGGGCGGCCGCCCTGGGTCGGCAGCGGCCAGGCCGTGCCGTCTTCCATGCGCAACGCACCGTTGGAAACGGTCCCCTTCACCATGTTCATGGCCGGCGAGCCGATGAAGCCCGCGACGAACAGGTTGGCCGGGCGGTCATAGAGTTCCAGCGGTGCGCCGATCTGCTCGATATGGCCGTTGTTCATGACCACGATCTTGTCGGCCATGGTCATGGCCTCGATCTGGTCGTGCGTGACATAAACGGTCGTGACCTTGAGCCGCTGGTGCAGTTCCTTGATCTCCGAGCGCATCTGCACGCGCAGCTTGGCGTCGAGGTTGGACAGCGGCTCGTCGAACAGGAAGACCTGCGGGTTGCGGACGATGGCGCGGCCCATGGCGACGCGCTGGCGCTGGCCGCCGGAGAGCTGGCGCGGGAACCGATGAAGCAGTTGCTCGAGGCCAAGGATCTTCGCGGCCCGCCCGACTTCCTGGTCCATCACCGACTTCGGCGCCTTCGCCAGCGTCAGCGAAAAGGCCATGTTGTCGTAGACCGTCATGTGCGGGTAGAGCGCGTAGTTCTGGAACACCATCGCGATGTCGCGATCCTTGGGCGGCACCAGGTTCACCACGCGCCCGCCGATCGCGATCTCGCCCGACGTGATGTTCTCGAGGCCCGCCAGCATGCGCAGCAGGGTGGACTTTCCACAACCCGAGGGGCCCACGAGCACGACGAATTCGCCATCGGCGATGTCGACACTGACGCCATGTAGAATCTCTACCGGCCCGAACGCCTTCCGCACCTTGCGGACTTCGACCGTCGCCATACTTCCTCCACGCGTGCGGACTTGGCCGCTTATTGCTTGTGCAACCGCCGGTTCTTTCGACCGATCGCTGCGGATCATAGGCAAACCCGGAACGAAGTGCGAGAGCTCACTGACGGATCGGTAACCGAATCACCTGCAATCGCTTGTCGAAAGAGCGTGCCGCAATCAGGATGGCGACCTGTGTTTGTGCTTGGAGAGATTTTACGATGAACCTCGACGCTCTCGCTGCTGCCTGGGCTCCGCGTCTGCTCAGCATCCTGCGGATCATGACCGGCCTGCTCTTCCTCCAGCACGGCACGGCCAAGCTGCTGAAAATCCCCGTCATGCCGATGTTCGCCAACCTCAGCCTGACCTCGCTGCCCGGCATCGCCGGCATCCTGGAGCTTGTGGGCGGCGTCCTGATCATTCTCGGCTTGTTCACCCGCAGCGTCGCTTTCGTGCTGTCCGGATTGATGGCCGTGGCCTACTTCATGGCCCACGCGCCGCGGGGCTTCTATCCCATCCTCAATGCCGGCGAGTTGGCGATCCTCTACTGCTTCGTGTTCCTGTACTTTGCCGCGGCGGGCCCCGGCCCGTGGAGCATCGACGCCGCACGCCGGAAGTAGCGCTTAACGCGCCTCCGCCAAGACGCTATGGAACGAACGGACGGCTGCCTCGCGCAGCCGTTTCGCCGTATGCGAGATTCAAAAGAAATAAACTGGAGGAGCGTTCATGTCCCCGATGTCGATGAACCGTCGCCGCTTTGCCGTTCTGGCCGGCACGACCGCGCTCGCCGCGCCGATGATCGGCTCGGGGGCCGCGCGCGGCCAGGCCCGCTGGAAGCCCGAGAAGCCGATCACGATCTACAATCCCTTCGCCGCGGGCGGTGTCACCGACGTCCACATGCGCCTGCTCGCCGAGGCGGTCGGCAAGATCCTGGGCCAGCAGATCATCATCGACATCAAGCCCGGCGCCGCCGGCACGCTGGCGCCGGCGATGCTGCTCAACGCCAAGCCTGACGGCTACACGCTGGCGGTGATGAGCATCAACACGCTTCGCTATCCGCACTACCAGCAGACCAGCTGGAATCCGCTGACCGACTTCACCTACATCACCGGCCTGTCGGGCTACACGATGGGTATCGTCGTGCGCTCCGACTCTCCCTGGAAGACGTTCCAGGACATGATCGCGGCCGGCAAGAAGGACCCCGACAAGTACAATTACGGCACCTCGGGTGTGGGCGGCACCGGCCAGCTCATGATGATCGAGGTCGAGCAGGCCACCGGCGCGAAGTTCACCCACGTCCCCTACAAGGGCGGGGCGGAATGGATGCAGGCGCTGATGAGCGGCGAGATCCAGTTCATCGCCGACGCCGCGCAGTGGGCGCCGTTCGTCGACGACGGCAAGTGCCGGATCCTGGCCTTCGCCACCGAGAAGCGCATCCCGCGCTATCCGAACGTGCCGACCATGATCGAGCTCGGGGTCAACGTCGTCGGCCAGAGCCCCTACGGGCTGCTCGGCCCCAAGGGCATGCCGCCCGAGATCGTCAACACGCTCCACGAGGCCTTCAAGCAGGCCTCCGCCGAGCCCAAGGTGACCGAGTATCTCGCGAAGTTCATCCAGGTTCCATGGGACAAGCCCCCCGCGGACTTCCGCGCTTTCGCCGAGAAGTACTATGCCGAGGTCAAGCCGCTGCTCATCAAGGCCGGCCTCGCGAAGCCCTGACCGGGAGAAGACCATGGCACTGAAGAAGGTGGCCCTCGAGATCGGCATGGGCACCGACATAAGGGGCGGCGACTATACCAAGGCCGCCGTCCGGGCCCTGCGCGACGCGCTGTGGCACAACTCGCTTACCGTCGCGACGGCGCTCGGCAAGTCGAGCGACGACATGGTGGTCGAGGTCCTGATCGGCGTGCCCCAGCCCGAACTGGTCGACACGGCCCAGGTGCTGGCGGTCCTGCCGCACGGCACCGGCACGGTGAAGGTCGTCGAGGGTGGACTGGAAATCGCCAACGAGGCCGGCACGGACAAGACGGTGATCGCCCAGGCCGCCGCCATCGTGCGCCTGGACCTGTGAGGAGACGAAACATGACCGCCAAGCGCGTGATCCTCGAACTCGGTACCGGCAACGACCTGCACGGCGGCGACTACACCAAGGCCGCCCTGCGTGCTGTGCAGGACGCCCTGCACCATTCGTCGCTCGCCATGATCCGGGCCCTCAAGATCGACACCAAGACCGGCATGTTCGTCGACGTCACGATCGGCGTGCAGCAACCCGACAAGGTCGATGCGGAGAAAGTTAAGGCCTCCCTGCCGCACGGCATCGTCACCGTGAAAGTAGTGAAGGGCGGCCTCGACATCGCCGATCCGGAGAACAACGATCCGGCGGTGATCGCCAGTGCCGCCATCGCGGTCCGCATGGAGATCCCCCAAGCGAAGTGAGCGCCATGCTGCTCTACGAACACCCTCTTTCGTCCTATGCCCAGAAGGTGAAGATCGCGCTGCGCGAGAAGGGGCTCGACTTCAGGGTCGAGACTCCCGCCGCACTGGGGACCGGCACGGCCGGCGGCGCGTTCGCGGCGGCCAGCCCGCGCAACGAGGTGCCGACCCTGATCGACGGCGACGCCCGCATCTTCGACTCGACGATCATCCTCGAATATCTCGAAGACAAGCATCCCTCGCCGCCCCTGCTGCCGCGCGATCCCCCGGCGCGCGCCGAGGCGCGGATGATCGAGGATCTCTGCGACACGCTCTACGAGGCCGTGAACTGGGGCTTGAGCGAGATCCGCTGGTTCAAGCGCGCCGAGGGAGAGCAGGCGGACACGATGAAGGCCACGGCGGCGCGGCAGACCGCCGAACTGCAGGCCTGGCTCTCGGAGAAGCTCGGCGACCGGCCGTGGTTCAACGGCGAGACTTTCGGCTGGGCCGATCTCAGCGTGGCGCCCTATCTCAACCGCTCGTTCTTCTACGGGCTGGGCACGCCAGCCGGCTCACCGCTGGCGCGGTGGCGCGACCGGCTCATCCAGCGCCCTTCGGTCGCGGCGACCTTCAAGGAGTTCGAGGCGGCGGCCGCCAGCATGGCGAATGCCCACGAGCGACTCGCGTCGGGCCAGATCCGGCGCGAGTATCGCGATCATCGTCTCGAATGGATGATGAAGTCGGGCGGCCAGCAGATCGTCCTCGACGGCTTGTCGAAGAACAATATCCGCTTCACCTGGCCGCTGGGCTGAAGCAACGGAGCGCGCCACTCCAGTGGCGCTCAATAGGCTTGAGCGCCACTGGAGTGGCGCGCTCCAATGAGAGTTAGCTCCGAGCGGCGCGGCCCATGAACAGGAGGCCGGCGCCGGCAATTACGGCGACGATGCCTGCAATCGTCGGGATCGGGATGTTGCGCTGCTCGTCAGCCGTGACCTTGATCGGGCCGGCATCGACGATGGTCTTGCGCTCGGTGAAGGAAATATTGTCGATCGCCAGGCCGGCAATGCCGATCGCGATCAGAAGAACGCCCAAAATTGCCATCGGCTTCATAGGCCCGAAACTCCCTTGTTCTTGGTTCCCTCCGACAACGCAAAAAGTCGCCGGAGGTTGCCAGGCAGGGTTGTTCAGGCCTTGGGCTTCACCAGCATCGCCAGCCCCTGCTCGATGGCCGTGCGGGCCATGTCGCGAAGCTGGTCGTCGGTGGCACTGCTGACCGGATGGCCGATCTGGGCGAAGGCATAGTCCGGCATGCCGAGCACGCGGCTCATCATGTCGGCGGCGCTGGCGAAGCGCGTCGTCATCACGCTGAACGCGGGAACGTCCAGTCTTTCAGCGGTAACCGAGTCGTGCAGACTGCACGATGAGCAGGACCCTCAATCCCCCAGGCCCGAGACGACGGCGTCCCAGCCCTTGATCTCCGCCACGATGTGCGGATCGGCCGGCGCGCTGTAGTTCGACTTGGTGCGGCTCACCACGTTGGCCACGCCGTATTCCTCGCGCAGGATCTGGTCGAGGTGCCTGAAGAAGCCCTTGGTGCCTTCCTTGCCGTTCGAGATGAAGCCGATGGTCTTGCCCTCCAGCGTGTCGAGACGCGGGGCGAGCCGGCCGGCCGGCGGCGCGGTGCCGGGTGTGGGATCGAGAACTTCGAACATGGGGTTCCTCTTACTTCTTGGGCGGTTCGCAATCGACGCAGACGCCGATGGGAAGGGTGACGGCATAGCTCTTGTTGCCGAGCCACGGCGGGATGACGGCGCCGAAGCCGCCGGCGGGACCGCCGGCGGCCACGACCAGAAGCTGGTCGGGCGAATCCATCGCGGTATAGACGCTGTCGCCGCGATCGCGCACGACGGCGCCCTTGCCGACCTCGGACCATTCGCGGCGATGGATACGCGCGCGCTCATGGATGAAGGTCGCGATGTCGGCCTTGGTCCAGCCGCCCGCCTGCAGATGCTCGCGCAACTGCTTGGGAATGACGATCGCGTAGTTGCCCGGATGGATCGAGTAGTGGCGCATGTTGGCGCGCATCTCGGCCGCGAAGGTCTCGAGGATCTCCTCCGGCTTGGTGGTCCATTCGTTCATCAGCTGGCGCGGCGCGCCCGCGGACATCACCGTGACGGAGGATGCGCCCTTCGGCACGCCGCGATGCTCGGCCAGCGGCAGCCAGGTCGTGTCCTCCTCGTCCTCGGCGACGCAGTAGCTGAACTTGCCGGGATGGCCGAGCGTCGAGCGGTCGATCACGCCCGGCCGGTCGTCCAGCAGGTTGATCAGGCAGAGCCGGATGGCGCGCCCGATGACCGCCGTCGCCCTGTCGGAATTGGCGAGCGCGTTGAACGTGCCGCTGGCGCCGATCTCGAGCCGGATCGGCCCGTTCAGGATGACCAGGACCGCGCAGCCGCCCGTGCTGGCGGTGGCGCCGTGCATCAGGAACTCGTCCTGCATCATGGCGGTCCAGGCGGTCACGACGACCGGGAAATGCATGGGCAGGCAACCCGCCATCACGGCATTGATCGCGAGCTTCTCGGCGGTGATGGCGAGGCCGCGCACCGGCTCGATGCCGATGAGCTGGTCGGGCGGCATCATCACCCATTCCAGGCACTCCTGCACCGCCTCGCGCGTCGGCGGCACGATCGGCAGGCCATCGGTCCAGCCGTTGGAATGGTAGAGTTCCTGGACGGCCGAGATGCTGTCGGCCGAGTAGGATCGGGATGCAAACTGCACGGTAAACCTCCAGCCCAAGCATAGTCCGCCGGGCCGCTATGCCAAGATCAACCTGATAGACGGGATTGTTGCACAATCTGCATCAATCGGATTTTGGCCACTCGCGGCGCAGCAACGCCATGAAGCCGGAGGCGACGGGCGTGGCCTCGCGTTCCCGCAGAGAAACAAGACCGAGGCGGCGCACCAGCCTGGGCTCGGCCAGTGGAATGAATCGCAGGCCGCGGACCAGCGGGCCGCGGGTGGCGCCGCCGGGCACCACGCCGACTCCTACCCCGGCACCGACCAGGGCCAGCAAGGTCGCGATCTGGTTCACCACCACCCTCTGGTGAAGTTGCAGACCCGCCGTCACCGCCGCTGCGTCGATCGTGCGGCGCGTACGCGATTCGGTGGGCAGGGCCACGATCGGATGTGCGGCGAGTTCGGCCAACGCGATGCTGCGGCGCCCCGCGAGCGCGTGACGGACCGGCACGACGGCATGGAAGGTCTCGCGGCCCAGCGCCGTGCCGACCGCAAAATCGGGCAGTTCGTCGACATAGCCGATGCCGAAATCGGCAACGCCGCTGCGCACGTCTTCGAGGATCGACGCATACACGCCCTCGCGCACATGGATCTCGACGCCCGGCCGGTCGCCGCGATAGGCCGCGATCATCCGCGGCAGACGTCCGACGGCCACCGACATCACGCACGAGATCACGACCAGGCCACGTCGTTCCTGCGCCACCTCGCGCACGCTTTGCACCGTGATGCCGAGATCGTTCAGCATGCGTTCGGCGACGGCGGCGAACTCGCGCCCGGCCGCCGTGATCTGGACACGGCGCGTGCTGCGCTCGAACAACCGCACGCCAAGCTGCATCTCGAGCCGCTTCAGCAGGCGCGTGAGCGCCGGCTGGGAAATCCTGAGCCGTGCCGCGGCCGCGACGAAGCTGCCGTATTCGGCCAGCGCCAGGACCGCTTCGAGCTGACGCGCCCCGACATCGGGGAGTGCCGCGCGCGCCATCAGGCCGCGAGCACGCCGGGAAAATCGATCGTCATGGCTTTGCCACTCGCTCGTCGTCGCTCCGGCCGGCAGACTATCATGGAAACCGGTGAGGAAAGATGAGCACGCAGGCGGAAGCAGCCCTGGCCGCACTGTTGAGGGAGGCTCGTCGTAGCCGCCGGCTGATCGATCGGCTGCCGGACGACGCGATGCCCCGCGACGAGGACGCGGCCTATCGCGTGGCCGCGCGGGTCGCCGAGGAAAGCGGTCTGGTCGTGGGTGCCTGGAAGATCGGCGCCACCGCGCCCGACAACCTGCGCGACCTGGGCGCTACCCAGCCGATCTATGGCCGGATCGCCTGGGAGGCGATTCACGGCAGCCCCTGCCGTCTGAAGTTCGACGAACTGATGACGCCGGTCGACGAATGCGAGTTCGCTTTCGTGTTGGCCGAGGACATGCCCGCACACGGGACGGCATGGACCGCCGAAGCGGTGGCCGGCCGTGTCGGCACGCTTCATCCCGCCATCGAAGTCGGTGAGCGCCGAATCGCGCGCGGAAGTCCGTTGCCGATCCATGCCCTGATTGCCGACGATTCGGCGGCCGGACATCTCGTGCTCGGTCAGGCAGTCGCTGACTGGCGCCAGCACGATCTCGCGGCAGCAATGGTGCGACTCTGCGTGAACGGCCGCGAGGAACGGATGGGCCACGGGCGGGACGTCCTCGGCCATCCGCTGAATGCGCTCGCGTGGCTCGCCAACCAGCGCGCGACGGTGGGTCAGCCGCTGCGCGCCGGCGACATCGTCACGACCGGAAGCTGCACGGGGATGATGCCGGTCGGCAGGGCGAGCCGGCACGTCGCCGACTTCGGCATACTGGGGAAAGTCGAGGTCGTCTTCGACTGACTCAGGCCGCCATGCGTCCCGGATTGCGCTCGCGGAGGATCGGCATGATCCACTTGCCGAAGCGCTCCGCCTCCTCGTCGTGCAGGTAGCCCGACAGGCAGAAGGAGTGGCAGCCGAGATCGATGAACTTCTGAAGCGTATCGGCGCACTGCTCGGGATCGCCGACGATGGCGATGCCGGCGCCGGGCCGGACCTGGGTAATGCCGGTCCACAGATGCGGCTCGATCGTCTCGCCGATCGCCGCCAGCTCGCGCACGCGGCGATTGGCTTCGGAGGTAGCGAAGCGTTCCTTCACGAAGGCTTTCTGGGCCTCGCTGGCATGTTCGACCAGACCGTGCGCGAAGTCCCAGGCTTCCTTCTCGGTCTCGCGGCAGACGACCTGCAGGCGCATGCCGAAGCCGATCTCATTCTCGCGCCCGTGGCGCGCCGCCATCGACTTGATCTCGGCCATGTTGGCGCGGATGCGCTCGTAGGTGTCGCCCCAAAAGAGGTGCACGTCGGAATGCTTGGCGGAAATCTCCCAGGCCTGCTTCGAGCCGCCGCCGAGATAGAAGCGCGGATGCGGCTGCTGCAGCGGATAGGGCCGGATCTGCGCGCCCTTCAACTGATAGAACTTGCCGTCGAAGTTCACCGGACCTTTGGTGGTCCACAGCGCCTTCAGGATCGAGACTTCCTCGTCCATGATCTCGTAGCGCTCTTCCTTGCCCCACTTGATGCCTTCGGAAGCGTTCTCCGCCTCGCTCTGACCGGCGATCAGGTTGATGCAGATGCGGCCGCCCGAGAGCTGGTCGAAGGCGGTGATCATCTTGGCCAGCAGCACCGGATTGATGTAGCTCGGCCGCGCCGCCACCAGCATGCGCATCGACTTCGAGCGCGCCACCATCATGGCGCTGGAGATCCACGCCTCCCAGCAGGCGGTCTGCACCGGCACCAACATGTATTCGAAGCCCGCGGCTTCGGCCGCGCCGACGATCCTGTCGAACAGTTCGAGCGACGGCGGCACCTGGGCGCTCGGCAGCCCATAGGCGGTGGTGTCGCCCGCAGTGGGCAGGAACCAGCCGAATTCGAGGCGCTTCGGATCAGCCTCCATCTTGTCAGCCATAGTCATTCCTTCTCGATGCCGGCGGCCTTGGCGAGCCGGCCCCACTTCTCGATCTCCGACTTGATGAACGGCCGGACGTCTTCCGGCGCCTTGCGCTGCGGCTCGAACGAGATGCCGCGCAGGCGCTTGATCACGTCCGGATCGGTCACGACCTCCTGCACCGCCTTGTCGATCCGCGCCACGACCTCCGGCGGCGTCTTCGAGGGCGCCATGATCACGAACCACGCATCGAGCGCGAACTGGCCCAGCCCGGCTTGCTGAAAAGTCGGCACCTCGGGCAGCAGCGGCGAGCGCGAATCCGACGCCATCACCAGCGCCTTCACCTTGCCCGCCTTCACCTGCGGCACGGCGATGGCCACGTCGGCAAAGGTCATGTCGATCTGACCGGACAGGAGATCGGCCAGCGCCTGCGGCGCCGACTTGTACGGCACATAAGTGATGTCGGTGCCGAGGCGTTCGGCCAGCGTCGCCGTGATGACTCGCGCCGAGGGTGTGCCCGCACCCGAGGTCAGCGGCGGCTTGGCCTTGGCGCGCTTGATGAAGTCGGCGAGCGTGTCCATGCCGGCATCGGCGCGCACCAGCAGGACGAACTGGATGAAGCCGTAGAATCCGGCCGGCGCGAAATCGACCAGCGAATCGTAGGGCAGCGACTTCATCAGGTTGGGATTGCCGGCATGCGTGGCGGCCGTCGCGATCATCAGCGTGTAGCCGTCGGGCGGCGCTTTCGCGACGAAGTTGCCGGCGATCGAGCCATTGCCGCCGCCCTTGTTGTCGACGATCACCGGCTGGCCGAGCTTCGGCGCCAGTTGCTCCGCCATCAGGCGCGCCAGCGTGTCGGTGGCGCTGCCGGCGGCATAGGGCACGACGATCGTGAGCGGCTTCGTGGGCCATGCCTGCGCTCGCGCGGGTGTGGCTGCGGCAGTAGCTGCCGCAAGGATCGTCAAGGCTTTGCGCCGGCTGATGCTCATGCCGGTCTTTATGCAAGCGGCGGCACCGATGCGCAATTGGCGCTGGTCGAAGCGCGAAAGAGGCGGCACGATCCGCCCGCCTCAAGGGAGATCATATGCTGCAGCACGGCAAGCGTCCGACAATCGCATCGCGGCACGGCATGGTCGCCGCCGCCCATCCGCTGGCTGCAGCTGCAGGCGCGCGCATCCTGGCCAACGGCGGCAATGCCTTCGACGCGGCGGTTGCCACTGCAGCCGCACTGAACGTCGTCGAGCCTTACATGTCGGGCCTCGCCGGCCGCGGCGTCGCGACCTGCTACATCGCCAGCGAGAAGCGCGTCCGCACGCTCGACTTCGTCGGACCGATCTCGAAGAACTTTCCGATCGACAAGCTCAACAACCGCGCGCAGTTGCAGCGCGGCGCTCTCGCCGTCGGTGCGCCGGGCAATCTCGCCGGCTGGTGCGAGCTGAACGGCACGTATGGCAAGAAGAAGTTGCCGGAACTCTTTGCGCCCGCGATCGCCATCGCACGCGACGGCTTCCAGCTGATCGAATTCAACATCGAGGAAATCCAGGGTGTCGCCGGCGAACTGGCCGGACACAAGGCGCTGCATCCCGAATGGTCGCGCGTCTATACGGCCGGCGCCGGCAACGTGAAGCCGGGCTTCGTACTGAAGCAGCCGGACCTCGCGCGCACGCTAGAGGCGCTGGCCAGCGAAGGTCCGGGCCTGCTCTACGGCGGTGCGCTCGGGAAGAAAATCCTCGACCGGTTGACCGAGCTGGGCGGCTGCATGGTCATGGACGACCTGCTGGCCGCCAAGGCGACCTGGCGCGATCCGGTTTCCGTCACCTATCGCGGCCGCACCGTCCATGTGCCGCCGCCGCCCTGCGAGGGCTTCCAGTTCCTGCTGACCCTGCGAATCCTCGAGGGCTTCGACCTCGCGAAGATGAAGCGCAATTCGACCGAGCATGTCGACACCGTGCTGCGCGCCGTGCGCCTCGCCGCCGGCGTGCGCATCGCGACCGGTGTGCCGGCGCCGCAGAAGCTGGCCGAAATCCTGTCGGACGCCCATGTCGAGACGCTCCGCGCCCGCGTGCGCGACGGCAAGCCGGTGATCGGCCCGACCGAGCAGTGGACGCCACCCCAGGAGCCGGTCTCGCCGACCGACGAGAGCCACACGACGTCGTTCTCGATTGCCGACAAGGACGGCAATCTGATCTGCCTGACGCAGAGCCTGGGCAGCGTGTTCGGCTCGGGCATCGTGGTGCCCGGCACCGGCCTCTGCCTCAACAACTTCCTCTACTGGGCCGACGTGAACCCCAAGAGCCCGAACCGCGTGAAGCCGGGCGACCAGCTTCCGATGTGCATGGCGCCGTCGATCTCGACCAAGGACGGCGATCCGATCCTCGCGCTGGGCACACCGGGCAGCTACGGC
>LSKJ01000554.1 GCA_001557035.1 Rhodospirillaceae bacterium CCH5-H10 | reverse complement strand
GCGTCATGTCGAGCAGCAGGCCGATGCGGCTCGGCAGCGACTTCAGGAACCAGATGTGGGCGACCGGCGAGGCCAGCTCGATGTGGCCCATCCGCTCGCGGCGCACCTTGGTGAGGGTCACTTCGACGCCGCACTTCTCGCAGGTGATGCCGCGGAACTTCATGCGCTTGTACTTGCCGCACAGGCACTCGTAGTCCTTGATCGGCCCGAAGATGCGGGCGCAGAACAGGCCGTCCCGCTCCGGCTTGAAGGTGCGGTAGTTGATGGTCTCCGGCTTCTTGATCTCGCCGTGGCTCCAAGTGCGGATGCGCTCGGGGCTGGCGATCGAGATGCGGATCTCGTCGAAGGTCGGCGTGCCCTGCGGCTGGCCCAGTACGTTGATAAGGTCGGTCATCGTTGTCCTACTGTTCTGTGGACGTAATTCGCGAAGTCGGGAGGTCGGTCACTCTCAGGTGACCGACTGGTTGAGTTCGACGTTGAGGCCGAGGGAGCGCAGCTCCTTGACCAGCACGTTGAAGGATTCCGGGATGCCCGCCTCGAACGTGTCGTCGCCGCGCACGATGGCCTCGTAGACCTTGGTGCGGCCGGCCACGTCGTCCGACTTGACGGTGAGGATCTCCTGCAGCGTGTAGGCCGCGCCGTAGGCCTCGAGCGCCCACACTTCCATTTCACCGAAGCGCTGTCCGCCGAACTGCGCCTTGCCGCCCAGCGGCTGCTGGGTAACGAGGCTGTACGGTCCGATCGAACGGGCATGGATCTTGTCGTCGACGAGATGATGCAGCTTCAGCATGTAGATGTAGCCGACCGTCACCTTGCGATCGAACGGCTCGCCGGTGCGGCCGTCGATCAGGGTGACCTGGCCCGACTTGTCGAGACCGGCCATCTCCAGCATCTCGACGATGTCCGGCTCGTGCGCACCGTCGAACACCGGCGACGCGAAAGGCACGCCCTTGCTGAGGTTGCGGGCGAGCTCGATCGTCTGCTCGTCGCTCAGCTCGGAGATGTCGTTCTTGAACGACTTCTCGCCGTAGATCTCGCGCAGCTGCTTCTTGATCTGCGCGACCGAGACCTCGCGGGCGTCCTCGAGCATCTTGCCGATCTTCTTGCCGAGGCCCGACGCGGCCCAGCCGAGATGGGTCTCGAGGATCTGACCGACGTTCATGCGCGACGGCACGCCGAGCGGGTTCAGCACGATGTCGACCGGGCCGCCCTCCTCGAGGTACGGCATGTCTTCCAGCGGCATGATGCGCGAGATGACGCCCTTGTTGCCGTGACGGCCGGCCATCTTGTCGCCCGGCTGCAGCTTGCGCTTGGTCGCCACGAAGACCTTGACCATCTTCATCACGCCCGGCGGCAGCTCGTCGCCGCGCTGCAGCTTGTCGACCTTGCTGTCGAACCGGTCCTGCAGGCGCTTCATCGATTCGTCGAACTGCTTGTTCACCGCCTCGATCTCGGCCTGCTTCTTGTCCGCCTTGACGGCAATCTGGCGCCACTGGCCCGGCGTGTACTCGCCCAGCACCGTGTCGATGATCTTCGTCCCCGGCTTCAGGCCCTTGAGCCCGCCGGCGACCACCTGGTTCATCAACATTTCCTGGAGCTGGCTGTAGAAGCTGCGCTCGAGGATGGCCTTTTCGTCGTCGCGGTCCTTGGCGAGACGCTCGATCTCGTCACGCTCGATCGCCAGGGCGCGCTCGTCCTTGTCGACGCCGCGGCGGTTGAACACGCGGACCTCGACGACGGTGCCCTCGACACCCGGCGGCACCTTCAGCGAGGTGTCGCGCACGTCCGCGGCCTTTTCGCCGAAGATGGCGCGCAGCAGCTTCTCTTCCGGGGTCATCGGGCTCTCGCCCTTCGGCGTCACCTTGCCGACCAGGATGTCGCCCGCCTTCACCTCGGCACCGATATAGACGATGCCGGCCTCGTCGAGGTTCTTGAGGGCTTCCTCGCCGACGTTCGGGATGTCGCGGCTGATTTCCTCCTGGCCGAGCTTGGTGTCGCGGGCCATGACCTCGAACTCCTCGATGTGGATCGAGGTGAAGACGTCATCGCGCACGATGCGCTCGGAGAGCAGGATCGAGTCCTCGAAGTTGTAGCCATTCCACGGCATGAAGGCGACGAGCACGTTGCGGCCGAGCGCGAGCTCGCCGTTCTGCGTCGACGGACCGTCGGCCACGATGTCACCCTTCTTCACATGGTCGCCGACGCGAACGAGCGGCTTCTGGGTGATGCAGGTGCTCTGGTTGGAACGCTGGAACTTCAGCAGGTTGTAGATGTCGACTGCCGGCCTGTTCGGGCCGACGTCGTCGGTGGCGCGCACGACGATACGCATCGCGTCCACCTGGTCGACGATGCCGGTACGGCGGGCCGAGATGGCGACGCCCGAGTCGCGGGCCACCACCTCTTCCATGCCGGTGCCGACCAGCGGCGATTCGGCCTGGATGAGCGGCACCGCCTGGCGCTGCATGTTCGAGCCCATCAGCGCGCGGTTGGCGTCGTCGTTCTCGAGGAACGGGATGAGCGCCGCGGCGACCGACACGATCTGCTTGGGCGAGACGTCGACGAAGTCGATCGTCTCGGGACGGCCGAGAATGTACTCGCCGCCCTTGCGGCACTGCACCAGCTCGGAGACGAACTTGCCCTTGGCGTCGATCTCGGCGTTGGCCTGGGCGACCGTGTACCGGCCCTCCTCCATCGCCGAAAGATAGACGACCTCGTCGCTGACGCGGCCGGCCGTGACCTTGCGGTACGGGCTTTCGATGAAGCCGTACTGGTTGACGCGCGCGTAGGTCGCCAGCGAGTTGATCAGACCGATGTTCGGGCCTTCCGGCGTCTCGATCGGGCAGATGCGTCCGTAATGCGTCGGGTGCACGTCGCGCACCTCGAAGCCGGCGCGCTCGCGGGTCAGGCCGCCCGGTCCAAGCGCCGAGAGACGGCGCTTGTGGGTGACTTCCGACAGCGGGTTGGTCTGGTCCATGAACTGCGAGAGCTGCGAGGAGCCGAAGAACTCGCGCACCGCCGCCGCCGCCGGCTTGGCGTTGATCAGGTCGTGCGGCATCACCGTGTCGATGTCGATCGAGCTCATGCGCTCGCGGATCGCCCGCTCCATGCGCAGCAGGCCGACGCGATACTGGTTCTCCATCAACTCGCCGACCGAGCGAACGCGGCGGTTGCCGAGATGGTCGATGTCGTCGATCTCGCCGCGGCCGTCCTTCAGGCCGTGCAGCACGCGGACCACCGCCAGAATGTCCTCGCGGCGCAGCGTGCGCTGCGTGTCGGGAACGCCCTCGAACTCGAGGCGCATGTTCATCTTCACGCGACCGACCGGCGAGAGGTCGTAGCGGTCGATGTCGAACAGCAGGCCCTGGAACAGGGTCTCGGCCTGCTCGAGCGTCGGCGGCTCGCCCGGGCGCATGACGCGGTAGATGTCGAGCAGCGCTTCTTCGCGGTTCGTGTTCTTGTCGGCGGCCAGCGTGTTGCGGATGTACGGGCCGACATTGACGTGGTCGATGGCGAGCGTCGGCAGCAGGTCGATGTCGTTCTCGTTGAACAGCTCGAGCACCGCCTCGGTGATCTCCTGGCCGGCCTCGACGTAGATCTCACCCGTCTTCTCGTTGATGACGTCGAGCGCGGCATAGCGGCCGATCAGCTCTTCCGGCGAGACGCGGATTTCCTTGAGGCCCGCTTCCTTGAGCTTGTTGAGCAGGCGCGGCGTCATCTTGGTGCCGGCCTCGGCGACCGACTTGCCGGTCTTGCCGTTCACCAGGTCGTGCGTCAGCTTCACGCCGCGCATCGATTCGGCCTCGAACGGCGTGTTCCAGCCGTCCTTGTCGCGCTTGTAGACGACCTGGCCGTAGAACGCCGCCAGGATCTCCTCGGGCGACAGGCCCTGCGCCTCGGCGGGATCGAGGGTCTGGTTCTTGGCGATCGCCGCCGTGCGCTTCTTCCAGGTGGCGTCGTTGTCGAGTGCCAGCAGCAGCGTCGTCACCGGGATCTTGCGGCGACGGTCGATGCGGACGTGAATCAGGTCCTTGGCGTCGAACTCGAAGTCGAGCCACGAGCCGCGGTACGGGATGATTCGGGCGGCGAACAGGTACTTGCCCGAGCTGTGGGTCTTGCCCTTGTCATGGTCGAAGAAGACGCCCGGCGAGCGGTGCATCTGCGAGACGATCACGCGCTCGGTGCCGTTCACGATGAAGGTGCCGTTGTCGGTCATGAGCGGCATGTCGCCCATGTAGACATCCTGCTCCTTGATGTCGCGGATCGAGCGCGAGCCGGCTTCCTCGTCGATGTCCCACACCACGAGCTGCAGCGTGACCTTGAGCGGGGCGGCGTAGGTGATGCCGCGCTGCTGGCACTCCTCGACGTCGTACTTGGGCTCCTCGAACTCGTACTTCACGAACTCGAGGCTGGCGCGCTCGGCGAAGTCCTTGATCGGGAACACGCCGCGGAAGACCTCCTGGAGGCCCGACTGGGTGCGCTTGGCCGCCGGCGTGACGCGCTGCAGGAAGCTCTCGTAGGAGCTCTTCTGGACCTCGATGAGGTTCGGCATCGGGGCCACCGACTCGATGTGGCCAAAGAAACGACGGATCCGTTTGCGCGTGTTGAAGGCCGTGGCCATCCTGCGTCCTCGAAGGTTCAAGGGCGGTGATAAACACCCGCTGCTTTCTCGGAGCTCCCGGCCCGCCAGCCGTTCGCCCCATCCGTCGCAGAGGGCCACTTGTCGGAACGGACCCCGTGGGGAAGTCCGTTCGGAAAAGAGGCCCGAACGGGCCGGCCTCCCGAAGGAAGCCGGCCCGGCCGGTAAACGTTCTTACTTGAGCTCGACCTTGGCGCCTTCGGCCTCGATCTTGGCCTTGAGCTTCTCGGCATCGGCCTTCGGCACGCCTTCCTTGATCGGCTTCGGCGCAGCCTCGACCAGATCCTTGGCTTCCTTGAGGCCGAGGCCGGTGATCTCGCGGACCACCTTGATGACGTTGATCTTCTTGTCGCCGGCGGCGGCGAGAACGACGGTGAACTCGTCCTTCACCTCGGCCGGAGCGGCAGCAGCGCCACCAGCGGCGGCGACGGCGACCGGAGCGGCGGCGCTGACGCCCCACTTCTCTTCCAGCAGCTTGCTGAGCTGAGCGGCCTCGAGGACCGTCAGGGCCGACAATTCTTCGACCAGCTTCTCGAGATTAGCCATTTTAGTCTCCTAGTAACCCGAACTTCGATTTCGTGACGTCGATATGATTGCGACTTACGCCGCCTTCGCGCCGTCTTCCGTGGCTCCATAAGCCCCGAACACACGAGCGAGCTGACCAGCCGGTGCCACCAGAACGCCAGCGACCTTGGTCGCCGGAGCCTGCAGGAGGCCGATGATCTTCCCGCGCAGAGCATCGAGGGACGGCAGGGTGGCGAGGGCCTGGACGCCAGCGACGTCCAATGTCTCACCATCCAGAGAACCGCCGACGATGGTCAGCTTTTCGTTGTCCTTGGCGTAGGCCGCGACGACTTTCGCCGCTGCGACCGGATCCTTGGAATAGGCGATGGCAGTCGGACCCGTGAACATGGGACCGAGCGCCGTGAAGGGCGTACCCTCGAGGGCACGCAGCGTGAGCCGATTCTTCGTGACCTTGTAGCTAGCGCCGGCTGCCCTGATCTTGCGACGCAGGTCCGTCACTTCCTGGACGGTCAAGCCCGACTGGCGAGTGATCACCAGCAGGTTGGCGTCCTTGAAGATCTGGTTCAGCTCGACGATCGCTTCGGCCTTTTCCGAACGATTCACGGCTTTCTCCAACTAAGGTCCAACCCGGGGGATCCGGATCGGACCGGCTGCGTTACAGACTGCGCAGCCTCCGTTAGCGGGTTAGCGCGAACGGAGACCTTGCGGTCCGGTTCGCCTGCCCCGGAAGTTCGGGCGCGTGCGCGCACCAGATGGTGCAGCGTCGATTCCCTTGCCCCCGTCTGCGCTGGCGGGTTTCCCCATTACACGAGGCCCCTGGAGGCCAAGTACCGGCGGTCTCGGACAGGTGGAGCTCGAAACCTTGCGGTTCCTTCGCCCCCTCCGTCGCGAGCCTCGCGGCCCGCGGCGGAAACTCTAAAATTCCTTGCCCGCGTCTCAGGTCGTGAGAGCGGTGGCCGGATCGAGCTTGACGCCCGGACCCATCGTCGAGCTGAGCGAGACCTTCTTGATGAAGGTGCCCTTGGCTCCCGACGGCTTGGCCCGGTTGATCGCCGAAACCAGCGCCTTGACGTTGGCGGTGATCGCCTCCTCGCTGAACGAGGCCTTGCCGACGCCAGCATGAATGATGCCAGCCTTCTCGGCGCGGAATTCGATCGAGCCGGCCTTGGCGGCCTTCACCGCGGCGGCCACGTCCTGCGTCACCGTACCGAGCTTCGGGTTCGGCATCAGGCCGCGCGGGCCCAGCACCTTACCAAGACGACCCACGATACCCATCATGTCCGGCGTGGCGATGCAGCGCTCGAACGCCATCTCGCCCGCGTTGATCTTCTCGGCAAGATCCTCGGCGCCGACCAGATCGGCACCGGCGGCCTTGGCCTCGTCGGCCTTCGGACCGCGGGCGAACACCGCAACGCGCACCGACTTGCCGGTGCCGTTCGGGAGCTCGATCATGCCGCGCACGGCCTGGTCGGCGTGACGCGGGTCGATGCCGAGGTTCATCGCGACCTCGATCGTCTCGTCGAACTTCGCCTTGGCGTTGGCCTTGACGATCTTCACCGCCTCTTCGAGCGGGTACATCTTCTCGCGGTCGACCGTGCCCGACGCCGCCTTGTAACGCTTGCCCTGGGCCATGGTCCTACTCCACCACCTGGAGGCCCATCGAGCGGGCCGAGCCCACCACCTGGGCCATTGCCGACTCGACGGTATCGCAGTTGAGATCGGGCATCTTCTGCTCGGCGATCTCCTTGACCTGCTTCTTCGTCACCTTGCCGACGATCTGCGTGCCGACCGTCTTGGCGCCGGATTCGATGCCGGCAGCCTTCTTCAGGAAGTAGGTCACCGGCGGAGTCTTGGTGACGAACGAGAAGCTGCGGTCCTGGAACACGGTGATGACCACCGGGATCGGCATGCCCGGTTCCATCTTCTGCGTGCGAGCGTTGAACTGCTTGCAGAATTCCATGATGTTGACGCCCTGCTGACCGAGGGCAGGCCCGATCGGCGGAGACGGATTGGCCTTGCCAGCCGGCACTTGCAGCTTGACGTAGGCTTGGATCTTTTTAGCCATGCATGCCCCTTTCTGTGGGCGGCGCGGTCCGGCCATGGCAGGCCTCCCGCACCATCAATCCGACCAACTCATTGATCCGTAAGGATTTTTTGAGGAAGCCGGCTTCATGAGAAAAGGCCGGCACATGGCCAGCCCTTCCGAGGGCGCGCGATCTACCAAATTAGATCGCCCACCACAACCCTCTATTTGTCCCCTGCCAGGGGGCCAAATCAGATCTTTTCCACCTGCGCGTAGTCGAGTTCGACGGGAGTCGACCGGCCGAAGATCGACACGGCGACCTTCAGACGTGCCCGTTCCTCGTCCACATCCTCGACCGTGCCGTTGAAAGAGGCAAACGGACCGTCGGCCACCTTCACCTGCTCGCCGATCTCGAAGCTGACGGCGGGCTTGGGACGCTCCACGCCCTCCTGGACCTGCTTCAGGATACGGTTGGCCTCGGCATCGGAGATCGGTACCGGCTTGCCGCGCCCGCCACCGCCCAGGAAGCCCGTGACCTTGGCCGTGTTCTTGACCAGATGCCAGGAGTCGTCGGTGAGGTCCATCTTCACGAGGACGTAGCCCGGGAAGAACTTGCGCTCGGTGTTGACCTTGGCGCCGCGGCGAACCTCGACGACCTCTTCGGTCGGCACGATGACCTCGGTGATCTCGTCGTCGAGGCCCTTCTTGCCGGCCTGCTCGCGGATCGACTGCGCGACCTTGTTCTCGAAGCCCGAGTAGGCGTGAACGACGTACCAGCGGTGAGCCATGTCAGGAAACTCCGAGTAGAAGCTTCACGACGAAGCCAATGACCTTGTCGGCCACGAGGAAAAACAGAGCCGCGATGACGACGAAGATGAACACCATGCTGGTGGTGATCATGGTCTCGCGCCGCGTCGGCCAGGTGACCCGGGCCACCTCGGCCCTGACTTCGCGGGCGAATTCGATCGGATTCTTTGTCGTCATGGGTGCCGTTCTTCAAATAATGGCAGGAGCGGAGGGGCTCGAACCCCCGACCCTCGGTTTTGGAGACCGATGCTCTACCAACTGAGCTACACTCCTGCAGTCAAATCGCCGCCGTTTGGTGCCGGCGGCGATCCTCTATAGCACTACTTTACGACTTTGGTGACGACGCCGGCGCCGACGGTGCGACCGCCCTCGCGGA
>LSKJ01000553.1 GCA_001557035.1 Rhodospirillaceae bacterium CCH5-H10 | reverse complement strand
CCGCAGGCCCATGGCGGCGAGCTCTATGTCGCCGTGTTGTTCGCCGACATCCGCGGCTTCACGACGATCTCCGAAGGCAAGCTGCCCTACGACGTCGTGTTCCTGCTCAATCGGTACTTTCGCGCCACCGGACAGGCGGTCGAAGCGGCCGGCGGACGGCTCGACAAGTTCATCGGCGATGGCGTCATGGCGATCTTCGGCCTCAACCAGGATCCGCAGACCGCCTGCCGCCAGGCGCTCGACGCGGCGCGGCGCATGGCGCTGGCGCTCGACGATCTCAACGAGGCGATGTCGGGCGATCTCGACGTGCCGCTGCGCATCGGCATCGGCCTCCATGCCGGCCCCGCCATCGTGGGCGAGATGGGCTACGCGCGCGCCGCCCAGATCACGGCGATCGGCGACACAGTGAACACGGCGAGCCGGCTGGAATCGATGACCAAGGAATTCGGCGTGGAGCTGGTCGTGTCGCAGGAGCTGCTCGACCGGGCCGGCATCGATCTCGGCGAGGCGCCCCGGCACGAGGTCGAAATCCGCGGCCGCCAGAACCGGCTCGCCGTTCGCGCCGTCGCCAGGGCCGGCGATCTCACGGCAATGTCATAAGATTTTCGTTGTCCCGGGGGCAGGCCCGGCGAGAATTGCCCCGACTTTCAGGAGGTATCCGATGCGCACCCTTTTCCTCGCTGCCGCGATGACCGTGACGGCCCTCGGCCTGTCCCTGCCCGTCCAGGCGGCCGGCGGCGCCTCCTCTCTCGAAACGCCGGCCAAGCCGGTCGATGCCAATTTCACGCGCGCCAAGGCGATGATCGAGGCACGCGACTACAGGGGCGCGCTGCCATTGCTGCAGCAGGTCGTGGCGAAGGATCCGAAGAACGCCGATGCCTACAACCTGATGGGCTTCGCCACCCGCCAGTCGGGCGATGCCAACGGCTCGCTGCAATACTACCAGCAGGCTCTGGCCATCGATTCCCGCCACATCGGCGCCTACGAATATCTCGGCCGGGCGTATCTGATGCTGGGCCGTTTGCCGGAAGCCGAGCAGCAACTCGCCCGCCTCGACTCGCTCTGCACCTTCGGCTGCGCCGAATACCGCCAGCTCAAGGCCGCCGTCGCCGACTACAAGGCCGGCAAGCGCCCGACGAACTAGCGAAACCCTCAGTTCCTTCACCTCCCCCGTCTTACGGGGGAGGCCGGGTGGGGGAAAGCAATGAGAAGATTTCGAGTCGGGAAGAGTTCAGACCTGCGGCCTTCCCCCTCCGGCCCTTCGGGCTACCTCCCCCGTTTGACGGGGGAGGATATTGAATTGCACGACCTCGAGCTTTAGCGAAATTCGAAGCGTCGGAAGCCTCAACGGGCTTTTGCGCCAGCGGCTCCGCCCGCTATGCTGCGGCGAATAAACGCCCGTTCACGCCGCCGCATCGGAGGGCTCCCGCCATGAGCACCGTCACCCCAGTTCCGCTCGTTTTCGGCGACTACGCCCTCGAGGACCGCTACCGGCTCGGCAAGGGCCGCGTCTACATGACCGGCATCCAGGCGCTGGTGCGCCTGCCGATGATGCAGCGCCAGCGCGATCTCGCGGCCGGGCTCAACACCGGCGGTTTCATCTCCGGCTATCGCGGCTCGCCGCTCGGCATGTACGACAACGCGCTGTGGGGCGCGAAGCGGTACCTGAAAGAGAACAACATCCACTTCCAGCCCGGCCTCAACGAGGATCTCGCGGCGACGGCCGTATGGGGCAGCCAGCAGACCAACCTGTTCCCCGGCGCCAAGGTCGATGGCGTCTTCTCGATCTGGTACGGCAAGGGCCCGGGCGTCGATCGCTCGATGGACGTGCTGAAGCACGGCAATGCCGCCGGCACCTCGCCGAATGGCGGCGTCATCGCGCTCGCGGGCGACGATCATGGCTGCCAGTCCTCGACGCTCCCGCACCAGAGCGAGCAGGTCTTCGCCGCGGCGATGATCCCGGTCGTCAATCCGGCGACCGTCCAGGAATATCTCGACTACGGCATCCTGGGCTTCGCCCTGTCGCGCTATTCCGGCTGCTGGGTCGGCTTCAAGGCGATCTCCGAGACCGTCGAGAGCGGCGCCTCGGTGTGGGTCGATCCCGAGCGCATCCAGATCGTGATGCCGACCGACTTCCAGCTCCCGCCGGGCGGGCTCGGCATTCGCAATCCCGATCCGCCGCTGGAGGCCGAGAAGCGCCTGCATGGGCCGAAGATGGCGGCGGTCGCCGCCTTCGTGCGCGCCAACGGCTTCGACCGCACGGTGATCGAGCCGACCGAGACCGGCACGAAGGCCCGCATCGGCATCATGACCACGGGCAAGGCCTATCTCGACACGCGCCAGGCGCTGGAGGATCTCGGCATCGACGATGCGCGCGCCCGCGCGCTCGGCATCCGCCTCTACAAGGTGGGCGTCACCTGGCCACTGGAGGTCGAAGGGGCGCGGCGCTTCGCCGAAGGCCTGCAGGAAGTCATCGTCGTCGAGGAGAAGCGTTCGAACCTCGAAGACCAGCTGCTGCGCATCCTCTATCACCTGCCGGCCGACCGCCGCCCGACGGTGATCGGCAAGGCCGACGAGACCGGCCGCATCATCCTGCCCAGCGAAGGCGAGCTGACGCCGACCGGCGTCGCCATGGTGATCGCGTCGCGCCTGATGAAGCACCAGGGCGAATCGCCCGAACTGCGCCAGCGCCTCGCGCGTCTCGAAGCCAAGGAGAAGCTCCTGTCGGCGCCGCCGCCCAAGGTCGCGCGCACGCCGTTCTTCTGCTCGGGCTGCCCGCACAACACCTCGACCAAGGTGCCCGAGGGCAGCCGCGCCATGGCCGGCATCGGCTGCCACGGCATGGCGATCTGGATGCCCGAGCGCCGCACCTCGCTGATCAGCCACATGGGCGGCGAGGGCGTGGGCTGGGTCGGCCAGGCGCCGTTCCATTCCGACAACCACATCTTCCAGAACCTGGGCGACGGCACCTATTACCATTCCGGCCTGATGGCGATCCGCCAGTCGGCCGCCGCCGGCGTCAACATCACTTACAAGATCCTGTTCAACGACGCGGTCGCGATGACCGGCGGCCAGCCGCACGACGGCCCGCTCACGGTTCCCGAGATCACCCGGCAGGTCGAGGCCGAGGGCGCCAGGAAGGTGATCGTCGTCACCGACGAGCCGGACAAGTACCCGATGAACGCCGGCTTCGCG
This sequence comes from Rhodospirillaceae bacterium CCH5-H10, assembly GCA_001557035.1. Lineage (GTDB taxonomy): Bacteria > Pseudomonadota > Alphaproteobacteria > Reyranellales > Reyranellaceae > Reyranella. Next base: position 137 of record LSKJ01000553.1, on the reverse strand, counting down.
CACGGCGTCACCATCCGTCATCGCGACGAACTCGATGCCGTGCAGCGCGAGCTGCGCGAGATCCCGGGCCTCACCGTGCTGGTCTACGACCAGACCTGCGCCGCCGAGAAGCGCCGCCGCCGCAAGCGCGGCACCTT
>LSKJ01000552.1 GCA_001557035.1 Rhodospirillaceae bacterium CCH5-H10 | reverse complement strand
GGTAGAAATTGGAGCGGGCGAAGGGATTCGAACCCTCGACCCCGACCTTGGCAAGGTCGTGCTCTACCCCTGAGCTACGCCCGCGCTCCGTATCCGGCTGGGTAGGTCGCCGGAAGGCGGCTCTGATAGGGCTTTTCCGCCCCCTTGGCAAGAGCCTGTCGAAACCCTCATCCGCGCGCCAGGAGACGCTGCAGATACTTGCCGTATTCGCTCTCGCGGATCGGCTGGATCAGCTCCTCGAAAGCGCCATCGTCGATGTAGCCCTTGCGCCAGGCGATTTCCTCGGGGCTGCCGATCTGCAGGCCCTGGCGTTCCTCGACCGTCTCGACGAACTGGGCGGCCCGCAGCAGGCTCGAGGGCGTGCCGGTGTCGAGCCAGGCATAGCCGCGGCCCAGCCGCTCGACCGTCAGCTTTCCTTCCTTCAGGTAGTGGGCATTGATGTCGCTGATCTCCAGTTCGCCGCGCGCCGAGCGCGGAACCTGGGTGGCCACGTCGCAGACGTCGGAATCGTAGAAATAAAGTCCGGTGACGGCCCAGTTCGACTTGGGCTGCTTCGGCTTCTCCACGATGCTGACCGGCCGTTGCGCGGCATCGAACTCCACCACGCCATAGGCGGTGGGATCGGCCACCCAATAGGCATAGACCCACGCACCCTTGCCCTCGGCGCCGCGTCCCGCGACCTCGGGCAGCGAATCGCCGTAGAACAGGTTGTCGCCCAGGATGAGGCCGACCCGCGAATTGCCGATGAACTTGCGGCCGATGATGAAGGCCTCGGCGATGCCACCGGGCTTGAGCTGCGGCTCGTAGGAGACGTTGATGCCCCACTGGCTGCCGTCGCCGAACAGGCGGCGATAGGCCTCCTCGTCGCCCGGATTGACGATCAGCAGGATGTCCCGGCAGCCCGCCAGCATCATCGTGGTCAGCGGGTAGTAGACCATCGGCTTGTTGTAGACCGGCAGGAGCTGCTTGTTGGCGGCCCGGGTCATGGGGTAGAGCCGCGTGCCGCTGCCCCCCGAAAGAACGATACCCTTCATTCCAGTCATCTAGCGCACCCCCATGCTCAGCCCGCAACAACTCTTGAGCCGACTCGACGAGCTCGGCATCGCCCACCGCACCGTCGAGCACCCGCCCGTCTTCACGGTCGAGGAAGCCAAGGCGCTGCGCGGCAACCTGCCCGGCCATCACATCAAGAACCTCTTCTTGCGCAACAAGAAGGAGGAGATGTGGCTGATCGTGGCACTGGAGGACCGGGCGATCGACCTCAAGCGCCTCGGAGAGCGGCTCGGCGCCGGCCGATTCTCGTTCGGCAGCCCCGAGCGGCTGAAGCGCCATCTCGGCGTCGAGCCGGGCTCGGTGACGCCGCTGTCGGCGATCAACGATGCCGGCCACGAGGTCCGCGTGGTGCTCGACCGTGGCCTCGCCGAGGGCGGGCCGATCAACGCCCATCCGCTGGTGAACACCATGACGACAGCGCTGAGCCTCGCCGACCTGCTGCGCTTCTTCGCGGCGACCGGCCACAGCCCGGAGTGGCTCGACTTCCCGGTATGACGTTATATTATAACGGCATGCTTTCTCGTCGCCGTCTCCCGCTTCTCTTCGGGGCGCTGGGCCTGCTCCCCGGCCTGCCCGCCGCCGCCCAGACGCCAATCAAGGCCGTCGCGACCTTCTCGATCCTGGGCGACCTGCTGTCCGAGGTGGCGGGCGACAAGGTCGTCCTCTCCGTCCTGGTCGGCGCCGATATGGACGCCCATGCCTACCAACCCCGCCCCAGCGACGCCCGCATGCTGGCCGACGCCCAGCTCCTCGTGAGCAACGGGCTGGGCTTCGAGGGCTGGATCGACCGTCTCGCCAAGGCCGCGCCCTTCAAGGGCCGCGCGGTCGTGGCCTCGACCGGCGTCGCCACCCTGGCCGCCGGATCGGGCCACGGGCATGGGCATTCGCACGCCCACGGGCCGGATCCGCACTGCTGGCAGGACGTCCAGCGCGTCCGCACCTACGTCGCCAACATCGCCAAAGGTCTCGCCGCCGCCGAGCCGGCGAACGCCGCCCACTACAAGGAGCGCGCGGCGCAGGCCGACCGCCGCCTGGTCGAACTCGACGCCTGGGTGAAAGCGGAGATCGCCAGGGTCCCGGCCGACAAGCGCCGCGCGATCACGGGACACGATTCGTTTCGCTATTTCTCGGCCGCCTATGGCGTGAAGTTCCAGTCGCCGCGCGGCTACAACACCAGCAGCGAACCCTCCGCCCGCGATGTCGCGCTGCTGATCCGCGAAGCGCGCGAACAGCGCATCAAGGCGCTGTTCGTGGAGAACATGACCAATCCCGGCCTGGTCGATCAGATCGCCCGCGAATCGGGCGCCGTCGTCGGCCCGCGCCTCTACACCGACGCACTCTCAGGCCCGGACGGTCCCGCGCCGACCTACGACAAGATGATGCGCCACAACGTGACGGCCCTCGTCGCGGGCATGCTGAAGAACTAGCGTCGTCGCGAGCACGACAGAATCATCAACACAAACCTCATGCTGAGGAGCGCTCTGCAGGAGCGCGTCTCGAAGCATGGGCACGAGCACCGCGTTTGTTGCCCATCCTTCGAGACGGTCGCTGCGCGACCTCCTCAGGATGAGGTTAGTGGTTGATTTACTTGGATCGGACGCTAGACCGCGACGAATGGCAGGCCGGCGACGTTCCGGGTCGCCTGCAGCGTGTTGTACATCAGACACGCGACCGTCATCGGGCCGACGCCGCCGGGCACCGGCGTGACATGTCCCGCCACTTTCTGCGCCTCGGCGAAGGCAACGTCGCCGACCAGCCGGCTCTTGCCCTCCGGCGTCGGGATGCGGTTGATGCCGACGTCGATCACCGCCGCGCCGGGCTTGATCCAGTCGCCCTTCACGAACTCCGTCCGGCCGATCGCCACGACGAGGATGTCGGCCTGGCGACAGACCGCCGGCAGGTCGCGGGTGCGCGAATGGGTGATCGTCACCGTGCAATCGGCGCGCAGCAGCAGCTGAGCCACCGGACGGCCAACCAGATTGGAGCGGCCGACGATCACGGCATTGAGGCCTGACAACGAACCCAGCGCATCCTGCAGCAGCATCGAGACGCCGAGCGGCGTGCACGGCACCGGGAAGTCGAGCGGGGCACCCGGCGCGATCGAACCCAGGCGGCCGACATTCACCGGATGGAAGCCGTCGACGTCCTTGGCAGGGTCGATGGCGATCAGCACCTTCGCCGTGTCGATGTGCTTCGGCAGCGGAAGCTGAACCAGGATACCGTTGACCGCGGGATCGGCGTTGAGTTGCGCGACCACCGCCAGCAGTTCCGCCTCGGTCGTGTCTTCCGGTAGTTGGTGATCGAAGCTCGCCATGCCGAGTTCGACCGCGAGCTTGCCCTTGCTGCGGACATAGACCTGGCTGGCCGGATCGGCGCCCACCAGCACCGTGGCAAGGCCGGGCTTCGGCCCGCCCTTGGCGATCAGGTCGGCGACACCCGCGCCCACGCGCTGGCGCAGGCCGCCCGCGAAGGCTTTTCCATCGATCAGTTTCGCATCAGGCATTCTTGTCCATCCATTCGGCAATCCGTCCGACGAGCACGTCCGGCTCGCCCGCGACGCTGAGCGTCTTCTCTCGCGCCGTCCCGCCGCGCACGATTTCTATGGTCGATTTCGGGACGCGCCAAGCCGCCGCCAGCAGGGCGACGACGGCGGCATTGGCCTTGCCATCCTCGGGCGCCGCCGTCACTGCGGCCTTGAGCGCGCCGTCGGGGGTCCGCTCGAGCGCCGAACGCCGCGCCCGCGGTTGAACACGTAGCTGGATGGCCACGCCGCCGGAGAGGCGACGCAGGAAAACGGGATCGGTCGGCGGGCTGCCCAGTGGAGCGTCAGCGGACGAGGGCTGGCCAGACATACTCCCACAGCAGGCTGCGGATGAAGAACAGGCCGAGCAGCAGGATGACGGGCGAGATATCGACGCCGCCGAGATTGGGCAGGATGCGCCGGATCGGGCGCAGGACGGGTTCGGTCAGCTTGAACAGCAGATCGACCACGACGCGGATGAACTGGTTGCGGACGTTCACCACGCCGAACGCCACCAGCCAGCTCATGATCGCGCTCGCGATCACGATCCATGTGTAGATGTCGATGATCTTGTCGATCAGCACCGCCAACGACAGCATCTGGCCTCCACGCCTCGAGGCCGGCCAACCGCCGGCCGCGGCACCCTACTCGGCAGCG
>LSKJ01000551.1 GCA_001557035.1 Rhodospirillaceae bacterium CCH5-H10 | reverse complement strand
CGTCAGGCAGAAAATCCACTTATCCCACTGTTCAGATTTCCTGAGCCACCTCTCTGCGCATCGAGCAGCTGAAGCAGACCATTGCGAAGCTGCAGCACCAGCGCTTCGGGCAGTCGTCGGAGCGCCGTGCGTTGCTCGAGCAGCTCGAACTGCAGCTGTTCGAACTCGAGGAAGATCAGGCCCAGGCCGAGACCGAAGCGGATCTCGTCGCGCCGCACAGCGTGACCATACCGTCGTTCGAGCGCCGCAAGCCGGCACGTCGACCGCTGCCCGAGCATCTGCCGCGTGAGCGTGTCGTCTACCCGGTGCCGAACGCCTGTCCGTGCTTCGGCGGCACCCTGCACAAGCTCGGTGAGGACGTGACGGAGAGCCTGGAGATGGTGCCGCGCCGATGGAAGGTGATCCAGCACGTGCGTGAGAAGTACTCGTGCCGCAGCTGCGAGAAGATCACGCAGCCGCCGCCGCCGTCGCATCCCATCGCCCGTGGCCGGGCTGGTCCCGGCTTGCTCGCCCATGTGTTGTTCGGCAAGTACGGGATGCATCTGCCACTCACGCGCCAGAGCACTGCCTTCGCCGCGAAGGCATCGAACTCGACGTCTCGACGTTGGCCGATTGGCTGGGAGCTGCAGCGGCAACGCTGATGCCGTTGGTCGAGGCGATCCGCGAACATATCTTCGCCGCGGAGCGCATCCGCGCCGACGATACGACGGTGCCGGTCCTCGATGTTGGCAAGACCCGGACCGGACGGCTATGGACCTATGTGCGCGACGACCGGCCATTCGCCGGCCCTGATCCGCCGGCCGCGATCTACTACTTCTCGCCCGATCGCACGGCGGCGCATCCAGAAGCGCATCTGGCCCCCTGGCACGGGCTGATGCAGGCTGACGCCTACAGCGGCTACAATCGGCTCTACGAGCCGGACCGGAAGCCCGGGCCGATCGTCGAGGTCGCCTGCTGGGCCCATGCGCGGCGCTACTTCTTCGACCTGGCGCGGCTCAACAAGGCGCCGATCGGCATCGAAGCCGTTGCCCGCATCGACGCCCTGTTCGCCATCGAGCGCGAGATCAATGGCCTTCCGCCGGCAGAACGTCAGCGCATTCGACAGGACCGCAGCAAGCCGATGGTCGACGCCCTGGGCGTCTGGCTGCGCGAGCAGCACCCCAGGGTCTCGCCCAACGGCAAGACCGCCAAGGCCATCGCAGCTGTGCATGAGCAACAACGCCGCCGAGCGGGCCATGCGGCCGCTCGCCACCGGCCGGCGCAACTGGACATTCGCCGGCTCCGACGAAGACGGTCGTCGCGCCGCCGCCGTCTATACCCTAATCGAAACCGCCAAGCTCAACGACATCGATCCGCTCGCCTGGTTGGCCGACGTCCTCGCGCGTCTGCAGGATCATCCCGCCAAACGCATCGACGAACTCCTGCCCTGGAACCGGCGGCAACACCACCATCAACGCGCCGCTGCTTGATCCATCAGCGTCAATGCCTCTGTCCGCGATCCTCACCGAACGCGTACCCAGCTCGCGCAAGCGCTGCCGCACGGCCTTGTCGTCAGGCCGACGGCTCCGTTA
>LSKJ01000550.1 GCA_001557035.1 Rhodospirillaceae bacterium CCH5-H10 | reverse complement strand
CCCAGTCGTTGGCCGGGACGCGGCCATCGTCGCACAGATAGTTGGCCTTGGAGGCAGGGAACTTCTCGAGATGCTTCGCGCCGTTCGCGATCATCACCTGCATGTACCAGTCGAGTTCCATGCCGCGCTGGGCGATCTCGACGCCGGGCTGCAGCACGTCCTTCCACTTCAGCGAGCCGAAGCGCTCCAGCGCCATGGCGAGGCCGGCGACCATGCCGGGCACGGCGATCGAGTGATAGCCCACCTCGTTGCGCTGCTCCTTGATGTCGGGCCAGGCAAAGGGATTGGCGGGGCCGGGGCCGACGATCTCGTAGACCGACGGGTCCAGTTTCTTCGCGGAGACCGGGCCATAGTCGACCGTCCAGGCGCGGCCTTCCTTGGCGCTCCAGACCGTCATGAAGCCGACGCCGCCGATGCCGCTCATCCAGGGTTCGAGCGCGCCGATGGCCATTCCGGTCGCGACCGCTGCGTCGATGGCGTTGCCGCCCTTGCGCAGGATCTCGGCGCCGACTTCGGCCGCCTTCACGTTCTGGGCGACGACGACGCCCTTGCCGCGGACTGCATGCTTGGTGAATTTCAGTTGCCGTGTCAGCGACTCGCTCATCGGTGCTCCTCAATTGCCGGGAGCACTGTAGCGGGGCCTCTTTTGGCCACAAAGCCTGTTAGACTGCAGGGCGGACGGGCAGAGAGATCGTGGGCGTGTGGCTGACCTGAACCAGATCGACCTGCGGGCACTCGCCAGGGGCGACAAGCGCACATGGGATGCGTTCGTGATCGCGGCCGCGCCGCTGATCAATGCCGTCGTGCGCCGGACGCTGGGTCCCTACCGGCTGGGCGAAGACGACGTCATGGATGCCGCCCAGGACGTGTTCGTGCGGCTGTGCGCCCAGGAATTCAGGTTGTTGAAAACCTACGATCCGGAGCGGGCGGGGCTGTCGACCTGGCTTTCCGTCGTGTCCCGGTCCTGCGCGATCGATCATCTCCGCCGCCGGCGCCAGGCCACCGAGCCGATCGACGACGTCCCCGAGGCGGTGCTGGGGGTCGAGGACCGCCACGTCGAGAAACTCAAGGTGCCCGACGGCCTGCTTACGGCACGCCAGGTGCTCATTCTCAAGTACCTGTACGACGAGGAACGGGACGTCACCGAGGTCGCGAAACTGCTGTCGGTGGATGCCCAGACCATCCGCAGCACGCATCACAAGGCCCTGCAGCGGCTGAGGGCGCATTTCCGCGAGGAAGAGCCCTCCCGCGGGGGATGAATCGGGATGTTTTGGCGTATCATGGGCAGGAGCCATTCATGACCATCGAGCGGACCCCGAGGAGCGACAAGGAGCTGTGGCGAAGCTTCGCCAGTCAGCCTGCGGTCGCGCCTGCCACGGTCAGCGACATGGACCTCGCCGCCTGGCTGGAAGGCCGCCTCTCCGAAGAGGCCGCAGCCCCGGTCGAGGCGGCCGTCGCGGCGGACCCGGCCTTGCGTCGCGCGGCGATGGATCTCGCGGACATTCTCGGAAAACCCTTGCCGGCCGCACCGGAGCGGATGGTGGTTCGTGCACGCGCGCTGGTCGGCTTCGAGGCCGGACGCACGGCACCGGCCGGCGGCCTGTTCGGACGCTGGCTGAGGGGCGGGAGACTCTTCTCCGGCCAGGGCTACGCGCTGCAGCAGGGCGTGATGGCCGTTGCCGCCCTCGTGGTCGCGACCGGAGGATTCTTCGTGGGCGGCGGGTTGGGCGAATCGCTCGCCCAGCAGCGCGAGGGCTATTCCAGGACGGAAACCGCCAGCACGACATCGACCACGACGTCGAACGAGGTCAGCGAGTTCTTTGCCGGCGACGGGATCTGACATGACCTCGCGCCTGATCCAGATGCTCCTCGGCCTGTCGCTGCTGCTGAACGCCTTTGTCCTGGCGGGCTTCGTCTACCGGAGCTGGATCGATCCACCGTTCGAGATGCAGGGCATGCCTCCGCCGCCGCCACCGCGCGGCATGCCGGGACAGCCAGGGCAGCCAGCCGGGCCGCGGCTCAATCCCGTGGAGATGGTGGCGCAGGATCTCGTCCTCGATGCCGGGCAGCGCAAGGTCATGCAGGCGCTGTTCGACCAATACGCCAAGGCGCGCCGCGATCGGCTGCAGGAAATCCTGCAGCTTCGCGAGCAGACGAGTGCGGAGTTGCGCAAGTCGTCCGTCGACATGACGAAGGTCGATGCGCTGATCGACCAGGTCAGCCGGCTGCGTGCCGAGCAGCAGAAGGAAACGCTGCGGACATTGACGCAGCTCGAGCCAAGCCTTCGGCCCGAGCAGCGCGAGCGGCTGCAGCGGTTGATGGTCGAGAGGATCGTTCCGCCGCCACCGCCGCCTCGTCCACCGGCCGGGGGACCTCCGCGTCCGCCGCAGTAGGAGGCCTGTCTTGAGCACACGCCTTGGTCGTCGTGGTTTCATGGAAGGGGCTGCCGCATTCTCTGCCGGCCTCTCGGCAAGTCTGTGGCCTGCGCCGCCGGCCAGCGCCGCATCGGCGATGGGCTTCGACGATGCGCGGCATCTTCTGGCGCGGACCTCCTTTGGCGTCACCCCCGCCGAGATACGCGCTCTCGAATCGATCGAGTATTCGGTCGCGGTCGACGGGCTGCTCGACAAGCCCCGCCGCGAAGCGATCACACCGGCCCCGGCATGGATCGGCCTCGGCCCGGCGGAGTTGCGCCGCCGTCAGCAGGCCGCGGAGGCCGAACGCAAGCAGGCCGATGTCGTGCGACCGGTCCAGGAACAGGGGCGCGAACTCAAGAACTGGTGGGTCGAGGAGATGATCGTGACCGACCAGCCTCTGGTCGAGCGCATGACTCTGTTCTGGCACGGCCACTTCACCTCGTCGCTGATGAAGGTGCGCTATCCCGGTTCGCTGTTCCGGCAGAACGCCCTGTTCCGGCGCGAGGCACTGGGGAACTACGCGACCCTCCTGAAGTCGGTGGCGCGCGACCCGGCGATGCTGATCTATCTCGACGGGATGCGATCCGTGGCGCGACAGCCCAACGAGAACTTCGCCCGCGAGCTGCTCGAGCTGTTCACGCTGGGCGAGGGCCGCTACGGCGAGGCGGACGTTCAGGCGGCGGCGCGCGCCTTCACGGGATGGAGCGTCGACCGGGAGACCGGACAGTTCATGGAACGCGCCGGGCAGCACGACAATGGTGAGAAGACATTCCTCGGCAAGACCGGACGCTTCGGCGGAGACGACGTACTGGCGATCCTGCTCGCCCATCCGCGCACGGCCGAGACGGTCGTCGAGAAGCTCTGGCGGGAGTTCGTGTCGCTGAAAGCCGACCCCGACGAGGTCAGGCGGCTTGCCGCCCTGTTCCGTGAGGGTGGCTACGAGATCAAGCCGCTGATGCGGGCGATGTTCCTGTCGCCGGCATTCCGCGATCCCGCCAATCGCGGTGCATTGATCAAGTCTCCGGTCGACCTGATCGTGGGCACCGTGCATGTGCTGGGACTGCCCGTTCCGGAAAAGACGGGCCTGGTCCGCATGCTGCAGGGGCTGGGGCAGACGCCCTTCGATCCACCGAACGTCAAGGGCTGGGCGGGGGGCGAGAGCTGGATTTCGACCTATACGCTGCTGCTGCGCCAGCAGTTCCTGCGGCGCATGGTCGAGGCGACGACGGTGGCGCCCATGGAGGGCGGGATGCAGATGGCCAGCCGCCCGAACCGGCGTGCCGACCGCCGCGAACAGCTTCCCGCGAGTGACGGCAGTACGATGCAGATGATGGAGCCGCCGCGCCCCGTGGAAGGCCGCAGCCTGCGCGGGGCGGGGCAGGAGGCACGCCTCGGTCCGACCCTGGCCGGTGTCGACGGGCCGCTGCTGGTGCGCACGCTGCTCCCGCGTCAGCCGGTCGACGGAGTAGATGCGAACGGCACGGCGGGTGC
>LSKJ01000549.1 GCA_001557035.1 Rhodospirillaceae bacterium CCH5-H10 | reverse complement strand
ATCCCGCCGCTTCCTCGCCCAGCCGGCACATGAGCTCAGCACCGAGGACATCGAGAGCTGGACCGCCGAGGTGCTCGCCGTCACCGAGGCGCCCGCCCATGCCGCCCTGTTCGCGGCGGGATCGCGTGCCGAGGTACCGTTGATCGGCACGGTGAAAACCGCTCGCGGCACCTTCACCGTCAGCGGTCAGCTCGATCGCCTGGCCGTCTCGGCAACGGAAGTCCTGATCGTCGACTACAAGACCAACCGCCCGCCGCCCGAGCAGGCGGACGGCGTGGCGCTGGCCTATCGCCGCCAGCTCGCGCTCTACAGGGCCCTGTTGCAGCAGATTTATCCGGGCCGCACGGTGCGGGCTTTCCTGCTCTGGACGGCGGCTCCCAGGCTCATGGAGATTTCTGCAGAAACCCTAGATAAATCAATGCCTTATGCCGCCGCATCTTGACTCCGGGGGCGTGCGTTCCTAGCTTCTGCGGCAAGGGCGGCGCCGGTCCCTCCGACCGGCCTGTAGCGTATTTGGGAGAACCCACGATGACCGTTAAAGCGACCGATGCTTCCTTCGAGCAGGAAGTGCTGAAATCCGACACGCCCGTCCTCGTCGACTTCTGGGCCGAGTGGTGCGGCCCGTGCCGCATGATCGGCCCGTCGCTCGAAGACATCTCCAAGGAGATGGATGGCAAGCTCAAGGTGGTGAAGGTCAACATCGACGAGAACCCGATGGTGCCGACGCGCTACGGCGTCCGTTCGATCCCCACCCTGCTGCTGTTCAAGAACGGCCAGGTCGCCGCCACCAAGATCGGCGCCGAACCGAAGCAGAAGCTGGTGAGCTGGATCAACACCGTCGTCTGATCCAGTGCGGGCTCAGCCGTTGCGGACGAGGACCTCGCCCGCGACGTAGAGCGAGCCGCAGATGAGAATGCGCATCGGCGCGGGCTGGGTGGCCAACAGGTCTTCCAGCGCCGCGCCGATGTCGTTTGCGGGCACGCAATCGAGCCCGACGTCGGCTGCCTTCGCACAGGCCTCCTGCGGCGTGTAGGCGGCATGACCTTCGGGAAACGGGATCGCGCGCGCCGCCGTGGCGTAGCGCGCCAGCGGCCGCAGGAAGCCCGAGGCGTCCTTGGTGGTCTGCATGGCGAAGATCAGATAGAGCGGCAGTGCTGCCGGTTCCTTCGCCCACTCCGCCGCCATCCGGCCGAGCACGATGCCGCAATCCTCGTTGTGGCCGCCGTCGAGCCACAGCTCGCAACCGGGCGGCAGCGAGCCCGGCAATGGGCCCTTCGTGAGACGCTGCAGGCGAGCCGGCCATTCGACCGATGCCAGCCCCTTGCGAATTGCGGTATCGCCGATGTCGAAACGCGCCGCCCGCAGCCGCTCGATGCAGGCGATCGCGGTCGCCGCGTTGTCGATCTGGTGCGCGCCGATCAGCGCCGGCGCGGGCAGGTCGAGCGTGAGCAGGTCGCTTTCGTAGCGGAAGCCCGAGTCCCCCGGGGTCACCTGCCATTCGCGGCCCATGCGGAACAGGGGCGCCGCGAGCTTGGCGGCCTCGGTCTCGATGACCTGCGCACTGACCTCGCGCTGCCGGCCGATCACGGCGGGCGTCGCACGCTTGATGATGCCAGCCTTCTCCCAGGCAATGCCTTCGAGCTTGTCGCCCAGAAAGCCCGTGTGGTCGTAGCCGACCGGCGTGATGGCCGACAGGACCGGCTCGATCACGTTGGTGCTGTCGAAGCGGCCACCCATGCCGACCTCGATGATGCCGAGTTCGGCCGGCACGCGCGAGAACGCAAGGAACGCGAGCGCCGTGGTGATGTCGAAGAAGGAGATCGGCGTGTCGCCGTTGGCCTCCTCGCACTCGGTCAGCAGCTCGTCGAGGACGTCGTCCTCGATCAACTCGCTGGCGACGCGGATGCGCTCGTTGAAGCGCACGAGATGCGGCGAGGTATAGACGTGGACGCGATAGCCTGCTGCTTCGGCCATCGCGCGCAGATAGGCGACCAGCGAGCCCTTGCCGTTGGTGCCGGCGACATGGACCAGCGGCGGCAGCTTCTTCTCCGGCGATCCAAGGCGCTTCAGCAGCCTCTCGATGCGTTCCAGTCCGAGGGTGATGACCCTCGGATGATGGCTCATCAGGCGCTGGACGATCGGGTCGTTCGCGGCCACGTCAGCGCCTCACTGTCGCGGCGCGCTCACCGCAAGAGGGCGGTTTTCGACGACGAGCGGATCCATGAACAGCGAGACCATGCGGATCAACGTCTCGCGCAGCCTGTGGCGATGCACGACGGCATCGACCATGCCGTGCTCGAGCAGGTACTCGGAGCGCTGGAAGCCCGGCGGCAGTTCCTGGCGGATCGTGTCCTGGATCACGCGCGGGCCGGCGAAGCCGATGATGGCGTCGGGCTCGGCGATGTGGACGTCGCCCAGCATGGCGAACGACGCCGAAACGCCGCCGGTCGTCGGATCGGTCAGCACCACGATATAGGGCAGGCCCGCTTCCTTGACCTTGCGCACCGCGATCGTCGTGCGCGTGAGCTGCATCAGCGACAGGATGCCCTCCTGCATGCGTGCGCCGCCCGAGGCCGAGAAGACGATCAGCGGCGCCTTGCGCGCGACGGCGAGGTCGGCCGCCATGACCAGCCCCTCGCCCACGGCGGTGCCCATCGAGCCGCCCATGAAGCCGAAGTCGAGCAGCGCCACGATGCTGAGGCGGCTGCCCATCAGGCCGCTCGCCACGACCAGCGCGTCGGTCGTGCCTTCGGCCTTGGCCTGGGCCTCCTTCAGGCGCGCGTCGTAGCGCTTGGTGTCGCGGAACTTGAGCGGATCGGCATTCACGCGCGGCAGCGGATGCAGCTCGTACTTGCCCTCGTCGAAGAGGAACGGCAGCCGCTTCATCGGCCGCAGCCGCATGTGATGGCCGCAATGATTGCAGACTTCCTGGTTCGCCTCCCAGTCGCGTGTGAACAGCATCTGTTCGCACTTGGGGCACTTAACCCAGAGATTGTCCGGCGTTTCCTTGCGCGCGACCAGCGCACGCAGCTTGGGCCGGACGAAATTGGTCAGCCAGTTCATGGGCGCGGTATCGCACGAATGAGGGGGCGGGCCAAGGTCAGCGCCAGAACCCGCTGAAGGGGGCCGCCATCTCCGAAGGTTTCTTCACGACGCAGAAGGATTTCCGGGCCTGGTACTCGGCGCAGAGCTTCTGCGCCGCCTCCGGCTGCAGATCGGCGATGATGGCCGCCTGCTTCGTCACCTGGTTCGACGCGACCGGCAGGATCCATTCTTTCCCGGGCTGAGCGACGCCCATCGCCATGAGCCTCGCCTGTCCGGCATCGAACGCGGTCTTGGCGCTGCGCCAGTCGCCGAACGTTCCCAGCCAGACGGCGTCGCCCGGCATGTCGTAGCGGATCGTGCCGCATTCGCCGTAGGGCAGCACGGTCGCCGGCCCCCCCTCGCCGTTGCGCAGCTGCCAGATCTTCTGTCGGCTGCCGGCGGTCTTGAGCGCATAGGCCTCGTCGAACAGCCGGACCAGGAACTCGTCGCGCAGGTCGGAGCGGCGAAAGCCGAAGGCGACGGCGACCAGCCGCCGGCCATCGCGCACCGCGCTGCCCACGATGTTGAAGCCCGAGGCGCAGATGAACCCGGTCTTCAGCCCGTCGGCATAGGGCGAATAGAGGTCGAGGAACTTCACGCCGGGCCCGATCCGCTGCTTGCCCAGCATGAAATCCTTGGTGCGGAAGTAGCCGTAATACTCGGGGAAGTCCTTGATCAGCGCGAGCGCCAGGATGGCCATGTCGCGCGCCGTCGTCACCTGACCCGGATCGGGCCAGCCGTTGGCGTTGCGGAAGGTGGTCGCCGTCATGCCGAGGCGCTTGGCGGTGTCGGTCATGCGCTGGGCGAAGGCTGGCTCCGAACCGGAGATCTGCTCGCCGAACGCGGTCGCGACGTCGTTCGCCGAGCGGGCGACCAGCGCCTGGATGCCCTGCTCGACCGTGATGGCCTGCCCCGGCGCGAGGCCGAGATGCGAGGCGGGCTTCTTGCGCGCATTCTCCGAGAAGGGAAGCGTCGAGGCGAGTTGCAGGCGGCCGGCCTTCAATTCCTCGAAGACGATGTAGATCGTCATGATCTTGGTCAGCGATGCCGGATACCACAGCGCGCCGGCATTGCGGTCCATGAGGGCCTCGCCGGTCGCCACGTCGACGACGACATAAGGACCCGCGGGAACCGGCCCCGTCGGCGAGGCGACGGTGGCGATCTGGGCTCGGGCGGAGGCCAGGGACAGGGCGAACAGGCCCAGAATGCACAGCAGAAGACGCACGTTCATTGCCATCGAAGCTGGAGGGGTCTTGAGCATACGCCCTTCCAACGGCCCGCGGGAGGCATTAGATCGGAGGGATGCTCAAGGTCATGATCGCCCCCGTCACCCCGTTTCAGCAGAACTGCTCCATCGTCTGGTGCGATGAGACCATGGAAGGCACCGCAGTCGATCCCGGCGGCGACTTCGACATGCTGAAACAGGCGATCGACCAGCAGGGCATCACGGTGACCAAGGTCCTGCTCACCCACGGCCATGTCGACCACGCCTCCGCCGCCGGCACCATGGCCGAGCATTACGGCGTGAAGATCGAGGGCCCGCACGAGGACGACCTGTTCCTGATCGAGGGCCTGCCCGACTCCGGCAAGAAGTACAATTTCCCGGTCTACAAGCCGTTCGTGCCCGACCGCTGGCTGACGCACGGCGAGACGGTGAGCCTCGGCAACGTCACCTTCGACGTGGTGCATTGCCCCGGCCACACGCCCGGTCACGTCGTGTTCGTGAACCGGCCCGCGAAGGTCGCCTTTGTCGGCGACGTGCTGTTCCGCGGCTCGATCGGCCGCACCGATTTTCCGCGCGGCAATCACGATCAGCTCCTCGACTCGATCCGCCACCGCCTGTGGCCGTTCGGCGACGACATCACCTTCGTCCCCGGCCACGGCCAGACCTCGACCTTCGGCTGGGAGCGCAAGACTAATCCGTACGTCGCCGATCTGAACTTTGAGGATTAGCCAACGCTGCTACGGCGCAATGATCGGGACACGTGCGCCAAGCGCTTTTAGACGTGCCTGCAGCCACCTCCAGCCGAAGCGATCGACGATCTTCGTACGCCCCTCATCCTTGACCAGCGCCTCTTGAGGTCGCTCGGTGCGCGCGTCGAAAAGGACAGCTTCGTCGCAAGCGTCCCAATAGTCCGCAAGCATCATCAAGCCGGCACGATGTCGACGGTTGATCGTTTCGGTAGCGATGTTGTGGCCACCCGCCATCACACGCTGCTTCACCCGAAGCTCATTCAACTGCGGGAATGGCGTGAACAGGAAGATCAGCCGCGTCTGAAATCCAGCAGCCTTCGCTTCCTCGACGAAGCGCAACAACGACCGGGTCGCCAAAGTAGTCTCGACGCAGAATGAACGGCCCGACGTCAAACGAGAGCGTCGCTCGACGAGCATCCTGCGCGCCGCGGCCGTTGCAACAGCAGCCACGTCGCTCGGATTGATAACGCGGGCAATATCGTCGGCATTCAGGAATGCTCCCGCCTCGATGAGATCGCCAAGATTTGCGTGTGCAAATGTCGTCTTACCGACCCCATTGGGGCCGGCGAGAACCACGAAGTAGGGCTTGGTCACTCGGCGCTTTGAACAGGGAGATGTTCTACCGCGACGCGTCGGCCATCTGGATAGATGGCGTAGATCGTCGACTCATCGGAGACGAAAACGGGCAATCCCCGCGCGTGGGCGTCTTTGACCGCAGCGGCGACACCACGCTGGATGCCGACCGCCATTTCGTCGATCGTCGGTACAACGATGTCCATGCACGAAGACTAGATCAAAGATGGCTTTCCAGCAATGAACGCCCAGTTCTAAGCCTTCCGCACGCCCCTGACGCCGTCGGCCAGGGCCTTGATGTAGGCGAAGACGCCCGGCACCAGTTCGGGCTTGGCCTTGCCCTTGTCGTCGAGGCCCGCCTTGACGTGGTCGATGATGGCGGTGCCCACGACGGCGGCATCGGCATGGCGCGCCACGGCCGCCGCCTGCTCTGGCGTGCGAATGCCGAAGCCCACACCCACCGGCAGCTTGGTGTGGCGCTTGATGCGCTCGACATGGGTGCGCACGGCTTCTTCCGTCGCCGACTTGGTGCCGGTGATGCCCAGCACGGACACGAAATAGACGAAACCCGAGGCGAATTTCAGCACCGCCGGCAGGCGAACGTCGTCGGTGGTCGGCGCCGTCAGCAGGACCGTGTCGAGGCCGTTCGCGGTCGCGTGCGGCTTCAGTTCGTCCGCCTCTTCGGGCGGCAGGTCGACGAGGATGAAGCCATCTACGCCGGCCGCAGCCGCGTCCTTGCAGAAGTGCTCAGGCCCGCGCTGGTAGATCAGGTTGTAGTAGCCCATCAGCAGGATCGGCGTGTCGTTGTCGCCGGTTTCCTTGCGGAAGCGGCGGACCATGTCGAACGTCTTCTCGACCGTCATGCCGGCCTTGAGCGCGCGCTGGCCGGCGAGCTGGATCGACGGACCGTCGGCCATCGGATCGGTGAACGGCATGCCGAGCTCGATCAGGTCGGCGCCTGCACCCGGCAGGCCCTTCAGGATCTGGTAGCTGATCTCCGCGTCGGGATCGCCGGCGGTAATGTAGGTGACGAGCCCGGCCCGCTTGTCGGCCTTGAGCTGGGCGAAGCGCTTGGCAATGCGGCTCATGGTCAGATCTTCATCCCGAGGCGTTCGGCAACGGCAAAGACATCCTTGTCGCCGCGTCCACAGAGATTCATCACCAGCAGATTGTCCTTGGACAAGGTGGGCGCGAGCTTGATCACATGCCCCAGAGCGTGGGCCGGCTCGAGCGCCGGAATGATGCCCTCCAGCTTGCACAGCATCTGGAAGGCCGCGAGCGCCTCGTTGTCGGTGGCCGACACATACTCGATGCGGCCCGTTTCCTTCAGCCAGGAATGCTCGGGCCCGATGCCGGGATAGTCGAGCCCGGCGGAAATCGAATGCGCCTCGGTGATCTGGCCTTCCTTGTCCTGCAGGAGGTAGGTGCGGTTGCCGTGCAGCACTCCCGGGCGGCCACCCGTGAGCGACGCGGCATGTTCCCCGGTCTCGACACCCTTGCCGCCCGCCTCGACGCCGACGAGGCGCACGCTCTTGTCGTCGAGGAAGGGATGGAACAGTCCCATCGCGTTAGAGCCGCCGCCGATGCACGCCACCAGCGTGTCGGGCAGACGGCCCTCGGCCTTCATCATCTGCACGCGGGTCTCGTTGCCGATGACGCACTGGAAATCGCGCACCATCGCCGGATAGGGATGCGGACCCGCCACCGTGCCGATGCAGTAGAACGTGTTCTCGCAGGTCGCGACCCAGTCGCGCAGCGCCTCGTTCATCGCGTCCTTGAGGGTAGCCGAACCCGCGGTCACGGCGCGCACCTCGGCCCCCAGCATGTTCATGCGCACGACGTTGGGCGCCTGGCGGTCGACGTCGACGGCGCCCATGAAGACCACGCAGGGAATGTCGAACAGCGCACAGGCGGTCGCGGTGGCGACGCCATGCTGGCCGGCGCCCGTCTCGGCGATGACCCGCGTCTTGCCCATGCGCTTGGCCAGCAGCACCTGGCCCAGCACGTTGTTGATCTTGTGGCTGCCCGTGTGGTTCAGCTCGTCGCGCTTGAAGTAGATCTTGGCGCCGCCCAGCTTCTCGGTCAGGCGCTTGGCGTAATAAAGCGGGCTGGGGCGGCCGGCATAGTGCTCCAGCAGATAGTCGAGTTCGTTCTGAAACGAAGGGTCGGCCTTGGCCGCGTTGTAGGCCTTCTCCAGATCGAGGATCAGCGGCATCAGCGTCTCGGCGACGTAGCGGCCGCCGAAAATGCCGAAATGCCCACGCTCGTCGGGGCCGGTGCGGAAACTGTTGGGTGCGCTGGGCATTGCTTTTCCTATCGGGACGGGCCGGCTTAGCAGTCCCGGCAGGGGTCGGTCAAAAGCCCTAGATTTTCTTCTTCTTGGCGGCTTTTGCCTTGGGGGCGGCCTTCACCTTAGGCGCAGCCTTGGGCTTGGCGGCCGGTCGTGCGGCGGCGATCCGCGGCGGCGGAGCGTCATCCTCGATCTCGACGATCACCTCGATCTCGACCGGGATGCCGCGCGGGAGCGAACCCATGCCGACCGCCGAGCGGGCGTGGCGGCCCTTGTCGCCGAAAACCTCGACGAAGAGATCCGAGCAGCCGTTGATGACCTCGGGATGGCTGCCGTATTCCGACGTGGCGTTGACCATGCCCAGCACCTTGACGATGCGCTTCACGCGGTCGAGATCGCCCAACTCCGCCTTGAGGGCGCCGAGGATGCTGAGGCCCGTATCGCGCGCGAGGCGGTTGGCCTGCTCGAGCGAGAAGTCGCGACCCACCTTGCCCACCGGCAGCGGCTT
>LSKJ01000548.1 GCA_001557035.1 Rhodospirillaceae bacterium CCH5-H10 | reverse complement strand
CCGCCGATGATTCCCCCCGCCCCCAGGCCTGCGCCACCCAAGGCCACGCCACCGCAGGCCGCCCCCCAACCGCGCAATCCCGGCGACAATCGGCTGCGCCTGCCAAACGCCCCCACCAACGATTACTCTTTCATGCAGGGCTGCTGGCGTACCGATCCCTTCCGCCACGAGGCCCTGCAGCTGCAGCCCGGCGTCTCGTCCTACTGCTTCGATGCGAGCGGCGCGGGTCAGCTCGAATGGCGGCGCGGTCGAACCGCTTGCCGGACACGCGCCCAGGCCCGTTTCGAGGGTGCGGTCCTGCGTCTGCGAGACGCCGATTCGACCTGCAACGACGGCTCGAGGTGGTTTTCGGACCAGCTCGTCTGCCATCGCGGCTCCGACAACATCGCCGTGTGCAGCGGCCAGTCGCGCAACGCCTACGGCGCGCCGGTCACCTGGTCGGTCAACCTGCACAAGCTGAACTGACCCAGCTCATGGGCGGCTGAGGTAAACTCGGTTCCGGCCGCGGCGCGCGTGCCCTAGATTGCGCGCCGTTTCCTCCTCACCGGTAGCAGCTTCAGTGTCCCTTTCCGCGCGCGTGACGTGGCGCAGTTTCCAGGCCGGCGCGCTGCGCATGATCCTGCCGGGCCTCGCCTCCCTGCCTTTCGGAATAGGCTTCGGCGTCGCCGCCGCGCAGAAGGGTCTCAGCGCCTTCGAGACCACGCTGATGAGCTTCACCGTCATGGCCGGCACCAGCCAGATGGTGGCGCTCGACATCTGGGCCCAGCCGCTGCCCTTGATGGCGCTCGCCGTCTCCGTGTTCGTGGCGAACCTGCGCTATTTCGTGATGGGCGCGGCGTTGCAGCCTCATCTCCCGCACCTGCCGTGGTGGCTTCAGCCGCCGGTCTGGTACGTGACGGTCGACCAGAACTGGGCCGTCAACATTGCCGAATATCGGCGCGGCCATGGCGACCTCGGCAAGTTCCTGGGCGGCGGCTTCGTCATGGCCTGCATCTGGTCCGGCTCGACGCTCGCGGGCCATCTGGCGGCCGGCGGCGTCCTCTCCGATCCCACGATGGCCAAGCGTCTCGGCCTCGACTTCGTGGGCGTGGCGGTCTTCGTCGTGGTGGCGACCATCCTGTTTCGCGGCAAGCGCGACATCGCGCCGTGGATGGTGGCGATTGCCGCCGCCTTCGCCGCCAAATGGCTGATCGGCGGCAACTGGTACATCGTGATCGGCGGTCTGGCTGGCGG
>LSKJ01000055.1 GCA_001557035.1 Rhodospirillaceae bacterium CCH5-H10 | reverse complement strand
GCCGTTCGGTGTTGTAGTCGCGCCGCCATTCCTCGAGCTCGGCCCGCGCCTGGGCCAGCTAGTGAACAGCGTCTCGTCAGGAACTCGTCGCGGAGCCGTCAGCATGCGGTGAGCCACGCGGCGTAGGCCGGACCGTCGCACCTCGTCGCTCAGGCTGCGTCGGCGATCAACCGTGAAGTGTTCCAGTGCCAGGGCAGGAGTTCGTCGAGGTGGCTGGCGGGATGCCCGGCGATCCGAGCGAGGACGTCGGCGAGCCAGGCTTGGGGATCGACGTCGTTCAGCTTCGCGGTGACGACTAGGCTGTACAGGAAAGCCGCACGGTGACCGCCGCGGTCGGAGCCAGCGAACAGCCAGGCCTTGCGCCCCAGGGCGAGGCCGCGCAGGGCACGCTCGGCGGCATTGTTGGTCAGGCAGATTCGTCCATCGTCGAGGAGCGCGTGAAGGACGGCCAGCGTTTCAGCATGTAGTCCATGGCGGCAGCGACGTACGCGTCCGGTGTAGGCCGCCTTCTCGTCAGTGTCCTCGCGTGAAAACGGTGTGCGCGTTAATTAGCGAGTTAGCGGGCGCACATGGCGACAGTTACGGTTCTTTCAGGTCCTGATCGACGTCGACGTTGGGCGTCGCCTGAGAAGGCGCGCATCGTCGAGGAGAGCCTGGCGCCCGGGGCGGTGGTTAGCGTTGTGGCTCGCCGCCACGATGTGCACCCGAACCTGCTTCACCATTGGCGGCGCCAGGCGAAGCGGGTTTTGGAGGGCGGCCAGGGCTTGAAGTTCCTGCCGGTTGCCGTGACGCCGTCGAAGCGGCCGGAGTCGACGGTGGCAGGGTCGATCGAGATCGAGCTGGCTGGCGA
This sequence comes from Rhodospirillaceae bacterium CCH5-H10, assembly GCA_001557035.1. Lineage (GTDB taxonomy): Bacteria > Pseudomonadota > Alphaproteobacteria > Reyranellales > Reyranellaceae > Reyranella. Next base: position 1,106 of record LSKJ01000055.1, on the reverse strand, counting down.
TGTGCGGGTTCGGGTCGATGCGTCGGTCGACGAAGCGGCGCTGGGCCGGGTGCTGCGGGCGCTCGGGACGGTGGGCCGATGATCGGCCTGCCGTCGGAGACGCGGGTTTGGCTGGCGAGCGGTGTGACGGATATGCGTCGCGGATTCGATGGTCTGGCGCTGCTGGTGCAGGAGGTGTTGAGGCGCGACCCGCACTGTGGCCACCTGTTCGTGTTCCGCGGCAAGCGTGGCGGACTGATCAAGGTGCTGTGGCACGACGGCCAGGGATGTGCCTGTTGGCCAAGCGCCTGGAGCGTGGCCGCTTCGTTTGGCCACGCACCGAGGGCGAAGCTGTGACGATCACGGCGGCGCAGCTCGGTTATCTGCTGGAGGGTATCGACTGGCGGCTGCCGCAGCGGACCGATCGGCCGCAGATGGCGGGCTGATGCAACTCAACGCTGCGACATCGCGACTCGGCGGTCGGGTCGCCGTTGCATCGGCAGGGAATGCTGCCGCTAATGGCGCCGTGACCACCACCGCCGCAGAACCGCTCCCAGACGACGTCGAAACGCTGAAGGCGATGCTGCGGGCGGAGCGGCAGGCGCATCGGGCGGAGATGCGCAATCAGGTGCTGCAGATCGAGAAGCTCGAGCAGCAGATCGCCCAGCTGCGGCATGAACGGTTCGGCCAGTCCTCTGAGCGCCGCGCGCTGCTCGACCAGCTCGAGCTGCAGCTGTTCGAGCTGAAGGAAGAACAGGCTCAGGCAGAGACATTGGAAGAGATCGCCTCGCCGCAAAGTGTGACCGTGCCGTCGTTCGAACGGCGCAAGCCTGCGCGCCGGCCATTGCCCGAGCACCTGCCGCGCGAGCGCGTGGTCTATCCGTCGCCGACGGCCTGCCCGTGCTGCGGCGGCGTGCTGCACAAGCTGGGCGAGGACATCACCGAGACGCTGGAGCTGTTGCCGCGCCAGTGGAAGGTCATCCAGCATGTGCGCGAGAAGCACTCGTGTCGGAGCTGCGAGAAGATCACCCAGCCGCCGGCGCCCTCGCACCCGATCGCCCGCGGGCGCGCCGGACCAGGGCTGCTGGCGCATGTGCTGTTCGCCAAGTACGGCCTGCACCTGCCGC
>LSKJ01000547.1 GCA_001557035.1 Rhodospirillaceae bacterium CCH5-H10 | reverse complement strand
CAGCAGGATCGCCGGCTCGAGGGCCAGCGAACGCGCCAGCGCCACGCGCTGCTTCTGGCCGCCGGAGAGCTGGCCGATGCGGCGGCGCTCGAAGCCCGCGAGGCCGACCAGGGCCAGGAACTTCGAGACGCGGCCCGAAATCTCCGCCGCCGTCATGCCGCGGATCCGCATGCCGTAGGCCACGTTCTCGAACACGTCGAGATGAGGAAACAGCGCCAGGTTCTGGAACACCATGCCGAGCGGGCGTCGGCGGGGTGGCACGCCCTCCATGGGCGCGCCGTCGATGGCGATGGTGCCACGGCTCGGCTCGAGGAAGCCTGCGATCAGGCGCAGCAGCGTCGTCTTTCCGCAGCCCGAGGGGCCGAGCAGGGTGACGAAGCTGCCGCCGGCGATGGTGAGATCCACCCCGTCGAGAACCGTCGCGGCGCCGAACTCCTTGCCGATCCCGGCGACCTGGATGGTGCCTCGGCTCACTGCTTGACGCCGGACAGCAGCTTCTCGGCGCGATCGACGCGGGCTTCGTTGTGTTCGACGACGATCCGCCAGTCGGGCGAATAGAGCGACTTCACGATCTGCTCGTAGGGCTGGCCCAGCGTCTTCTGCAGGTCCTCGGGCAGCTTGACCTTGGCGTTCATCGGCAGCCAGCCGTCGAGCAGCGCGGCGCGCAGCTGCGGTTCGGCGCCGGCGATGTAGTTCATCCAGACCAGCGACTTGTCCTGGTTCTTGGCGCCCTTCGGTACGACCACGACATAAGGCAGCATCAGCGCGCCTTCCTTCGGGATCACGATGCCGACGTTGGCGGCGCCCTGGCGGCGTAGTGCCCAGACGCGCGAGGCGTAGAAGGGCACGGCGGCCACCTCGCCGCGCGTCAGCAGCGTGTTCATGTGGGCGAGCGAGGTGTAGGTCGCCAGCACGTTCGGCACGATCTTCTCGAGCAGCTTGAAGCCCGGATCGATGTCCTTCTCGCTGCCGCCCATTGCCTTGGCCATGATTACCGCGTCGTAGGGCGCGAGATAGACCGGCCGCGTCAGCGACAGCTTGCCCTTCCACTTCGGGTCGGCGAGGCCCTGCCAGGAGGCGAAGTCCTCGGCCTTGGCGAGGTCGGTGTTGTAGGCGATGCCGTAGTAGGTGAAGTAGACCGGCAGGCCGACATGGCGCCCGGCCTTGTCCTTGGTCAGGTACTTCGGATCGACGTCGCCGATGCCCGGCAACTGCTTGTCGTCGAAGCTCTCGATCAGGCCCGCATTGGAGAGCGCGATCGCCTCGAAATAGGTGACCAGCGCCAGGTTGTACTGGTTGGCGGCGGCCGGAGAGCGCAGCGCGCCGGCCGGATTCGGCACCTCGACCATCTTGATGGTGGAGCCGTTGCCGGGAGCGAACTGCTTGATGAAGGCTTCGCGCCAGGTATTGGCGCCGCCGCCGCCCCAGACGGCCATGGTGAGTTCCTGGGCCGTCGCGGCCCCTGCGCCCGTGCAGGCGAGAATCGCGCCGCAGAAAAGCGCCTTCAATCGGTTCATCATCGCAGGCCCCCGCGTTGTCTCGTTGCGGCAACGTTAGACGCCTCCTGCATCGCGAGAGAAATTCATTCGTCCCTTCAGGTCATTCCAGAAGGTTATGGGCTTGGTTGTTGCTCCGCATGAAACTCACTTCTACAGTCGGTGCGGGGATTTCGAAGGGGACCGCCATGGACATCAAGCGCCTGCACCGCCGCCACGCTCTTTCGCTGCTGGGAGGTGCCGCCGCCGTCGGCGCCACGGGCTCGGCCTTCGCACAGTCCGAGCCGCCGAAGCCCGCGCAGCTCGTGGTCAACCATTCCGGCGGCTCGATGGGCACGGCCATGCGCAAGGCCTTCTTCAACGGCTTCGAGAAGAAGTACGGAATCAAGGTCGTCGAGACGAGCCCGGTCGACTTCGGCAAGCTGCGCGCCATGGTCGATTCCGGCAACGTCGAGTGGGACCTGACCGAGATCGGCGGCCAGGACGCGATCCGCGCCGGCAAGGCGAACCTGCTGGAGAAGATCGACACGAAGGTGGTCGACCGCTCGAAGTATCCGGCGACGGCGCAGAACCCCTATGTCTTCGCCTCGTCCGTCTACACGACCATCATGGGATTCCGGAACGACGTCTTCAAGAACGGCAGCCAGCCCAAGAGCTGGGCCGACTGGTGGGACGTGAAGAAGTTCCCGGGCGCCCGCTCGATGCGCAACCACCCGACCGACAATCTCGAATTCGCGCTGATCGCCGACGGCGTGCCGAAGGACAAGCTCTACCCGATCGACTTCGACCGCGCCTTCAAGAAACTCGACCAGATCAAGCCGCACGTCACCGTCTGGTGGTCGACCGGACAGCAGCCGGCCCAGCTTCTCCTGGACAAGGAAGTCGTGCTGGCGACCGGCTGGAACGGCCGCTTCTACGACATCATCAAGAAGGGCGCGCCGGTCGGCATCGAGTGGAGCGAGGGGGCGCTGAAGCAGGGCAGCTTCGCCATCCCGCGTGGCGCCAAGAGCCCCTACTGGGCCAACAAGATGCTGGCCGAACTCGCCGTGCCGCAGCAGCAGGCGGTCTATGCTTCGGAGCTCGGCTATCCCGGCCTCAACCTCGAATCGCTGAACTTCGTCGATCCGAAGGTGAAGCCGTTCCTGCCCACCGCTTATCTCGACCAGCAATTCTGGGTCAGCGACGCGTGGTATGCCGAGAACGGCACCAAGGCCGCCGAACTGTGGAACGCCTGGATGCTGAAGAAGGGCTGATATCCCTTGAGTGCAAGCGGATCGGCCGACCTCCTCATCGAGGGCGTCGGAAAGCGTTTCGGGGACGTGGTCGCGCTCGACCACGTCTCGCTGCAGGTGGCCCAGGGCGAGCTGCTGACCATCCTGGGCCCCAGCGGCTCGGGGAAGACCACGCTGCTGAAGGTCGTCGCGGGGTTCGAGACGCCCGACGGCGGCAGGGTGACGGTGGGCGGTGCCGAGATCACCTCGCTGCCGCCCGCGAAGCGCGACATCGGCATGGTGTTCCAGAACTACGCGCTGTTCCCGCATCTCAGCGTCGCGGCCAACGTGGCGTTTCCGCTGGAGATGCGGAACGTCGCCAGGCCCGAGATCGAGCGTCGCGTCGCCGAGGCGTTGGCGATGGTCGAGCTGAAAGGCTACGAGGCGCGCCTGCCGCGGCAGCTCTCTGGCGGCCAGCAGCAGCGCGTGGCGCTGGCGCGCGCCATCGTGTTCAACCCGCGGCTCCTGCTGCTCGACGAGCCGTTCGGCGCGCTCGACCGCAAGCTGCGCGAGACGATGCAGCTCGAGGTGCGCCGCCTGCAGCGTCGCCTCGGCCTGACCACCATCTTCATCACCCACGACCAGGAGGAAGCACTGGTCCTGTCCGATCGGATCGCGGTGATGAACCGGGGCACGATCCAGCAGATCGCCACCACGACCGAGATCTACGAGCGCCCGGCCAACGATTTCGTCGCCGACTTCGTGGGCGAGAGCAACGTCTTCCACGGCACGATGAGCGCGCCCGGCACGGTGACGCTGGACGGCGGTCGGGCATTGCATGTGCGCAGCGACAGGCCGGCGGGGGCGAAGGTCGGCGTGCTGATGCGCCCCGAGCGTTTCGCACCGTCGGGCGCCAACGCGTTCGGCGGCGAGGTGATCGAATCGGTCTATCTCGGCACGTCGTTCAAGCTGCGGCTGGCCTGCGAGGGCGGCCTCGAGCTGCTGGTGCGCCAGCCGGCGCGCGGCGCGTTGCCCACCGCCGGCACCCGCGTGACCGTCGGCATCGACCCCGAGTCGATCCATGTGTTCTAGAACGCACGACACCGCCCCGTGTCATCCTGAGCGCAGCGAAGGATCCTTCGTTTTGCTCAGGATGACACGATTGGGGTTGAGAGGCGTCGCGTCATGAAGGCCCGCGGCTTCTTCCCCGCGTTGCCGGCGCTGATCCTGCTGTTCGTGTTCTTCCTGTTCCCGGTCGTCCGCATGCTGGGCTTCAGCGTCGAGGGCGGCACGTTCGACTGGTATGCCAAGGCGCTGGGCGAGCAGCTCTATCTCCGCGTCTTCTGGAACACGTTCGAGATCGCCCTGCTGGTCACCTTCTTCTGCCTGCTTCTGGGCTATCCGCTCGGCTTCCTGATGGCCACGACGACGCCTTTCTGGGCGACGATGGGCTTCATCTTCGTGCTGCTGCCGCTCTGGACCTCGGTCCTGGTGCGCACCTATGCCTGGATGGTTCTGTTGGGCCGCAACGGCGTCTTCAACCGCACGCTGATCGAGTCCGGCATCATCGCCGATCCGATCCCGATGCTGCACAATTTCACCGGCGTGCTGATCGGGATGGTGCATGTGCTGCTGCCCTACATGGTGCTGCCGATCTACAGCGCCGTCCGCAAGGTCGACCCGGCCATCCCGGCCGCCGCCGCCGGCCTCGGCGCGTCGAGCTTCGCCATTTTCCGGCGCATCTACCTGCCGCTCACCCTGAACGGAATCTTCGCGGGCTCGGTCCTGGTGTTCGTGCTGTCGCTGGGTTTCTACATAACGCCCGCCCTGCTGGGGGGCGGTCGCGTGATCATGATCGCCGTGCTGATCGAGCAGCAGGTCCGTGAGGCGTTGAACTGGCCGTTCGCCGCGGCCCTGTCGGCCGTGCTGCTGGCCGCGACCTTCGCCGTCTACGCGCTGGCGCAACGCTACAGCCAGCCGGTGGAGGCGGCGCGATGAGCCGTCGTCTTCTCGTCGTCTCCTGCGGCCTGATCTACTTCTTCCTGATGCTGCCGTTGCTGGTCGTCTTCCCGATCTCGCTCTCGTCGGCGCCCTACATGCAGTTCCCGCCGCCGGGCCTCTCCTGGCAGTGGTACGAGCGCTATCTCGACGATCCGCAATGGATCGATGCGACCTGGCGCTCGCTCTATATCGGCGGCGCCACCGCGGTCCTTGCCCTGGCGCTCGGCGTGCCGCTGGCGTTCGCGCTGGTGCGCGGCCGTTTCTTCGGCCGCACGATCCTCGATCGCGTGTCGCTTGCGCCCATCATCGTGCCGCACATCATCTTCGCCGTTGCGGTCTATGGCCTGTTCGCCAAGCTCAAGCTGATCGGCACGTGGTACGGGCTGGTGGTAGGCCACACCGTGCTGGCGCTACCTTTCGTGGTGCTGGTGATTGCCGCCGGCCTGCGCGATTTCGACCGTTCGCTGGAGCAGGCGGCCGAGGGCCTGGGCGCCAGCCGCTGGAACACGCTCACGCGCATCACCCTGCCGCTGCTGCGTCCCAGCCTCGTCTCGGCGGGGCTGCTGGCGTTCATCTCCTCGTTCGACGAGGTGGTCGTCGCGCTGTTCCTGGCCGGCGCGAACATGACTCTGCCCAAGAAGATGTTCGACAACATCCTGATGGAGATCGACCCGACCATCGCCGCCGTCTCGGTGATGCAGATCCTGCTGGTGTCGGTCGTGCTGGTGCTGATCGGCCGCTTCGGCCGCGGCCTCAAGGATAGTGCGCGTTAGGAGAGTTCCATGGCCGACAGCGTCTTCCACAAGGACTTCAAGGCGATGCCCTGGTGGTGGGAATGGTGGCATCCCTCCAACGAGCTGAGCCAGGATCCGCCGCTCAAGACCGACGTGCTGGTGGTGGGCGCGGGCTATGGCGGCCTGTCGACCGGACTGGAACTGGCGCGCTCGGGCGTCGACGTGACGGTGCTGGAGCGCGGCGATTTCGGCGTCGGCGCCTCGACGCGCAACGGCGGCGGCGTCAGCGGCGGCACGACCATGGGCAAGGGCTTCTCCGGCAAGGGCGTCGGCGGCGACCCGGAGGCCTGGAAGAAGGTGATGGCGCGCATGCTGAGCGACGCCGCCGATTCGCTCAGCCAGGTCGAGACGGTGATCCAGCGCGAGGGCATCGAGTGCTTCTGGCGCATGAACGGCCGCTTCAGCGGCGCCTACACGCCGCGCCACTTCGCCGAGCAGCAGGCCAAGGTCGCGACCTACAACGAGAAGGCGGCGCTCGGCACTTACATGATCCCGCGCGAGCGCCAGCGCGAGGAGATCGCCTCGGATTACTATTACGGCGGCATGGTCGTGGAGCGCACCGGCCAGCTTCATCCAGCGCTCTATTACGGCGGGCTGCTTAAGGCCGCGCATCGCGCCGGCGCGAAGCTCTGCGCCAACTGCGATGCCGAGAAGATCGAGCGCAAGCCCGGCGGGTTTCGAGTCCTCACCAGCAAGGGCCCGATCGAGGCGCGCGAGGTGGTGATCGCCACCAACGGCTATACGACCGAGCTGACGCCGACCCTGCGCCGCAAGCTGGTGCCGGTCGCCAGCCACATCATCGCGACCGAGGAATTGCCCGAGGATCTGGTGCAGAGCCTGATCCCGAAGAACCGCGTCGTCTCCGACACCAAGCGGGTGCTCTGCTATTACCGGCAATCGCCCGACAACAAGCGCGTGATCTTCGGCGGCCGCGCGCGCTTCACGCAGGTGACGCCCGAGGTCAGCGCGCCGGTGCTGCACGGCTACATGCTGGAGCGCTGGCCGCAGCTCAAGGGTGTGAAGGTGACCCACGCCTGGACCGGCAACGTCGCCTTCGCCTTCGACTTCCTGCCGCACATGGGCATGGAGCAGGGCATGCATTACCTGATGGCCTGCAACGGCTCGGGCGTCGCGATGATGTCCTATCTCGGCTACCAGACCGCGCGGAAGATCGCCGGCGGCTCGAACGCGCCGGTCAATGCCTTCGACGGCCAGGATTTCCCGACCGTGCCCTTCTACAGCGGCAACCCCGAATGGGTGCTCCCCTTCGTCGGCGCCTGGTACCGCACGCGCGACTGGTGGGACAGGGTGCGGGCGTAAGGCCGTTCAAACAAACATGGCCTCACCCTGAGGAGCACCGCGTAGCGGTGCGTCTCGAAGGGTGGGCACGAGCACCTTGTCTGTTGCCCATCCTTCGAGACGGTCGCTGCGCGACCTCCTCAGGATGAGGGCATATGTTTGCGAGATGCCCGTGAAATTGCGCGTTTCTACTTCATCGTGATCGGCGAGAAGTCCTGGAACCAGTTCTGGGCCTGCACGAAGCCCGTCACCTTGGGGGACATGGCGCGCGGGGCCACGTCGTGGGTCACGAACAGGAACAGCGCGTCGTCGACGATCTTCTCGTGGACCTTCTTCAGCGCCTCATCCTGTGCCTTCGCCTCGAAGGTCGTGCGCGCCTTCTCCAGCAGCGCGTCCATGCCGGGGTCCTGGTAGAAGCCCCAGTTGGTCCCGTTCGGCGCCACCAGCTTCGAGTCGAGATGGCGGATGAAGGCGGTGAACGGGTCCTGGATGAAGTAGCTGAAGTTCAGCGCGCTGGCGCCCTTGGCGAGATCGGACTTCGCGCCGGCCCGCCACAGGTTGATCAGCGTGTTCCACTCGGCAACCTCGAAGTCGATCTTGATGCCGACGTCGGCCAGGTTCTGCTGGATATATTCGTTCATCGCCAGCGGCTGCATCTGGCCCGAGCCCGAGCTGGAGATCAGCACCTTGGCCGTGACCGGCTTGGCCTTGCTGAAGCCGGCCTCGGCCAGCAGCTTCTTCGCCGCCTCCGGATCGAATTTCACGTCGAAGGAGGGCGAGCCGAACCACTGGCTGCCCGGCGTGAGGAAGCCCTTGGCCGGGATCATCTGGCCCTTCAGCAGCACCTTCAGCCCCTCGCGATCGACCGCCAGGTTGGCCGCCTTGCGCACCCGCACGTCCTTCCACGGCGAACCGTCGGCGAAGGAGAGGTGCCAGGTCCAGTTGTGCGGATAGGCGTTGCTCACGATCTTGAGGCCGGCCTTCTCGAGGCTCGCGATGGCGTCGGGCGAGGGCGCCTCGATCCAGTCGACCTGTCCCGCCCGCAGCGCTGCAGTGCGCGTCGCCGTCTCCGGGATCGGCAGCAGCACCATCTTGTCGAGTTTCGGCACGCGCGCCTTGTCCCAGTAATCCTTGTTCGGCGACAGCTCGGCGCGGGTCTGCGGCTGGAAGGCCGTCACCTTCCACGGGCCGGTGCCCGACGGGGTCTGCGCGAACTTGTTCCAGTCCTTGCCGACCTTCTCCCACTGCGCCGGGCTCGACATCATGATCCAGGAGATCTGGTAGGGCAGGAACGCGTCGGGCGTCTTCGTCCTGATCTCGACCGTCTTGTCGTCGATCACCTTGTAGGAGGCGACGGCAGGAATGCGCGACCGGCCCTGCGCGGCCTGCTTCGGGTCGAACTGGGGCGACTTGTCGTTCAGCAGCTTTTCGAGGTTCCAGACCACGGCGTCGGCCTTGAAGTCGCTGCCGTCGTGGAACTTCACGCCGTCGCGCAGGGTGAAGACCCAGCGCGTCGGATCGGCCTCGTCGACCTTCCACGCGGTGGCGAGGCCCGGCACCAGCACCGAGGCCTTGTCGGCCGAGGACAGGTCCCAGTTGATGAGCGCGTCGTACACCGTGTAGCCCATGAACCGCATGCCTTCGCCGCCCTGGTCGGTCTGGCCGGTGGTGAGCGGAATGTCCGAGGCCGTCATGCCGATGCGCAGCGTGCCCTGTGCGAGGACCGGCGCGGCGGAAAATGCCGCGAATGCGGCGACGGCGCCCAGCAGCGCCTTCTTCTGGATGATCATGACGACGGTTCCTGTCCTTCTTGCGAGGTCGTTGCAGGACGCTGGAGGCCAGAACCGTGCCAAGGCCGGGTGGCGCCGGCCGTCACTCCGTTCGAAAATGAACGTGACGTCTTGTCTGGAATAATTCTAAAGTAAGAGCGACAAGCCGAAACATGAGGGATGGACGATGACGACCGAGAGCAAGTGCCCGTTCAGCGGTGGACCCAACGGCCCCAAGGGACCTGCGAATCATGACTGGTGGCCCAACCAGCTCGACCTGTCGGTGCTGCACCAGCATTCCGCCCTGTCCAATCCGCTGGGCGCCGACTTCGACTACGCCAAGGCATTCGAGAGCCTCGACCTCGACGCCGTGATCGCGGACCTCAAGGCCCTGATGACGGATTCGCAGGACTGGTGGCCGGCCGACTTCGGCCATTACGGCCCGTTCTTCATCCGCATGGCCTGGCACAGCGCCGGCACCTATCGCGTCGGCGACGGCCGCGGCGGCGCCGGCGGCGGCCAGCAGCGCTTCGCGCCGCTGAACTCGTGGCCCGACAACGTCAATCTCGACAAGGCGCGCCGGCTGCTGTGGCCGATCAAGCAGAAGTACGGCAACAGCATCTCCTGGGCCGACCTGCTGATCCTGACCGGCAACGTCGCGCTGGAATCGATGGGCTTCAAGACCTTCGGCTTCGGCGGCGGCCGCGCCGACACCTGGGAGCCCGAGCAGGACATCTACTGGGGCCCCGAGGGCAAGTGGCTGGCCGACGAGCGCTACAGCGGCGACCGCCAGCTCCAGGGCTCGCTGGGCGCCGTGCAGATGGGCCTGATCTACGTCAATCCCGAGGGCCCCAACGGCAATCCCGATCCGGTCGCGGCGGCGCGCGACATCCGCGAGACCTTCGCGCGCATGGCGATGGACGACGAGGAGACGGTGGCGCTGATCGCCGGCGGCCACACCTTCGGCAAGACGCACGGCGCGGGCGATGCCGCCCTCGTCGGGCCCGAGCCGGAAGGCGCGCCGATCGAGCAGCAGGGTTTCGGCTGGAAGAGCGCCTATGCTTCCGGCAAGGGCCATGACGCGATCTCCTCCGGCCTCGAAGTCACCTGGACCTCGACGCCGACCAAGTGGAGCAGCAACTTCTTCTGGAACCTGTTCGGCTACGACTGGGAGCTGACCAAGAGCCCGGCCGGCGCGCATCAGTGGCGGCCGAAGAACGGCGCCGGCGCCGACTCGGTGCCCGACGCGTTCGACAAGTCGAAACGTCATGCGCCGTCGATGCTGACGACCGATCTCGCGCTGCGCTTCGACCCGGCCTACGAGAAGATCTCGCGCCGCTTCCACGAGAACCCCGACCAGTTCGCCGATGCCTTCGCGCGGGCCTGGTTCAAGCTCACGCACCGCGACATGGGCCCGGTCGCCCGTTATCTCGGCCCGCTCGTGCCGAAGGAGCATCTCGTCTGGCAGGATCCGATTCCCGCTTCCGACCAGCCGCCGCTCGGCGACGCCGAGATCGACGCGCTCAAGGCGAAGATCCTGGCTTCGGGCCTCACCGTGTCGCAGCTCGTCACGACCGCCTGGGCCTCGGCCGCGACCTTCCGCGGCGCCGACAAGCGCGGCGGCGCCAACGGTGCGCGCATCCGCCTCGCGCCGCAGAAGGATTGGGCGGTCAACCAGCCGGCCGAGCTGGCCGCGGTGCTGCAGAAACTCGAAGCGGTGCAGAAGGAGTTCAACGCCTCCGGCAAGAAGGTCTCGCTGGCCGACCTGATCGTCCTGGGCGGTGGCGCGGCGATCGAGAAGGCCGCCAAGGCCGGCGGTCATGACGTGAAGGTGCCCTTCACGCCGGGCCGCATGGATGCGACGCAGGAGCAGACCGACGTCCATTCCTTCGAGCCGCTGGAGCCGACCGCCGATGGCTTCCGCAACTTCGTCGGCACGAAGACGCAGCAGTCGGTCGAGGCGCGGCTGGTCGACCATGCCCAGCGCCTCACCCTGACGGCGCCGGAGATGACGGTGCTGGTGGGTGGCCTGCGCGTGCTGGGCGCCAATACGGGCAAGTCGAAGCACGGCGTCTTCACCGCGAAGACCGAGACGCTCGGCACCGACTTCTTCGTGAACCTGCTCGACATGGCGACCGAGTGGAAGCCGGCGGCCGAGGAAGGCATCTACGAGGGCCGCGACCGCAAGAGCGGCGCGGTCAAGTGGACCGGCACCCGCGTCGACCTGATCTTCGGCTCGCACAGCCAGCTCCGCGCGCTGGCCGAGGTCTATGCGCAGTCCGATGCGAAGGAGAAGTTCGTGAAGGACTTCGTCGCCGCCTGGACCAAGGTCATGAACCTCGACCGCTTCGACGTCCGCGCCTGAGCCGCGTCACCTGAAACGGAAAGCCCGCCCGGTGAAAACCGCGGCGGGCTTTTTGTTTGGCGCAAGCAAGAAAACCCGTCGTCCCTCGACTACGCTGCGCTCCGCTCGGGACGACGGGGTCTATGGGTCGGCGAGTTACTCCAGCTTGATGTTGGCCGCGCGGATGACCTCGCTGTACCGCGCGGCGTCCTCGGCGAGCACGCGGGTGAAGTCGGCCGATGACGTCGCCACGACGATCAGGCCGAAATCCTTCAGCCGCTGCACGATCTCCGGCCGGCGCACCGCCGACCGGTAGGCTTCCTCAAGCCGCGCCTTGATCGGGGCCGGGGTGTCGGCACGGATCGAGATGCCGAAGTCGTTGCTGGCGCGGACGTTGGGATAGCCCACTTCCGCGAAGGTCGGGACGTCGGAGAACTCCGGCATCCGCTCGGTGTAGCTGACGGCCAGCGCGCGCAACTGCCCGGAGGCGACGTATTGCCGGCAGTCGGCCACGCCCAGCACCGACATCTGCAGCCGGTTCTCTAAAAGGTCGGCGACGATCGCCGGCGTGGCGCGATAGGGGACGTGCGCCAGGTCGACGCCGGCCGCCATCTTGAACAGCTCGCCGCCCAGGTGCACCGACGTGCCGATGCCCGAGCTGCCGTACGACCACTTGCCCGGCTGCTTCTTCGCCGCCGCCACGAACTCGGCCATCGTCTTGATGCCGAGCTGCGCCGGCACCGCGAGCAGGGTCGGCCCGACGGTGAGCCGCGACAGCGGCGTAAAGGCCTCCATCTTGAAGGGCAGGTTGGGCATCAGCAGCGCGATGATCGAATAGCTGCTGCCGGTGAACATCAGCGTGTAGCCGTCGGCCGGTGCCGCCGCGACCGCTGCCATCGCCAGCGTGCCGGTGGCGCCGGGCCGGTTCTCGACCACGACCTGCTGCCCCAGCGTCTCCGACACGATCGGCGCGAGCAGGCGGGACAGCACGTCCATCGAGCCGCCGGCGCCGAACGGCATGATCACCTTGATCGGCTTGTTGGGCCAGGCATCCTGGGCGTTCGCGCCGGCGAGTGGCACGGAAGTCGCCAAGAGGCCGCCGGCCGTGGCGGCCAGCAGGTTTCGCCTCGTCACTCGATGGGTCATCGCGCGTCCTCCCGGGACTGGTTGTTGTCTTGGTTGTTCTGTCGGCCTGCCTTCAGGGCAGTTGGATCGGAATGCGATAGAAGCGAATGGCGTTGCGGGCAAAGAACTTCGCGAGCGTCTCGGACGTCTCCTTCGCCAGCGCCTCGCGCATCACCGCGACGATGCCGCCGAAATCCGTGCTGAGGCTCGCGACGGGAAGATTGCTGGCGAAGATGATGCGGTCCGGCCCGAAGATCGACGCCGCCTCGCGCACCACGCGGACGTTGCTCGGCACGTCCCATTTGCCGTGCGGCAGGCCGAGCTCCGAGATCTTGATCACCACGTTCGGGCAATCGGCCAGCGCCGCCAGTCCCTTGCGCCAGATCGCGAGGCCTTCCTCGGAGCGGTCGAGCGGCAGGCCGGTATGGTTGACCACCATCGGGATGCCGGGGAACGAACGCGCGACCTCGGCGCCTTCCTCGAGATGCCAGTAGGGGATGCGCATGTCCCACGACATGCCGTGCTTTTCCAGCAGCGCGAAGTTCCGCCGCCAGTGATCGTCCTGCATCGTGCCCGGCGCGCCCGCGACCGAGGCGCCCGGACCCGGCGACGTGGTGGGCCGCGAGCGAATGCCGCGCATCAGCGGCGACTTCGCATGGCCTTCGAGGATCGCCGCGCAATCGGGCTGGACGAACGAGACGTGGCCCACGACGACGGAGGGCAGGCCGAACTGCGCGTTCATCGTGCCCAGCCATTCGGTCTCGGCCACCTGCTCGTCCATCGCGCGCGCCGCCTGGATATGCACGCTGCCAATGACGTTGAAGCCCTTTAGTGCCGCGACATAATCCGGCGGCATGTAGTCGCGGCAGATCGCGCGATAGTCGCCGAGGAAGAAGTTCTTGTCGTACTGGTCCGTCTTGGTCGGATAGTGCCCGGCCTTCAGGTCCCACAGATGATGATGCGCATCGACGATCGGCGTCGCGAAGTCACCCGATGGCGACAGCGTCTTGAGAAGATCCATCGTTTCCGCCCGACATTATTTGTTGTGTCGATGGAAGCGGGCGGGGCGGGGTGGTGTCAATAGATACGCATGCCGGGTTTTCGCAGCTTCGTCGGTGCACGGAATACCCTTGCTATTGGCTTAATGCGTTTGTCATCCACAACTAATAATGGTCTGCATATGACAGTATTCTAGGAATCAAATCTCGGTTGCGTTTATGAATGTAGTGCGATGACACTTCGGAGAAGTTCCCGAGTTGGATGCTTTGATACTTTGTGGTGGTAATTTCGTCGATGCTGCCAGGTTTGGTGTCGTGGAGTGGAAAATATCTACAAGAGGCATGGGTTGGGATGTCTTGGCCAGAGCTCTGTAACTTCATTTATAAGTATCAAACGCTGATTGCCGGATTGATTGCAATCATTGCGGCTTACATTACGGCACGCCCAGTGTGGCGACAGCTTGAAGGCGTAAGTGTTCAAACTAACACGCTGTTTCGTGACTATCTGCTGGAGCAGCTTCGCAGAACCGCTAATCGCAAAGCATGGTATTCGACGCGTCTAGGCAGCTTCAACGACGATGTCGGGCGTCGTATCCATGAAATGGAAGACGAGGCCATAAATGTCCACTGGGCTCACGACACACAACAAAGAGCCGCATATTTGTTGGAAGAAATGGAGGCGCACGCCGAAACGCGCGATTTATCGGCAGTCGAGAAGGAATTAACGGACATCTATGCTGTTTTGAATCAGCTAATTGAAAATCTGGATAGCATCCACCGTCCTCATTCAATGGATCAGCATGATGAAGATCACTCTTTTACCGATGAAGAGTGGGCTAACTTGCATGTGGCGGCCGGAGCGGCGGAAGAAAGCTTGAGCAAAGTCGCCGGCACTCTATCGCAGGCTTCAACGGCGTTGGATGAGGCGTTTACTAGAGAGTTAAGTACATTTCGACAGCAGCTAAAGCAGGTTCAGGTATCTTTGAAGAACGTCGAGCTGTAGCGGGGGAGAAGGATAGGCGCCTCCTTGTGAGTTCGTTGATTGCGGCGACTACGAGCAAGGACAAGGTGGTCCATGTCTCGCAATCGTAACTTCTCACGCAGCCAACCGCGTCGCTTGGCTCACCGCGAGCTGCCACCCATCCTGCGCCGTCACGTACGCGCACACCCAGCGGAAGTCGTAGGTCTTCTGTTCCTTCACGTTGAGGATCGGGCTCTTGCCGGTGACGATCACGGTCGGGCCGGTGAAGACGCGGAAGACGAGCTCGGAGGCGGGGGCTGCTTCGATCAGCGGTTCGCCGGCCATCGCGGCGACCAGGCGCGCGTTCTTGTTGTCGAGTTTCCCCGAGCCGTGCGTGTGCGTGAAGCTGTCGGCGTAGAGCGGGCGCAGGGCGGCGAAGTCCTTGGCGAGGACGGCCTTCGCGAGTTTGCTGCGGAAGTCGATGACTTCCTGGATGAACTTCTTCGCTTCCGCCGAATCGGGTTGGCGCGGCGGATGGGCGAAGGCTTCAGGAGCCAGAGCGAGAAGCGGGAGACCCGCCAGCAAGGTGCGTCTACGCATGCTTCGAGGATACGCCGGCTTCGGCGAAGGTCGCCATGCCGTTGTGGCAGGCGGCGGCGGCCTTGAGCAGCGGCACGGCCAGCGCGGCGGCCGAGGCTTCGCCCAGGCGCATGTCGAGGTCGAACAGCGGGCGCACACCCATCTCGGCGAGCAGGCGCGTGTGGCCGGGCTCGGCCGAGCGGTGCGCGACCAGGCAATGGTCGAGCGCGCGACGGTCGACGGCGCGCAGCACGGCGGCGGCGGCGGTGCAGGCATAGCCGTCGAGCAGGACCGGGATGCGGCCCATGCGGGCGGCCACGATGGCGCCGGTCAGGGCGGCGAACTCCTCGCCGCCCACCGCGGCCAGCAGCTCCAGCGGATCGCGGCGCGCGATGGCGTCCTTGTGGAAGGACAGCGCTTCGTCGATCACCGCGATCTTGTGCGCCAGCGCCTTGCCGGTGACGCCGGTGCCGGGCCCGGCCCAGTCGGCGCCGGTGCCGCCATAAAGGGCTGCGCACAGCGTTGCGGCGGCGGTGGTGTTGGCGATGCCCATTTCGCCCAGGCACAGCACGTCGATGCCGGGTTCGGCCGCCATCATGCCGTAGGCCATGGCGTTGGCGGCGCGCGTCTCGTCCATCGCCGGGCCCTGCGTGAAGTCGGCGGTCGGATGGTCGAGGTCGAGCTCGTAGATGCGCAGGTCGGCGTCGATGATGGTGGCGAGCTGGTTGATCGCAGCGCCGCCGTTGGTGAAGTTCTTCACCATCTGCTGCGTGACTTGCGGCGGATAGGCCGAGACGCCGCGCGCGGCGACGCCATGGGTGCCGGCGAACACGGCGATGCGCGGACGCTCGACCCGCGGCTGGGCGCGGCCCTGCCAGCAGGCCAGCCATTCGGCGATCTCCTCCAGCCGGCCGAGCGAGCCCTGCGGCTTGGTCAATTCGGCCTGGCGGCGGACCACCTCGGTCTGGGCGGTGAGATCGGGTCCCGGCAGCTCGCGCAGGATCCGGCGCATTTCGTCGAAGGAGGCAGCCGACATTGTTCGTCCGGGGGCATTCTGGAAGGGGCCGGACCATCCTATATTCAGCGGACCATGACCAGTCCCAACGAACCCTCCTCTCCCTCGTCTCCTCCCGGTGGGGGCGGCGGCGGCGCGAACCGCCCCGCCTCGTTCGACGACTGGCTGCAGGCCTTCAAGGAGCAGATGACGTTCTTCACCGGGCTGAAGCTCGATGTCGGCCTGCCGCGCTGGCCGCTGGCCGACGTGCTGCCGGTGCTGCCCGTCGTGGGCGCCGCGATCGGGCTGGCCTCGGGCCTGGTCTTCGCCATCGTGCGCGGCATCGCCGGGCCCGGCTGGCTTGCGGCGGTGCTGGCGGTCGGCGCGGCGGTGATCCTGACGCGCGCCCTGCATGAAGACGGGCTGGCCGATACCGCCGACGGGCTGGGCCCGCACGGGCTGGAGCCGGCGCGGCGGCTCGAGATCATGCGCGACAGCCGCAACGGCACCTTCGGCGTGCTGGCGCTGGCGCTCGGCGTGCTGATCAAGGTCGCCTGCCTGGCGCAGTTTGGTGCCGCGACCGGCCTCGTCGTCCTGATCTCGGCGCATGCGCTGTCGCGCGCCGTGCTGGCCTATCCGCTGCTCGCCTTCTCAGCCGTCCACGACAACGGGCTGGGCTCGAAGGCCGGCAAGCCGACCGACAACGACGTCTGGCTCACCATCGCCATCGGCGCGGGACTCGCCTTCCTGCTGATGCTGGGCAAGGGCCTGTTCGTGGCGATCCTGGCGCCGCTCGCGGTCCTCGCTTCGGCGTGGTTCGCCACGCAGTGGATCGCCAAGCGGCTCGGCGGCTACACCGGCGACACGCTGGGCGCGGTCCAGCAGAAGGCCGAGATCGTCTTCCTCGTGGTGGCGGCGCTGTTCATCGGCCGCTAAGAAGACGGCCGCTTTGTAAGTATCGGAGGAAGAGATGGCGACGGGCGCGAAGATCACCGGAGCGGTGACGCGGTGGTGGTGGGTGCGGCATGCCGTGGTCCCCAATCCGGAGCGCCGCTGCTATGGCCAGTCCGACATGGACTGCGACGTGAGCAACGAGGAGCTGTTCCGTCACCAGGCCAAGCTGCTGCCCAGGGGCGCGGTCTGGTATTCGTCGAACCTTCTGCGCGCGCGCAAGACCGCCGAGCATCTCGCCAAGGCCGGAGCGGAGATGGACAAGCTCCACATCGATCCCGATCTCGCCGAGCAGCATTTCGGCAACTGGCAGGGCCTCACCTATGTCGAGATCGCCGAGAACCATGCCGACAACCATCTCTTCTGGCTGGGGCCGCCGGAGTTCCGGCCCGAGGGCGGCGAGAGCTTCGTCGACCTGCGCGACCGCACCGTGCGTTCGATCGATCGTCTGACCGCCGAGCACAAGGGCCGCGACATCGTGGCGACGGCTCATGGCGGCACGATCCGCGCGGCGCTGGCGCATGCGTTCGACCTGCATCCCGAGGCGGCGGTGCGCTTCGAGATCGACAATGTCTCGATCACCATGATCGAGCATTTCGAGCAGGCCAATCCCGAGCATGCCTGGCGCGTCGCCTTCGTGAACTACATGCCGCGCGCACTCGCCTTCGCCCGCGGCGGACCTGCGTGACCTCCGGTTCGAAGGGCGCCGCCGAACTGGCGGCCGATCAGGCGGCGTTCTGGAACGGACCGGGCGCGCAGGGATGGCTCGATGCCTATGCGCGCATCGAACGGTCTCTGGTCGAGATCGGACCGCGCGTGCTCGCTCTTGCCGACGCGCAACCCGGCGAGACCGTCATCGATGTCGGTTGCGGCACGGGCGGCACGACGGCCGCGCTGGCGAAGTCCATCGGACCTGCGGGCCATGTGCTCGGTGTCGACATCTCGCGGCCCCTGATCGAGGTCGCGGAAGCGCAGGGTCTCGCCAACGCGACCTTCGCCGTGGGCGATGCGGCGGTCCATCCGTTCGAAGCGGCCTCGCGCGATCTCGTCTTCTCGCGCTTCGGCGTCATGTTCTTCGGCGATCCGGTGGCCGCCTTCGCCAACCTGCGGCGGGCGCTGAAGCCCTCGGGCCGGCTCGCCTTCGTCTGCTGGCGGACGCCTTCGGAAAATCCCTGGGGCCTCGTGCCGGTAAAGGCCGCCGCGCCATTCCTGCCGCCGCTGCCGCGGCCCGGTCCGGAAGATCCCGGCCAGTATTCCTTCGGCGATCGCGAGCGGGTCGAGCGCATCCTGCAGGCGGCAGGCTTCGGCGCGCTCGCGATCAAGCCGCTCGACCTGCCGATCTGGATCGGCAAGGACGTGGCCGAGGTGGTGGAGAACAGCGGCCGCTTCGGTGCGCTCGCCCGCGCATTCGCGGAGGTGGGCCCCGAGGCCGCCGCCAAGGCGAAAGCCGCCATCGGCGACGCGCTGGCGCCGCACGCGACCCCGGATGGAGTCAAGCTGCCCGGCGCCTGCTGGCTGGTGAGCGCGAGGCCCGGCTGATGGAGCACATCTCGACCTTCCCGCTGCCGCCGGTGAGTCTCGTCCTGGGCGGCGCGCGCTCGGGCAAAAGCACCCATGCCGAGAGGCTGGTCGCTGGCACGCTGCACGGCGCATCGCCGCGGCCGGCGGTCTACATCGCCACCGCCGAGGCCGGCGATGTCGAGATGGCGACCCGCATCATGGCGCATCGCGCCCGCCGCGGCGTCGGCTGGACCACCATCGAGGAGCCGCTGAAGCTGGCCGAAGTGCTGGAGCAGGCGGGTTCGCACGGCCAACCGATCCTGGTCGACTGCCTGACGCTCTGGCTCTCCAACCTCATGCATGCTGGCGAGGACGTCGACCAGGCGACCGACGAACTGGTGCAGTCACTGGATGATCACAACCAGCCGGTGGTGTTCGTGAGCAACGAACTGGGTCTCGGACTGGTGCCGGAGACGCCGCTCGGCCGCTCCTTCCGGGACGCGATGGGCCGCATGAACATGCGGATTGCCGAGCGTGCGGACCGTGTCGTGTTCATGGCCGCCGGCCTGCCGCTGGTGATGAAGGACCGCCCGCCGGCCCGCCGCTGAACGCGCCAATTGGGCCCGCAATCGCGGCCCGAATCGTGGTATGATTCAGCTCTTGTGACCATCCAGGCGCTCCCTCGGCGTCGGTCGCCAAGCCATACGGAGCATAAAATGAAGCTCGATCGCCGAACCGTCCTTTCGGGGACCGCGGCCGCGTTCGCCGCGCCGTTCCTCACGTCCATGCCGGCCCGGGCCGACGCCAAGCGCCAGTCGCTGGTCGATTCCTGTCTCGCCACGGCGCGCAAGGTCCTGGGTGGCCCGGACTTTCCCGATGCCGCCAAGCTCATGACCACGGCGCGCGGCGTGCTGATCATTCCCGAGCTGGTGCAGGGCGGGTTCATCTTCGGCGCCGCTGGCGGCCGCGGCGTCCTGATGGGCCGCAACTCGCCCAACAACTGGAGCTTCCCGGCCTTCTACATCATGGGCTCCGGCAGCGTCGGTCTCCAGGTCGGCGGCAAGGTTTCGGAGATCGTGTTCATCATCCGGACCGAGAAAGGCCTGCAGGCGATCATCGACCACAAGTTCAAGGTCGGCGCGGAAGCGGGCGTGACCATGGTCGCGGTCGGCATCGGCCTCGAAGGCGCCACGACAGGCGCCGGCGGCGCCGACATCGTGGCCTTCGCCAACTCGCAGGGCCTGTTCGCCGGCGCCTCGATCGAGGGCTCCTACATCGACGCCGACAACGACTGGAACGCGCTGTATTACGGCGGCGGCGCCAACGCCAAGAGCGTCATCCTCGACCGCCGCTACACCAACCCCGGCGCCGAGCCTCTGCGGCAGTATGTGTCGAAGTGGTAGTTGCCCGGTAAGAACGGCGCCATTGGAGCGCGCCACTCCAGTGGCGCCTCATGAGTCCGAGCGCCACTGGAGTGGCGCGCTCCAATGATTAAGCGACCTTCAGGCCCGCCGCGATCGTAAGCTTCGCCTTGGTCTTCGCCTTCACCTCGTCGACGGTGACGCCGTCGGCGAGCTGGATCAGGGTCACGCCGCCGTTGCCCTTCTTGTCGACGGTGAAGACTCCCAGTTCGGAGATCACCATGTCGACCACGCGGCGGCCGGTCAGCGGCAGGGTGCATTCGGCCAGCAGCTTCGAGGCGCCGTCCTTGGAGACATGCTCCATGGTGACGATCACGCGCTTCACGCCGGCGACCAGGTCCATCGCGCCGCCCATGCCCTTCACCATCTTGCCCGGGATCATCCAGTTGGCGAGGTCGCCGTTCTCCGCCACTTCCATGGCGCCGAGGATGGAGAGGTCGATGTGGCCGCCGCGGATCATCGCGAAGCTGTCGGCCGAACTGAAGTAGGACGTGCCCTTCACCTCGGTCACGGTCTGCTTGCCGGCGTTGATGATGTCGGCGTCGACTTCGTTGTCGTAGGGGAAGGGGCCGACGCCCAGCATGCCGTTCTCGCTCTGCAGCGTGATGTCGACATCCTCGGGCACATAGTTCGACACCAGCGTCGGGATGCCGATGCCGAGGTTCACGTAGAAGCCGTCTTCCAGTTCCTTGGCGGCGCGCGCCGCCATCTGATCGCGGGTCCAGGCCATCGTTCTCTCCTCAAGCCTTGCGGATTGTGCGCTGTTCGATCTGCTTGTCGTAGGGCGCACCGCAGAAGATGCGCTTCACGAAGACCGCCGGCGTGTGGATGTGATCGGGGTCGAGTTCGCCGACCGGCACGAGTTCCTCGACTTCGGCAACACACATCTTCGCGGCCGTCGCCATCATCGGATTGAAGTTCCGCGCGGCCTTCCGGTAGATCAGGTTTCCCGAGGTGTCACCCTTCCAGGCCTTCACCAGCGCGATGTCGCCAAACAGGCCGCGCTCCATCACATATTCCTCGCCGTCGAAGACCTTGGTCTCCTTGCCCTCGGCGACCAGCGTGCCGACGCCGGTCTTGGTGTAGAAGGCCGGGATGCCCGCGCCGCCGGCGCGGCAGCGTTCGGCCAGCGTGCCCTGCGGGTTGAATTCGAGTTCGAGCTTTCCGTCGAGATAGAGCTTGGCGAAGGTCTTGTTCTCGCCGACGTACGAACTGATCATCTTCTTGACCTGCCCGGTCTCGAGCAGCAGGCCGAGTCCCGCGCCGTCGATGCCGGCATTGTTCGACACGCAGGTGAGACCCTTCACGCCGGAATCGCGCACCGCGCGGATCAGCTTGTCGGGGATGCCGACCAGGCCGAAGCCGCCGCACATCAGCATCAGATCGTCCCGCAGCAGGCCGTCGAGGGCCGACTTCGCATCCTTGTAGACCTTGTTCGCCATCGCTGTGTTCCGTCCTCGCGTGCCCGTAATCACTCGGGGGTGTCGGCATATGGAAGGGCCGGCGCTTGCCTGTCAATCAGTCGCGAATCGTGCGCTTTCCGGTGACGAATTCGCCCATCAACCGGTGTCCATCGTCGCTCACCGCGAGGTCCATGAACAGCGTCCGCTCGTGGGCCAGACCTTGTGACAAAGGTGTTTCAGCTGCCGAGCGGACCAGTCGCTTGATGTGTGCCACCGCCTTGGGCGGTTGCGCCGCCAGCCGCTGCGCCATCGCCAGCGCGTGGTCGAGCACCGGCCCGTCCACCGCCGCATGAACCATGCCGAGGGACGCGGCTTCGTCGGGCGACACCGTGCGGCCCATTAGCGACAGTTCGAGGGCGCGGGCCTCGCCGACCAGCCGGGCGAGGCGCTGCGTCCCGCCCGCGCCGGCCAGGATGCCGATGTTGATCTCGGGCTGGCCCAGCCAATAGGGGCCGCGCTCGGCGAGGCGGATGTCGCAGGCCATGCAGAACTCGAAGCCGCCGCCCATGGCGGTGCCGTTGATCGCCGCGATCACCGGCTTGGGCGCCGCTTCAAGGCGCGTCAGGATCCTGTGATAGGCGCTCTCGGGCGAGAGCCGGTCGAGCGAGAAGCGCGCGCCCTTGGCGCGCAGCTTCTCCGACAGCGCCAGCAGCTCGGAGACATCGTAATGTTCGATGAACACGCCCTTCAGCGCGCCGGTGAACACCAGCACGCGCACGGCCTCGTCGGCCAGCAGGCCGTCGACCGCCGCGTCGAGCTCGCCGACCATCGCTGCGTTCATGTAGCCCTTGGGCGGGTTGTTGAAGCGGACGATGGCGATTGTTGCGGCGCCGGCGTCGCGCCGCTCGATTTCGATCAGGGACATGGGCTCAATTGTTCCTGTCCAGGATCACGATGGCAATTCCCGCGATCACCAGCGCGGTGCCGATCGCCAGTGGCCAGGTGACGGGCTCGCCGACCAGCACGACCGAGCTGGCGATGGCCAGCAGCGGCACGCCCAGCATGCCGAGCGAGCCGGTGACCGGCGGCAGTGCGCGCGCCACGGAGACGGCGGCCCAGGTCGCGGTCGGGCCGGCCAGCACGCCGAGATAGAGCAGCGCGATCCAGAGCGAGGGCTGCTGCAGGTCGAGATGGCCTCCCGGTTCGAGCGTGAAGGCGAGGATCCAGAGCAGCACGGTCGCCACGCCCATCTGCCAGGGCAGCACGTCGAGCGGCGACATGCGCCAGGAATGACGGCGCGCGTGCAGGATGGCGAGCGCCCAGGTGAAGCCGGCGGCCAGCAGCCAGCCATGGCCCAGCATCACCCGGCGGTCGCTCCAGTCGAAGCGCAACGGATCGACCAGAACGACGATACCCGCGACGCCGAGCGCGGCGCCGAGAAAGGCGCGGCGGCCGACCTTCTCGCCGATCATCCAGGAGAGCGGCACCATCCAGAGCATGGTCGTGTAGGCCAGCACGCCCGAGCGGCCCGGCGGCACGATCTGTACGCCGAGATTGGCGAAGGCGAAGAAACAGGTGAGCTGCAGCGCACCGACCGACAGGATGATCGGCCAGTCGGCGCGGCCCGGCCAGGCGAGCCGCTTCAGCGCCGCGACCAGGACGAAGGCGGTCGTCGCCGACAGGGTGGCGCGCGCCGCCGCCAGCCAGATCGGCGTGCCGGCACCGAGGCCGATCCTGATCACCGGCCAGGCGAGGCCGAACAGCACGACGACGAGGCCGAGCTGCAGCCACGCCACGCGCGAGGGCCGCGCGTCGCTCCGATCACGACTTTCCTCCCCCGTCATACGGGGGAGGTGGCCGAAGGCCGGAGGG
>LSKJ01000546.1 GCA_001557035.1 Rhodospirillaceae bacterium CCH5-H10 | reverse complement strand
CCCGCCTTGAGCGTGTGCGAATGCCGCCGTCACGGCTCCATGGCTTACGATTCTTTAGCACTGCGGCCGCCGAAGCACCGCGCCCCCGCTCGTTAAAGCGGCCCCCTCCCTTCCCGGCGTTACCCAAGCGGGAGGGGTTACCGCCAGCCCGTCGAATAGCCTGCTGAACCTGCCCGTTGAAGCTGGTCCCCCGACCGCCCCCTCCACCGGCGCGGTGCTTTCCAACTCGCGCGCCGCCCCGATCCCGAACCCTGCCCGGCCGAAGGCGAAAATCATCATCATCACGCGCCATGGTCTAACGATTGGCAGCGGCACGAAGGTCTGCAAGCGCCGGAACACACGCATCGCTGCGTAGCGTAGAAAAGAGAGTTCCGGCGTAGCGTCGGGAGGCTGCCCCCCAGAAGCGATGGCGCCTGCGGCATTGAAAACAAAGCGGAAAGTGCCTCAAGCGCCATATCGACGTCGCCAAGAGCCGGCGCCACGCCCTCGAAAAACAACGTGCAGACAAGCCTTCCGGAGCACAGTGACGGCAGCGGGGCCACCCGCTTTATCTTGCCGTCCATGATCTGGCCGTCCATGATCTGGGGGTCTTGGGCCGATGAACCCCATGAGCACTCTCACGAGCACAGCTTGATGATCCAGTCGTCTGCTCTCCGCATCAGGGCAGACGGACTGCGTTTCCCTTGCGAACAAACAAGCTGTCGGTTCGTGCTTCTAGCCGCGATAGGCTCTCCGCAGACCGCCCCCCTGATTGGCGCTTAGTTGTCGCCTGGGGCGCTGACGGCGTAGCTGCGGAATTATGCTGATCCCGCGTCACGAATAACGGTGCTTCCTGCCAAGGAACGATGCGACGGCTGGCGGCAACAATGTCATCGGCCTGCCGTTCACCGATCAGTGGCGCGAGCGCCGCCACGTAGAGTTGCGTCTCGTACGGCAACGCTCGGCCTGTGGCCATGTGGTCGTCGTAACGCCCGGGACCTGCATTATAAGCGGCCAGAAAACCTGGTGAGCCGTAGCGCTCATACAGCTCTCGCAAGTAGGCCGCACCCGCAAGGATATTGTCGCGCGGATCATAGGGATTGTCACCGAGACCATGTCGGACACGCAAACCAGCCCAGGTTTCGGGCATGACCTGCATCAATCCCATCGCGCCTTTGGGAGACACAGCCAGCACGTCACCACCGCTTTCGATCGCCATCACCGCTCCGATCCAAGATGCCGACACACCAAATCGCTGGGCCGCTTCGCGCACGAAGCTTGCATAGGGATTCGTGTCCGGTGAGCTCTTTCGCAACTCCGTGGTAGCTGATTGAGCGAGCGCCGTATCGCCGGATGACGCGACGATTGAAACCATAGGGATCGCGGCCAGCGATACGATCAACCGGATGGTCTTGTGACAAGTCTTGGCCGGAACGAAGGAAGGGTCACGACGTGCCACATACGATCGGACGGGCACTTCAGGCCGGCGCAATCTCATGATTATTCCTCCTTTGTCCAAACTGGATGAGCGCGGCCGATGACGGCAGATCGTGGCAGTGGCCCGAAATACCGCCCGTCCAGCGAGCCGGCCGATTGCGAATTCATGAGGAAGAGCGCGTCCTGCGAGATGACGAGACAGCCCTGCCAGACGGGCAAAGAGCGGCCTCGCCGATCTCGTTCGTGCGCCATTCCAACAGCAACCTCATCGATGGTGATGACGAGACCGTCTCGACAGACGGTCTGACCGGGAAGCGCCAGCACATGCTTCAACATGGGAACGCCGCGTGGCAGGTAGTTGCCGGCTTCAAGGTAGCTGGCGAGCGGGTCCGGCGGCAGGACAGCCACCAGTTCAGAAACATACCGCGTGTCGGTGGTCACAAGTAAGTAGAGCCCGATGGGCACGCTGGCCGACGCGTTCCAGAGAAGCACGCGATGTGACTGCAAGAGGGCCGGCGCCATCAGGCTGACAACGCCCATCCCAATCAGCAGAACGCACACACGGCGCGTCACGGCTCGAGTCTCTGCCGCAGCAGCCAGGCCTTGTGGCGTGCCATCGTGTAGGGCCTCAGCGCTTCCCCGACCGCCAGACGACTGTGGACGTGGCGCCAATAGTCCGGTGCCGCGTCGGCGGGATCGACACCCAGCGTTTCGACGATATCGATCATCTGCAACACATGCTTGACCTTCGGCCAGCCGGAAGCGCGCAGCAGGATGTCCGCACCCGGCCGCACGTATGGGATGGTCGAGCAGGGTTCGCTCGGGCGCACGGCACGAAGGATGTCGATGCGTGAAGCGATCGTGCCGTAGTCGTTGGCAGCCCACCGCACGAAGCCGAAGACACTGCCGGGTGTAAACGAGAGGATCCGCCGTCGCCGATCGATGATCTGTTCGTCTGCCGGCCGGCCGAAGCGTATCCATCGCTCGATCTGCTTCTCGAGCCACAGCAGTTCGACATGCGTGAGGTCGGTCATACGCAACCTCTTGGCCGGATCGGACCCGCCCCGTTTGACCTGTCCCTTCCCGGCGAGGCTGCTATCCCCAGTAGTGGACAAGTCTGGTGCGTTAGACAGATTCCGAAGGAATCTGGGTTAGGAAAGTTAAGGACGCACCAAGCCGTTGAGTGCCAAAGAGATTCTCGCGATTCCGGTCCCCGATAGCACGAGGTTCGGGTCCCCGATGGCACGACGGTCCGCGTCCCGGATAGCACGAGGCGAGTCACAGCTTATCCCCAGAAGAACCCACCGGCTGATGGACGAATGGATCGCGCGGGATGGCCACGAACTCGAGCCGCTCGGCGCCGCGGAAACCGCGTTGGATGCAAAGCCGATAGCCGGGAAGTGCCTGTCGGCGAACGATCTCGCGCACGTCATAGGCAAAGTGCTTGAGCGGCGAGAGGCTGCCGGACTTGGCGTGGAGATGCGAAAGATCGAAGCTCCAGCCGTCGGCCTGACGGCCCCCGTGCTTGCGGACGATACGATAAAGCCAGCGCTCCAGACCGCCCGTCAGGTCGAAGTACGCACGGTCGATCGTGAGTACCAGCGCGTCGTCCAGAACGCCTGCATAGAACCAGTCCGGCAGGATGAGCTCAAGGCCGAGCGGGCGACCGTGGGCGTCAGCCGTCTCCTTCCATTCGTTGATCCAGGAGAAGCGATGGCGCCGCCGCTCTGCAGGTT
>LSKJ01000545.1 GCA_001557035.1 Rhodospirillaceae bacterium CCH5-H10 | reverse complement strand
TTCTTCTCGAGCGTATAGGACGAGAAGGCGCCGAGGGTCGGGCCGCCACCGGGCAACACGCCGAGGGCTGCTCCCAGGAACGTGCCGCGCAATGCGGCCGGAACGGCACGACGTACTTCGTCCATCGTGGGCCAGAGTGAAGTAACCGCGATGGTCCCCCCGGTCCTTGTCAGACGTCTCTCCAGATTGACCACGATCTCGGCGATGCCGAACAGGCCCATGGCGATCGGCGCGAAGTCGA
>LSKJ01000544.1 GCA_001557035.1 Rhodospirillaceae bacterium CCH5-H10 | reverse complement strand
ACTGGAGAGGGCGTGAAGTTATTGGCGCAGTTCGGAGGGTATCCGACGACGGAGGAGCGCTCGCCTGGAAGGTCGAGCGCCGACCGGGGTGTGGAGTGGGGTTCAGGCGAGGCCGAGGCGCTTGGCTTGAAGGAAGTTGAAGGCGTGGACGTGCCAGAGCACGACGGCTTTCACCTTTTCGACGCCGCGCACGAGCAGGCGACGCAGGCCGTGGTTCCTCATGTGGGCGTGCGGCCGCTCGGTGGCGAAGCGCTTGCGATAGATGGCCTGGCCCCGTTCGCCGGCCATGCGTTGGCGCCAGGCGATGGTCCCCGGTCCGTCGCCGCGCTTGGGTAGGGCGGGATCGGTCCGGCCCTTTCGCGGCAGGGGGCAGAACAGCTCGATGCCCCGCCCGTGCAGCCTCTCGATGTCGGCCTTGCTGAAGTAACCCCCATCCGCCAGCAGCCTGTCCGGTGTCACGCCATAGCGGCGCTCGACCTCCCCGACCGCCTCGCCCAGCAGGCCATAGTCGCTGCCCCGGTCCGTCACCGACACGCCGACGACATGGGCGCCATCGACCGCGGTCTTGACCTGCACATTGTAGGCCGCCCGGAAGCTGCCATCTCCCATCTTCATGACACGCGCGTCGGGATCGCTGGTCGAGGCCCGGCTCTCGCCGCCGTCCTTGCGCGGCTCCTTGCGGCGCTGCCCGGCCGCCGCCTCGTCGCGGCGCTTCTCGATCTTCGCCTGTGCCCGCAGAGCCTTCTCAAGGCGCCGTGTCCGGTCTTCCGCCGCCGCCAGCCGCCGCGCCTTGATCCGGCGCTCCGAGGCCGCCGGGTCCTCATCAACCTCCTCTCGCAGCTTGCGCACCGTCTCGATCGATGCCCGATGCAACTCCGCCAGACGCCCGGCACTGCGGAACGAACGGCCGCTCGCCAACGATTGAAGCTTCATGCCGTCGACCGCCAGCACCCTCACATCGACCGAGCCGGAGGCGATCAGGCCGGTCAGAGACTGCGACAGCAGCTTGTCCAGCACAGGCCCGGCCGAGCCGCGGAAGTCCGACAGCGTGTGATAGTTCACGCTCACCCCACCCAACAGCCACAGGCAAGCAAGGTCGGTCTTGCAAAAACGGTCCAGCAAACGCGCGCTGCCGACCCCTTCCAGCGTTGCATACAGCCACAGCGACACCAGGATCGCCGGATCTATCGCGGGCCGGCCACTCGACGACACCGTCGTTTGCACCCGCCCGTACAACAACGACAGGTCCAACTCCTCGACATAGTCCCAGACCTGACGGACCCGGTGATCGGACGCCACAAGATCGTCCAGGCTGCTCTGCTGGAACTCCATCTGCGTCCGGATCGCCGTCTCCAGACGCAACCCCGGCGGTCTGCCCTTGGCCATCGATGCCTCGCTGAACT
>LSKJ01000543.1 GCA_001557035.1 Rhodospirillaceae bacterium CCH5-H10 | reverse complement strand
CGGAGATGTGTATAAGAGACAGCTGCATATCGCCAAGGGCGCCGCCGACATCGAGAATGCCTACAAGTACATCGACCTGGTCGCCGGCAAGGACGTGCAGGAAGCGCTGACCAAGCCGCCTTACAACTTCGTGCCGGTCAACAAGGACGTGCCGCTCCCCGACTACCTGCCGATGAAGAGTCTCGACGAGATGTCGAACTTCATCCGGCACGACTGGGCCAAGATCAATCCGCTGCGCGCCGGCTGGATCGAGAAGTTCAACAAGGAAATGGCGAAGTGATTTCAGCTTGCCTCCCCATTCAAATGGGGAGGTGCCCCCGTTATCGGGGGCGGTGGGGTCATGATCGATGCGCACGATGACCCCTCCGTCGCCTGGCGGCGCCACCTCCCCCGCTGACGGGGGAGGAAAGCGTTTTTCGCTCGCCGAGTGGCAGCTCGCGCTGCCGCTCGCGCTGGCCTTCGCCTCGATCTTCCTGGCGCCGCTGCTCATGCTGGTCGGCGTCAGCTTCTTCAACGACGACAAGATCAGCCAACCGGGCTTCGGCCAGTGGGCCAAGTTTCTCGGCGATCCCTTCAGTTACAAGGTGATCGCCGACACGATGCTGCTCGGCGTGAAGACCGTGGGCGCCACCATCCTGATCGGCTATCCGCTGGCGTTGGTCTACCTGGACGCGTCGCCGCGCGTGCAGAAGGTGCTGATCTTCGTCATCGTGATGCCCCTCCTGCTGTCGGTCGTCGTCCGCACCTTCGCCTGGATCGTGGTCCTGGGCCGCGAAGGCGTGGTGAACACGGTGCTGATGCAGCTCGGAATCATCTCCGAACCGCTGCGCCTGCTGCAGACCGAACTCGGCCTTGTCATTTCCCTCACGCAGATCGAGATGCCGCTGATGCTGCTGCCGCTGATCAGCGTGATGTCGCGGCTCGATCCCAATCTGCGCGACGCTTCGGCTGCGCTGGGTGCCTCGCGCTGGCGTACCCTCTTCACCGTGATCGTTCCGCTCAGCATGCCGGGCCTGGTGGCCGGCTGCCTGCTGGTCTTCGCCAGCTCGACCACCGCCTTCATCTCGCAGAGCGTGATCGGCGGCGTGCGGCTCATCTACCTGCCGTTGCTGATCTGGCAGCAGTCGCTGGTCGTCTTCAACTGGCCGTTCGCCGCCGTGGTCTCGATGGCGCTGCTGATCTCCGTGCTCACCGTCGTCAGCGCGCTGTCGTGGCTCGGCCGCCGTTCCGGAGGTTATGTCCATGGGTAGGCGGCGGAGCTTCGGCGACATTTCGTACGGCGTGGTGATCTGGACGCTGGCCACGATCGCCCTGTTCATCATCGTGGCACCGGTGGTGATCGTCCTCACCACCTCGTTCACGGAGGGCCGGTCGCTCAAGTTCCCGCCGACCGGATTTTCGTTGCAGTGGTACGAGGCCCTGTTCGATCCCTCGAAGTCCCGCCAGATCCATCGCGCCGTCAGCAACTCGCTCGAAGTGGCGGCCTGGTCGACCGGCTTCGGCGTGCTGCTGGGCTCGATGGCGGCGCTCGGCATCGCGCGCAACCGGCACCGGCTCGCGCGGGTGGCGGACGGCTTCTTCCTGTCGCCGCTCGTGCTGCCCGGCCTCACCTTCGGGCTGGCCTCCCTGATGTACTTCACGCTGATCGGCTTCCGGCCGTCGCTGAACCTCATCATCGCCGGCCACATGATCGTGACAGTGCCCTTCATCCTGCGCACCACGAGCGCCAGCCTGTCGCAGCTCGATCCCGCGCTGAACGACAGCTCGCAGAGCCTGGGCGCCAGCTGGTTCTACACGCTGCGCCGAGTGACCCTGCCGCTGATCGCGCCCGGCATCTTCGCCGGCGCGTTCCTCGCGTTCATGGCCTCGATCGACAACGTGCCGGTGTCGCTGTTCCTGTCGACGGCGCGCACCGACATGCTGCCGATCCGCATGTGGGGCATGATGGAATCCACGCTCGATCCGCGTATCGCCGCGGTATCGGGCGTATTGATCGCCGCGGCCTTCCTGTTGATGCTGGTCATGGAATGGACGGTGGGACTGACCCGCCGCATGCGCGACTGACGAGGACCCGCCAATGGAACTAATTCCCCAGCCCCTCACGAAAGAAGCCTTCGCCCCCTTCGGCGACGTGATCGACGTGCCC
The DNA here is from genome assembly GCA_001557035.1 of Rhodospirillaceae bacterium CCH5-H10. Taxonomy (GTDB): domain Bacteria; phylum Pseudomonadota; class Alphaproteobacteria; order Reyranellales; family Reyranellaceae; genus Reyranella. The sequence goes on along the minus strand of LSKJ01000543.1, from coordinate 11,237 downwards.
GACGTTGCCGGCCGCACCTACTACGAGGATGCGCTGGGCAATCTCCGCCCGACGGCTCACGCCAGCCTCTCGGTCAGTTTGAAGGCCGAGACGCCGGACCGGCCGCTGCGCAGCGACTACATGGAGCGCCACGAATTCTCCTCCCAGACCTTCATGCCGCTCGACGTCGAGCGCTGGCTGATCGTCGTGGCGCCGCATGCCGCCGCAGGCGGTCCCGACGTGAGCGGCATGAGAGCCTTCATTGCCACCGGCAAGCAGGGCGTCACCTATCGGCCCGACACCTGGCATCACGGCCTCACCGTCCTCGACCGCCCCGGCCGCTTCGCCGTCTTCATGTGGCGTGACGGCGGCAAGGGCGACGAGGAGTTCGTGCCGGTCCCCCCCTTCACCGTCCGCATTCCCTGAGCCGGAGCCGCCTCCCGATGCCCTACGAAGTTCGCCGCGATTTCATCGGCTACGGCGCCAACCCGCCCGATCCGAAATGGCCCAACGGGGCGCGCATCGCGGTCAACTTCGTCATGAACTACGAGGAAGGCTCGGAGCCTTCCATCCAGGATGGCGAAGGCCATACCGAGATCGGCCTCAGCGACGCCGCCGGCATGGGCCAGTCGATCACCGGCCGCGACCTCGCGGCGGAGGGCCTGTTCGAATACGGCAGCCGTGTCGGCTTCTGGCGCCTGATGCGGCTCTTCCAGGAGCGCGGCCTGCCGATGACGATCTTCGGCTGCGGGCTGGCGATGGAGCGCAACCCCGAAGCCTCGGCCGCCATCGCCCAGTCGGGCTTCGACGTCTGCTCGCATGGCTGGCGCTGGATCAAGCACTACGAACTCGACGAGGCCACCGAGCGCGAGCACATCCGCAAGGCCATCGCCGCCATCCAGAAGATGACCGGCGAGCGGCCGCTCGGCTGGTACTGCCGCTATGGCCCCGGCGTGAACACGCGGCGGCTCGTGGTCGAGGAAGGCGGCTTCCTCTACGACAGCGACTATTACGGCGAGGAGCTGCCCTTCTGGGTCACGGTCGACGGCAAGCCGCAGCTGGGCGTGCCCTACTCCGTTACCAACAACGACGGGCAGTTCGGCGCTTCGATCGGCACGTCCGACCAGTGGTTCTCCTTCGTGCGCGACGCGTTCGACATGCTCTATCGCGAGGGTGCCACGCAACCGAAGATGATGTCGATCGGCCTGCACATGCGCCTGATCGGCCATCCCGCGCGCGCCGTCGGCCTGCAGCGCCTGCTCGACCACATCCAGAAGCACGAGGGCGTCTGGGTGACCCGCCGTCTCGACATCGCCCGCCACTGGATCAAGACCCATCCCTATCCGGGCAAGGGCCTGAATGAGTGACACCGTGTATTGTCGGGACCATGGACCGCCCGGTGATCCTGGTACGCGACTGGAAGCAGACCGAGGCGGCGCTGCTGGCCGCGCGGGCGGCGGGCACGGCGCCGGTGCTGCTGACGCCTGAAGATGCCGCCTCGTTCTACGGCGCGGGCTATCTCGGCGCCCTGCAGAAACGAGCGCGAGAGGAGTTCCCGGACGTGGCCTTCGCGCTGATCGTCGATTGCGGCGATGCGCCGGGCTACGCGCTCGCGTGCCTGCGCGCGGGCGTGCGCACGCTGTCGATGCGCACCTGGAACGACAAGATTGCCGACATCGCCCGTCAGATGGGCGCCGAACTGGTGAGGAGACCGTCATGAGCTGGGAACCGAAGCGCGACCTGATCGGCTATGGCGCCAATCCGCCCGATCCGAAATGGCCGGGCGGCGCACGCATCGCCGTCAACTTCGTCGTGAACTTCGAGGAAGGCTCGGAGCCTTCTGTTCAGGATGGCGAGGGCTACACCGAGACCGGCCTCACCGAATCGAGCACTTCCTCGATCGGCCTGAAGGGCCGCGATCTCGCCGGCGAGGGCATGTTCGAGTATGGCAGCCGCGTCGGCTTCTGGCGCATCCATCGCGCCTTCCAGGAGCGCGGCCTGCCGCTCACCGTGTTCGGCTGCGCGCTCGCGCTGGAGCGCAATCTGCCGGCCGCCGAGGCGATCCGGGCCGCCGGCTGGGACGTGTGCTGCCACGGCTGGCGCTGGGTCCGCCATTTCCAGCTCTCGGAAGCCGAGGAGCGCGAGCACATCCAGAAGGCCATCAAGTCGCTGGAGCAGACGGTCGGCGAGCGGCCGGCCGGCTGGTACTGCCGCTATGGACCCAGCGTGAACACGCGCCGCCTGCTGATCGAGGAAGGCGGCTTCACCTACGACAGCGACTATTACGGCGAGGAACTGCCGTTCTGGCAGACGGTCGAAGGCAAGCCGCACCTGATCGTCCCCTATTCGCTGACCAACAACGACGGCAAGTACGCCGCCGGCATGGTCCATTCCGACCAATGGTTCGGCCTGGTGAAGGACGCGTTCGACGTCCTCTACAAGGAAGGCTCGACCCAGCCCAAGATGATGTCGGTCGGCCTGCACCAGCGCCTGATCGGCCATCCCGCCCGCATGGCCGGCCTCTGGCGCTTCCTCGACTATGTGCAGAAACACGAGGACGTCTGGGTCACCCGGCGCCTCGACATTGCGAAACACTGGATCGCCACGCACCCATATCCGGGCAAGGGCCTCAACGAGTAAGGCGCTCCGCAGGAGCGCCTGGCGGCGTGTAGCGCTGGAGGGAGCGAAGCGACCGAAGCGCGGGCGCCGCACGGTGCAGAAAGAGTCACGATGCTCCCGCTCAAACCTTCGCGCGCCCGGCAACCATTCGCACCTTGCCGGGCGACGCGAACCAGATCGAGACGGCGCCCAGCGCGCTGAAGCCCAGCGCCACGATGAAGGCGATGCGATACGCCCCTTCGAAATCGTAGAGCACGCCGGTAATCCACGGGCCAGCGGCACCGCCCGCCAAGAGTGAGACCATGATGATGCTGAAGATCGAGCCGAAGTGCGGGCCCTCGAAGATCTCAGCCACCACCGAGCCCATGAGGCTGGTGAACGAATAACCGAGCACGCCCTGCGAGAGCACCATGAGGTAGAGCAGCGGCTGCGACGGTCCGGCGCCGAGCGCCAGGAGCGCTGCATAGCAGATGACGAAGCCCGTCCCGGCGATCGTCCAGACGATCTCGCGGCCGATACGGTCCGACAGGGCGCCGAGCAGGATCTGGCCGGGAATGCCGACCATCGCCACGAGGCCCAGCGCCCAGGCCGCCTCCATCGGGCCGAAGCCGATCTCGATCAGGTACTTGGTCTGGTGAACCTGCACCGCGTACCAGGCATAGCCCGTGCTGAAGAAGCCGATGCACAGCCACCAGAAGCGGTGCGTCCGCGCGGCCCTGGCGACCGTCCATTCGACGGCGGCCCAGCGCGGATCGACGATGGCTGCGGCCCGCCGCGCGGCGGCAGTCCCTGCTTCCTTCGCACCGTCGGGCAGCAGGCCGAGATCTTGCGGCCGCTTGGTCACGAACAGGTTCAGCGGCAGCAGCACGAACAGGGTCATCAGGCCGAGTGCCCAGCAGGCGCTCCGCCAGCCATCCTTCAGGATGATCGTCTGCAGCCACGGCAGGATCAGGATCGCACCGACGCCCACGCCGGAAAAGGCGATGCCGGTCGCCAGCGCGCGGCGGCGCACGAACCAGTTGGGCAGATACTGCGACTGCACCGAGAAGCTCATGCAGTTGGCGCCCGCTCCCACCAGGACGCCGAGCGTCGCGTAGAGCTGCCACGGCGAGTCGATCACGGTCGCGCCCAGCAGGCCCGCCACCGTCAGCACGACGCCGATCTCGATCACGAACCGGGGGCCGCGCCGGTCCATGGTCCGGCCGACGACAGGGCTGATCACCGCCGACACCAGGAAGCCGAAGGAGAAAGCGCCCGCCGCCAGTCCGCGATCCCAGCCGAATTCGTCGACGATGGGCGGGAACATCAGGGAGAAGGCCGTGCGGGTGGTCACGCTCACCGCGACCGTCAGGAACGCGATCGCGATGATCACCCAGCCAAAGAAGAACGGCAGGCGTGCCGCGAACGACGCGGGTCGCGGGGGCAATGCGGGAGACGGCACCAATACTCCTCTATCCGTTTCGCCAGTCGCGTTGTGGCAAGCAGGGGCCCCAGCCTGTCCATAGCTCCGCCCCGGGGTCAATGACGCGGCAGGTAGTCGTCCGTGCCGGGGCTTGAACCGGCCCCCCGGCACCGCTATCACCGGCTCCGTTTCCCCTCGAATGAACCGCCCTGGGAGCTGGACCGTGAAAATCACCCGTACCGTCAAGAAGATCCTCGACAACTACGAGAGCGATTGCCCCGGCACCAAGGCCAACCTGGCCCGCATCCTGATGCACGGCCGCCTCGGCGGCACCGGAAAGATGGTGATCCTCCCCGTCGACCAGGGCTTCGAGCATGGCCCGGCCCGCTCGTTCGCGCCCAACCCGGACGCCTACGATCCGCACTACCACTACCAGCTGGCGATCGATGCCGGCCTGAACGCCTATGCCGCGCCGCTCGGCCCGCTCGAGGCCGGTGCCGACACCTTCGCCGGCGCCATCCCGACCATCCTCAAGGTCAACTCGGCCAACTCGCTGTCGACCAACAAGGACCAGGCCGTGACGGCCACCGTGGCCGACGCGCTGCGCCTCGGCTGCTCGGCGATCGGCTTCACGATCTATCCGGGCTCCGAAGACCAGTACGAGATGATGGAAGAGATCCGCGAGATGTCGGAGGAGGCCAAGTCGGTCGGCCTCGCCGTCGTCATGTGGTCCTATCCGCGCGGCGGCAAGCTCGACAAGGCCGGCGAGACGGCGCTCGACGTTTGCGCCTACGCCGCCCACATCGCGGCCCTGCTCGGCGCCCACATCATCAAGGTGAAGCCGCCGACCAACGTCCTGTGGCAGCCCGAGGCGAAGGCCGCCTACGAGAAGGCCAACGTCGACATCTCGACGATGGCCGCCCGCATCAAGCACGTGATGCAAGCGACCTTCAACGGCCGCCGCATAGTCGTCTTCTCGGGCGGCGAGGCGAAGGACCTCGAGGGCCTGTTCACCGAGATCCGCAGCCTGCGCGACGGCGGCGCCAACGGCTCGATCATCGGCCGCAACACCTTCCAGCGCCCGCGCGCCGATGCTCTCGACATGCTCGACAAGATCGTCAGCATCTACCAGGGCAAGATGTAAGATCAGCGGACGAAGCGCCATTATTAGGGGCTCTGGGTTACCTTTGGGGTAACTCCGAGCCCTTTTTCTTTGTCGTTCATCATCGACCGCCAGCCTCGCAGCCCAGGCATACTGGGCACACGTCCACGACTCCTCTCAGCCGCTGATCGCCGAGAGCGGCGGCCCTGCCTCTGTTGCTGGCCGTGGTTTTGACCATGGCCTCCTCCTTGGTTCTGATCCTGGCTCCGACCCTTGCGGCCCCGGGTTAAAGCATACCTCCTGATGCCGGCTTGAAGTACCATCCAGCCAACCAACCAAAGAGTGTCATGGCGTTCGGGATCGGGGGATCAGCTTGAGTTTCAGGACAACAATCGTCGGCCTCGTCGTGGCCGCGAGCCTGGCTGTCGGGTTGTCGCATCGACCGGCAAAGGCGCAGGAAGTCGTGGGCGTCAACAGCGACCTGACCAATTTGGTCACCGTCAGCTCCTACACCGCCGGTATGGGCTTCGCCATAGGCGCCATCCTGAAATTCAAGCATCACAAGGACAACCCGGCGCAGGTCCCGATCGGCCAGCCGGTCGCGCTGGTCTTTGTCGGCGCGGCACTTCTGTTCCTGCCGTCCATCTTCGACGTCACGGGCTCGACGATGCTCGGCACGCAGAGCTGTCCGGTGTTCATCGGCTCGGGAACGGCACTCGGGGAAGATAGCTGCACCTGGGCGAAGTTCATGGGCGAGACGTCGGGACAGGGCGCGTCGCAGGCGATCTCCTGGCAGGTCGGCGGTCAATACGAGGTCGGGCCGGGCTGGTTCCTCGGCGGAGCGCTGGGCACCAAGGCCTTGTCCGCGCAGAGTACTCTCGGCCAGGAATCGCAGCGCACCTTCGACGGCGCCGTTGTGGTGAAGCGTGTCAGGGGACCGCTGTACCTTTCCGCGGCCCTGGGCCTGTCGAGCACCACGGAACAGGCCACGGGCACCTTGCCGTTCGGCAACGGCACCCTGACGAGTAACAGCAATAGCTGGAGCGCCGGCGTACTGCTGCGCGGGGCGTACCAGGTCACCTTCGATCCCGTCTACCTGAGGCCGCGTCTCGATATCGGCGTCGGCCTCACGAACGATTCCGGCACGCAGATGAATGGATCGGCCGGCACGCTCACCGTCGATCCCAGCAGTTCGACGGGTGTGCAGTTCAATCCCATGCTCGAGGTCGGTGGCCGGGTCGATGTCGGGTCGGTAGTCTTGCGGCCGTATATTGCCGCGGGACCAATGTATGTCCCGACCAACTATCGGCGAATCAGCGGCAACGCGTTCGGCTCGCCCTATTCGGTGAATGCCTACGGCGCCAGCCTGCTGCTGAACGGCGAAGCGGGCGTGCAGATGTATGCGAACAAATTATGGGACGCAAAGCTCGAGTACCGGATGCTTGCCGCGGACCAGTATTTCACCCAGTCGCTTGGGTTGCGTTTCGCCCGCCACTTCTGATCCAGGAAGATTGGCGGCAGTTCATCTGCCCGCAGTATCTCCATCCTCGACCACCCCAAGGGCGACCTCTCACGTCGCACTGATTTATGATGCTGGAGGAATGGCTGCCTGCAACGGCGGCCAGGAGTCAAAACCTGACTCACTCGGCTCGGTTTTACAGTCTGAACCACCCCCTCGGCACCCGACGCCCCTCGAATCGACTCCGCGGGCAGAAAGCGCCGCAGGATCAGCGCCATGCTCCCATTGCAAGCGATCCAAAAATCCCGCACGGTTGGGCATCCAGCCGTGGGAAGCTGGTTTACTTGTGAGGGTACATTGCAGTCGGCGTGGGCAGACGTCGTTACGGCGGCGTTGGACGAGGTTCGCTATGGGGTGGTGCTGCTCGACCGAAGCCTTCGCGCGCTCTTTATCAATCGCGCCTTCTACGAAATGTGGGCTTTGCCCCCGCCTCGACCGGGTGTGACCTACACATTCAGAGATTTGATGGAGCACGGCCAGCAAACGGCTGCCTACCAGGTTACTCCGGAGGAAATGCGCCGATACGTCGAACAGCGCATCGTCCTGGTCGAAGCCGGAACTCAGCCCCCGATGCAGCTGCCCCTCGCGGACGGCCGTACCCTGAGCTTTGAATGTATCGCCCTGCCCGACGGGGGGCGAATGCTGACATACACGGATGTTACCGATCACGTGCATGCGATGGAACAGCTGCGCGAGTTGGCGACTGTCGACGACCTGACAAAGTTGCTCAATCGACGTCAGTTCCTGGCTACGTTGGAAGCCGAGTACCGAAGATCCGTTCGAAGCAACGCCAACCTGTCCGTGCTCATGATCGACGCCGACAACTTCAAGCAGATCAATGACCGTCACGGCCACGCTGCAGGCGATACCGTGCTGCGTGCCCTGGCAGAGCGTTGTTGCAGCGTGCTCCGGAAATCCGATGTCGTCGGCCGCGTGGGCGGCGAGGAGTTCGCCGCGACTCTTGCCGAGACGGATCTACAGGCAGGGTATGAAACCGCAGAGCGCCTGAGGCGCGTGGTCGCAAGACACCCGGTGGAACTCGGCGGCGCCCCCATACCGGTAACGGTCAGCCTCGGCGTAGCGGCGCGGGAGGGAAAAGTCGTTGATCCTCACGAACTGCTGAAGCTGGCCGACCGAGCCCTGTATGAAGCCAAGGCTACCGGCCGCAACAAGGTCGTTGCGCACCGGAGCGAGTAGGAACCCTGCCCGCGCGAAGTCGCGAGCGCAGCGGAACCATGGTCGATCCAGACGAGCGGGAGGCAACGCATGACGCACCGCCAGAAGCACCACGCCGAACTGCCATGGGAAGAGGAGATCGACCTCACACCGTCCCGTCTCAGCGCGCAGAAGAATGTCGTGCGCGTGTTCTACAAGGATCTCTGGGACAAGGCCGATCTCAGCCTCGTTCCGACGATCTTCCATCCCGATTTCACGTTTCGGGGGTCGCTCGGTCCCGTGCTCGTGGGTCACCGGCAGTTCGGCAACTATGTGAGCTGGCTGACCGAAACGCTCGAGGACTATACGTCCGACATCCTCGAACTCGTGGAAGAAGGCCACCGCGTATCGGGAAAGCTGCGCTTCCACGGCATCCACCGCCGCACGCTGTTCGGCGAGCCGCCGACCGGGCGCCGGGTATGGTGGTACGGCGCGCCCATCTTCACGTTCGACGGCCCGCTCGTCCGCGATCTGTGGGTGCTCGGCGACGTCCATGGGCTGCGATCCCGGCTCGACGCCGCGGAGGATCGGCTGAGTTTCGCCAAAGGCTAAGGCAGGCAGTTGTCGTGGGCGGACTGATCGGGGTGCCGCACGCCTATTGCGAACGGCCCAGAACCACCGTGGAGTCGACGCCCCGCCAGTAGATCGTTCCGTCGAGTTGCTCGCCCTTCCTCTTGAATTTGTAAGAGCCCTGATTGTCTGAGGCCGGGATGACGAGCACGCCTTCGGCAATCCTCGCCGTACCGCTATCCGTTCCCTCTGTCGTTCCCAGTTTGAATTGCCCCGCTGGGCTGATGAATATGACGATACTGCTCCCTCGCGACGAGGTTCCCGTCCACTTGCCAGCCACCTCCGCGAGAGACTTGATATCGGTCGTCTGCGCATTGGCAGGCAGGATGGCGAGCGCCATCATTGCAAAACAGAGAAACGTCCTGATCATCGATGCGCCATTGGTTGAGGGCTATTCTGCGCCCGCAACTCTCTGGCAACGGGCTGCGCCCTGCAATATGCAAATGCCGTGTTCAGCGTCCGGAACGCGATCAGACAAAAATCAGATCGACTGAATCATGAGGCGGCTAGAGCAGGCCGTTGTCCCGCACATACTTCGCGATCTCCCGCGCGATCAGTTCGTGGGCCGCCCGGTTGGGATGCCCGTCGCCCACGATGTAGAGACTGGCACCCTTGTCCCTCTCCCGCTGGAAGGCCTTCGTGAGGTCGAGCAGCTGGATGTCGCCGATAACGCGCGGCAGGGCTTCCGGCGCGGAGTAGTAGTTCGTCGGCAGATAGACGACGAGCAGCCTGGCGCCGATCTCCGCCGCCGACCGCTCCATGTTCCGCAGCAGGAACCTCAGCGCTTCTTCCTTTCGCTGGTCGCTCGGCGTGCTGTAGCTGGCCTCGGCATACTCGATCCGCCCACGAATTACGTCGATACCGTGCGTCAGCCAGCTGACCGGGTTGGTGTAGTTACCTGAAAGATGGCGCTGGAAGCGGCGCACGCCATTGCTCTGCGGCGGCGCGATGTACGGCTCTCCCGCCACGTTCCACGTGACGTGCGAGGCATTGAAGCAGAACGGGTAGTAGGACGGCAGGCACGGCATCACGTTCCGCTCGATGTGATGGGCAATGATCCCGTACACGATCAGCTTGGGCGCGAGATCGCCATTGCGACGCAACATCTGCAGCGACTGGGTCGTGCCGTAGGCCGCCATCGCGAAGTTCGACACACCGGTCTCGAGTTCGCGCGAGAGATGCCGGGCATAGGTTTCCGGGTTGGACAGGGCATAGCCCCAGGAAAACGAATCGCCGACCACGAGGACGTCGACCTGGGCGGGACTGCGCTGCCCCGGTCCGTCGACCCGCGCGCCGCGATCGTCGGTGTAGATGTCGAAGGCGAATGTCTGGCGGTCGCGGACGGCCGGGTAGATGCGCCGCGCATGGGAGCTGGGATTGGCCCTTGCGCCGATCTCGGGATCGAACACCAGAAGACGGTCGCCTTCGGATACCAAGGGAATGTTGGGAATGGTCAGGTAGGCGGCGATCGCAATGCCGGCAAGGACGCTGGCGGCGGTCGACACCAGCACCAGGAGAATGGTCTTGCTGACTTTGTTCATGGTTCCTGGCGAGTAGGCTGCCGTCAGTTAGCCCATGCCGCCGCGGCAAGACAACGGAAGGATTTCGCCGCCCGCCTCTCGACGCGGCGCCGGGTTCCGCATAAACCACAGCAAAATCAGGAAGCCCGTGACCGCCCGTCTCTACCTCATCTCGCCCGCCCGCATCGACCATCCGTCGATATTCGCCGACGAACTGCGCGCCGCCCTCGACGGCGGCGACGTCGCGGCTTTCCAGCTCCGGCTGAAGGACGTTCCCGACGACGAGATCGCCCGCGTCACCGACACGCTGCGTCCGATCTGCCAGCAGCGCGACACGGCGCTGATCATGAACGACCGGCCCGATCTGGCGGTGAAGCTCGACTGCGACGGCGTGCATGTCGGCCAGGACGACATGCCCTATGCCGAGGCGCGCCGGATCGTCGGTCCCAACCGTCAGGTGGGCGTCACCTGCAAGGACTCGCGACATCTCGCCATGGAGGCCGCCGAAGCCGGCGCCGACTACGTGGCCTTCGGCGCGTTCTTTCCGTCGACGACCAAAACGGTCACCACGCCCGCCGATATCGGGATCGTCGAATGGTGGAGCGAGCTGATGCAGGTCCCCTGCGTCGCGATCGGCGGCATCACGGTCGAGAACTGCAAGCCGCTGCTCGTGGCGGGCGCCGACTTCCTCGCCGTGTCCGGCGGTGTCTGGAATTACAGCGACGGCCCCGAGGCGGCGGTCCGGGCCTTCAACGAGCTCTTCTCAGCGCACGGGCAACCATAGAACGTCCTCGATACGCGCCGCGCCGCTCGCCAGCATGACCAGGCGGTCGAAGCCGAGCGCTATGCCGGAGCAGTCCGGCAGGCCGTGATCGAGCGCGGCCAGGAAGTCCTCGTCGACCGGCCACCGCACGCCATAGAGCCGATCCTTCAGGTCCATGTCCGCTTCGAGACGTTCCCGCTGGATCCGCGGATCGGTGAGTTCGCCGAAGGCGTTCGCCAGTTCGACGCCGCAGACATACAGTTCGAAACGCTCGGCCACCCGCGGATCGCCCGGCTTGGCGCGGGCGAGCGCCGCCATCGAGATCGGATACTCGCAAAGGATGGTCGGCCGGCCCATGCCAAGGCGCCGCTCGATCTTCTCGAACATGATGCGGAAGAAGACGTCTTCCCAGGTGTCGCCCGCATGCATTGCAACACCGGAGGCTCCCGACAGAGCCTCGGCGTTGCCCATGGTCGCGAACAGGTCGACGCCGGCATGGCGAACGAAGGCGTCGGCCACCGTCAGCCGCTCCGGCTCGGCCCGGGGAT
>LSKJ01000542.1 GCA_001557035.1 Rhodospirillaceae bacterium CCH5-H10 | reverse complement strand
CTCTTCAGCATCTCGTCGACGTTCTTCGAGGTGATGCCGTATTCCTCGGCCTCGATCATGGCGTAGAGCGCCCAGCGCACGATGTCGGCAAATTGATTGTCGCCGTGGCGCACGACCGGTCCCAGCGGCTCCTTGGAGATGATCTCCGGGAGGATCATGTAGTCGTCGAAGGTCTGCGGCGGCGGCACGTTGGCGGCGCGCGTCGCGGCCAGGCTCGACGCATCGGTCGTATAGACGTCGCAGCGGCCGGAGAAGAAGGCCGAGCGAATCTCGTCGACCTTCTCGATGACGACCGGCTTGAAGGTCATCTTGTTGGCGCGGAAATAGTCGGCGAGGTTGAGTTCGGTCGTGGTTCCGGGAGCCACGCAGACCGTGGCGCCGTTCAGATCCTTGGCATTCTTCACGCCGAGCTTCTTCGGCACCAGGAAGCCCTGGCCGTCATAGTAGTAGACGCCGGTGAAATCGAGACCGAGCGCGGTATCGCGGGTCAGCGTGTATGTGGCGTTGCCCATCACGATGTCGACTTCGCTCGACTGGACGGCGGTGAAGCGCTGCTGGGAGGTGAGGGGGACGTACCTGACTTTCTCGGCATCGCCGAAGATCGCCGCCGAGACGGCGCGGCAGACATCCACCGAAAGGCCCTTCCACTTGCCCTGGCTGTCGGCCAGCATGAAACCCGCGGTACCGATGCCGACACCGCAATTCAGGGTTCCGCGGGATTTGACGGCATCGAGGTCCTTGCCCGCATGAGCCGTTCCGGCGAACCCGAGGAATGCTGCGGCCAGACCGGCCGCGGTCGCTACGAACTTGTTTCGCATGTTACCTCCCGTTTGTTGCTTGTCCCCACAATGCCGCCTTGTTCGGGAGGCTTGCAAGCCGCAGGCCAAAACGGCCGATGGTCAGCGGATCGGCGGGGCGTACAACATGCCGCCGTCGCGCCACGGGTTGTTGAGGCCCCGTGGAATCTTGAGCACCGTGTTGGGCCCGAGGTTCCGATCGAAGCTCTCGCCGTAGTTCCCGACCTGCTTGATTATGTTGTAGGCCCACTTTTCGTCGACGCCGAGCGCCTTGCCCATGCCCGGCGTTACCCCGAGAATGCGTTTCAGGGTCGGGTTCTCGCTTTTCAGCGCTTCGTCCACGTTTCGTGAGGTGATGCCGTATTCCTCGGCCTCGATCATCGCGTAGAGAGACCAGCGCACGATGTCCGCGAACTGGTGGTCGCCGTGGCGGACCGCGAGGCCCAACGGTTCCTTGGTGATGCCGCGCGGCAGGATCGAGTAATCGCTGGGATTGGGCGCGTAGGCGGCGCGGGTGGCATAGAGGTTCGAGAGGTCCGCCGTCAGGACATCGCAACGGCCGGCAAAGAAGGCGGTGCGCAGTTCGTCGACATTTTCGCTCAGGACCGGCTTGAAGGTCATTTTGTTCAGGCGGAAGAAATCGGCGACGTTGGCCTCCGTCGTGGTGCCCGACTGGATGCAGATCGTGGCTCCGTTGAGATCGCTCGCGACACGTTTGCCCAGTTTGCGGGGGACCATGAACCCCTGGCCGTCATAGTAGTAGATGCCGGCAAAATCGGCGCCGGCATCCCGGCCGAGCGTCATGGTCGAATTGGATGCGAGCAGATCGACCTCGCCGGCATCGAGTGCCGGGAAGCGCATTGCGGCATCGAGAGGGATGTACTTCACCTTGCTCGCGTCACCGAACAGCGCGGCGGCCGTCGCGCGGCACATGTCGATCGAAAGCCCGCGCCAGCCGCCCTGGCTGTCGGCATGCATGAAGCCGACGATTCCGGGATGTACGCCACAGTTGAGTTGCCCCCGTGCCTTGACGGCATCGAGCACGGGGCCGGCCATTGCGCCCGTAGCCGCGAAGGCAGCGACGGCAGCGATCGTCGAAAGTGCGATTTTGAGCATTGTGTCCCCCGACACTTCCCCAACCGGAGACTTCCGCATCGCACGGGTATTTGCAATGGCCAAACAAAAACCGCCGCCCTTGCGGGCGGCGGTTGGTGGTTCTGGCCTGTCCGGCTGACTAGCGGATCGGCGGAGCGTACTGCAGGCCGCCCTGCGTCCACAGCGCGTTCTGGCCGCGGGCGATCTTGAGCGGCGAGCCGGCGCCGACGGTGCGGTCGAAGACCTCACCGTAGTTACCGACCTGCTTGATGATGTTGTAGACCCACTTCTCGTCGACCCCGA
>LSKJ01000541.1 GCA_001557035.1 Rhodospirillaceae bacterium CCH5-H10 | reverse complement strand
ATCTTTACCCGCCCGCCGCTTTACGCTTGCAACGCTTCTCCCCGATCCGGCCGTCGCCGGTTACCCCTACCCATCGCAAAAGCGATGCCAGGCAAGGGCAACCCGGCGCGAGGCCCCTCCCCGTCGGCGTCAGCCGCGGGTGCTGCCGAGCGGCAGGCCGGTTGCGTCGACCTGGGACTCGTTGCGCACCGTCACGGCGTCGGGGGCATCGGCGTCCGCGAGCGGCTGATTCGGATCGACCGGCCGCGTCATCGCCACGACCCGCTTCGGCCCCTTGCCGGTGTCCCCGGCATCGACGCGCCGCCAGCCATGCTTCTCCAGGTACTTGATGTCCCGCGGCAGGGCCTGCGTGTAGAGCATCCGGGCGCCCCGGCTTTCGGCGAGCTGGCGGCAGCGCTCGATCAGGAGCTCGCCGATACCGTTGCCGCGAAAGCGCTGCATGACCGCCAGCCGCTCCGGCATCGCGAAGGACTGGAACCAGCGCAGCCTCACCGCGCCGACCGGCTCTTCGCCGAGATAGGCGATGATGTGGGTCGCGCCGAAGTCGTGGCCGTCGAACTCTTCCGAGTACGGAACATCCTGCTCGCCGATGAAGCAGGCGGCGCGGACCGCGAAGGCCTGGAGGGAATCTTCCATCTTCATGGCCAGCTTGATGGTGACGGGCTGGCCGCCGATCGAGTTGGTGGTGTTCATGTGTCTCACTCCCTCAGGTCGCGCGCCGCTCGGTCCAGCCCGCATGCGGATTGGACGCTCCCCGCTCCATCGACTCCTCCAGGATTCCCGGCATGTCGAGCTTGTCCTCGGGCCGGTTCAGGACCATCGGGTCGGTCGTCACCGTCGGGGCATTCTCGCCGACATCCAGATCGCAGGCGAAGGCGCCGTACTCGTGGTCGGAGAAATGGAAGACCTTGTCGTCGACCTTGCGGAAGCCGTCCTTCTCGAAGATCGGCCACAGGCGCTTCTGGCCGTGCAGGTAGGCCTTGGGATAGCCCTTCTTGCGGCAGAACTCCTTCGCCCAGTGGACGAACGGAATGAACAGGCCATAGGAGCGATAGCGCTTCAGGATGATGGCGCGCTCGAGCTTGGCGAAGCCGGCGAACCAGCGCACGCGGATCGAGGCGGCGGGCTCGCCGTCCACGTACAGGATCAGGTGGCTGGCGGTGTAGTCGTTGCCGTCGTACTCCTCCCAGTAGGGGCACTGCTGCTCACCCATGAAGACGGCGGCGCGCAGCATGAAGCACTGCATCATCTCGTCGGACGTCGATGCGAGCTTGATCGTGATCTCGGGCCGGTTGCTCTGCTCGGCGGTCGGTTGGTCGGTCATCTCAATTCCCCTCGGTCAATACGCCATTGTCATTCCGGAAGCGTCGGCCACCGGCCGTAACTATCGGAAGATTTTGTGAAATCTGCGCAAGCACATCGGTGACGACGGGTGGCGTCATGCCCTTCGCGCCGCGCCTGATCGCGGTGGCGGAGACCTCGTCGCGGCGCAGGATGCACCAGGGGTAGATCCAGCCGCACTCGTCGGCGATCTGGCGAACCAGCATGCCCCCGAAATCCGTGCCGTGGATGATGTGCAGGCGGACGCCGGGATGACGCCGCTTGATCTCGGCGATCACACCCTGGAATCCCCGGGCGTAGTAGATGTCCGAATAGACCGCGACCTCGACCTTGTCGGCGAGGCCGGCTTCCGCCAGCGACAGCTCGATCAGCGCCACGCGGGTTTCCGGGGGCAGGAAGACATTTCCCGTCGGGAAGTAGTCCACGTTGGAATCGGCCTTGTCGGTCTTCTCGTAGATCTGGAAGCCGTCCTTCAGTTTCCCGACGCGGATCTCCCCCTTGCGGAAGGAATCCACGTGCAGCTTGGGGATCAGCACCGGATGAATGATGACCTTGTCGAGCCCCCTCTGGTCGATCGCCGACCGCAGCAGCGCGATATGGCTGTTGTGAAACGGGTTGTAGGTGCCGAAGAACAGGCCGATCCCGCCCTTGGGGGCCATGACCGACCGCAGGTCCGACAGCAGGCCGACCATGAAGAGTGACCCGCCGAGCCCAAACCCTAGGAACAAAAAGGCTTCCCGGGCGCCGGGCACGCCAGCCGTGCCGAGCGCCGCCAGGGTAACGTTGACCAGGATGCCGACCAGCGTGTTGCGGTTCGCATCGCCCACTCCGCGCGCCACGAGGTAGCCGCCGAGGTACTGCGTGCCCTGCGACGCCAACGTCGTGACCAGCGCGGCACCGGCAATGCCGCCCACGGACGCAATCCCTGCTTGGTTGAGCGCACCCCCCCATAACATCAGCCAGAACATCACCAGGTTGAACGCCAATTGCGGGACGAACCGGCCGAGCCGGCCGCCCGTGACGAAGCCGAACTGGTTGTTTGCCCACAGTTCGGCCTTGTTACTGAGCTTGGCGTAGCTCGGCAGAAATACCCCAACGAAGATTGACACGCCGATCAGCGTCGGGTTAGCCCAACCGCCGTGCGCGTACGCATAGCTCAAGTATGTTAAAAGTCCGCCAAAGGCGGCCATCCGCGTCGACGGACTGCGCAAATAGCGGGCGATTTTGGCAGCGCGCGGTGCTGCCGGCATGGCTTTTCCGTCCGACCTGATGGTGGCCACAGCAGTCTCCTGGTCTCAATGCGAGCGTCGATTCGGATACATACAACCGGCGGAACAACCAGCGAATAGACGGGCCGGTGTTGTCGCCGAGCCCGGAATGGCCCCGAAAACCGCCTGATCTGCCAATCTTGAGACAGAAAACGACATTCCGCGGATAATCATGTAGGGTAAACTACGAACTCCTCGTCCGGTAAGGACGGGGTCGGCCCCTTATTGTATCGATTGTTGCCATGGTCACGACCCCTACGCGCAAGACCAAAATTCCCAACATCCTGGGCGATTGGGACGACGTGCGTTTTTTCCTCGCGGTTGCAAAAACCGGAAGCTTCAGCGCCGCCGCCACCCAGTTGAACACCAAGCAGACGACGGTCGGTCGCCGGATCCAGGCCCTCGAGCGGCGCCTGGGGGCCAAGTTGTTCGACCGCCACCGCCACGGCATGGAAGTCACCCCGGCCGCCCGCGGCGTGCTGGTGCAGGCCGAATCGATGATGTCGAACGCCACGGCGATCGAGCGGCATCTGGCTGGTCTCGACCGCGAGATGGCGGGTATCGTCCGCATCGCCGCAACCGAGGGCATCGCTGCGCACTGGCTGGTGCCGCGGCTGGGGGTGCTGCGCCGCACCCATCCCGACATCATCGTCCAGGTGATCGCGGGCGATCAGGTCCTCGACCTGGCCACCCGCCAGGCCGACCTCGCCATCCGCTTCTTCCGGCCCACGTCGAACCAGCTGGTGGCGGCGCGTGTCGGCCAGGTGAACATGTCGATCTTCGCCGCCCCGTCCTACATCGAGCATTACGGCCTGCCGCAGAAGCTCGAGGACATGCGCGAGCATCACGTCGTCGACCACACGACCCTCCACAGCCTCCCGGCCATGAAGCCGTGGAGCGAGGTGGTCGAGCGCAGCACGTCCGTGGTGCTGCGCACGAACTCCTCCTACGCGGCCATGGAGGCCGTGCAGACCGGTTACGGGATCTCGGTGTTCCCCGACTACATCGCCAAGTCGTCGAACCTGGTAGCCGCGCCGATCGACCTGAAGATCGTCCGCGACATCTGGCTGGTCAGCCACGAGGAGACCAACAAGGGCGCCCGCATCCGCACCGTGATCGACTATGTGCGGGAGCAGTTCCGCAAGGACGAGCGGGAGTGGTTCTCGACCACGCCGCGCAGCCGAAGCGCCGGCAGCGGTTCGATCGCCGCGGCCTGAAGCGCCGGCTCTCCTGCTACAGTCCTTCCGAGTGAAACAGAATCGCCTCCCCATTCCGATGGGGAGGTGTCGACGTCTTACGTCGACGGAGG
>LSKJ01000540.1 GCA_001557035.1 Rhodospirillaceae bacterium CCH5-H10 | reverse complement strand
GACGGACGATGAAGCGGACGCGATTCACGGAAGAGCAGATCATCGGGGTGCTGCGGGAACACGGGGCCGGTGCAGCGACGTCGGACTTGTGTCGCAAGCACGGGATCAGCAGCGCGACGTTCTACAAGTGGAAGGCGAAGTACGGTGGCCTGGAGGTATTGGAAGCCAGGCGTCTGCGTTCGCTGGAAGACGAGAACCGTCGGCTAAAGAAGCTGCTGGCGGAGACGATGCTGGACGTGGCGATGCTGAAGGATATCGCATCAAAAAATGATGGTGACGCCCGCGGCGAGGCGGGAGGCTGCGGCGCACCTGTGCAGCGTGCATGGGGTGAGCCAGCGGCGGGCGTGCCGCGCGATCGGGGTAGACCGGGCCCTGGTCGGCTAACGGAGCCGTCGGCCTGACGACAAGGCCGTGCGGCAGCGCTTGCGCGAGCTGG
>LSKJ01000539.1 GCA_001557035.1 Rhodospirillaceae bacterium CCH5-H10 | reverse complement strand
GTTATGACAACAGCGGTGGTCCGGGCGGCCCCGGCGGCGGTGACTTCGGCAAGCCGCCGCGTCGCCATGGCGGCGGCGGTGCTCCGGATCGTCCGCGCCGCGAGCGCGACTACGAACCCCGCAAGCGCGGCTTCGACGACGATCAATAGAAATCGACTGACCCGTCAGTCGACGAGAACGCCGGAGGGAAACCTCCGGCGTTTTTCTTTGCGTCGGGCGTTACGGTGTTATGCTTCCGTCATCGACGGAGGTGGGCATGAAGCGACGATCGGCGCTCGTAGGCTCCTTGGCGGCGCTGGCGGCGGGAACGCCGGCCCGCGCCCAGACACCGGTCGACCTGCAACTCGTCCTGGCCGTCGACGTCTCCCGCTCCATCGACGAGATCGAGGCCGAGCTTCAGCGGCGCGGCTACATCGAAGCCCTGACCAACGATCGCGTCATCGACGCCATCCTCTCGGGAGAGCACAAGCGCATCGCCGTCTGCTACACGGAATGGGCCGGCACGCACTATCAGGTCGTCGTGCTCGACTGGACCGTGATCGACAGTCCCGGCGCCGCACGCCGCTTCGCGGAAAAACTAGCCGAATCGCCGCGCGCGTCGCAGAGCTGGACCGCCATCGGCGCCGCCCTCGCCCATGCCGGCCAGCGCTTCGAGAATTCGCCCTTCGTTGCCAAGCGCCGGGTCATCGACGTGTCGGGCGACGGGCGCACCAACGACGGGCCGCCGGCGGAGATCGTCCGCGACAAGCTGGTGTCGCAAGGCATCGTCGTGAACGGCCTGCCGGTGATGATGAACCGCACCAACTTCGGCCGCCCGCCCGACCTCACGCTCGACAAGTACTACGAGGAGAGCGTCATCGGCGGCCCGGGTTCGTTCATGATCGTGGCCGACAATTTCGACCATTTCGGCCGCGCGGTCCGCACCAAGCTGGTGCGCGAGATTTCGGCGACCGACGGACCGGTCCGCTCCTCGCCAGCCTGACTGCGCCAATTTTCCTTGGCCCCGATTGCGGGAAGCCGCATCATCGGCGCCGCAACAGCCGTCGAAGATGGAGCTCCCCAAGATGCTGGCGAACGACCCGGTCACCCAGGCGCGGATCGACCTGACCACTGCGCTGCGCGCCGCCGCGCGGCACGGGCTGAACGAGGGTGTCTGCAATCACTTCAGCATGGCGGTGCCCGGGCGCGACGATCTCTTCCTGGTCAATCCGCAGGGACTGCACTGGTCGGAGATCACGCCGTCCGACATCGTCATGGCCGACGGAGACGGCAACATCGTCGAGGGCAAGTATCCGGTCGAGCCGACCGCCTTTTACATCCATGCCCGCATCCATGCCGGCAACCCGCGCGCCAAGGTCGTGCTGCACACCCACATGCCCTACGCGACGGCACTGACCTCGATCCGCGACGGGCGCATCGAGATGTGCACCCAGAATGCCTTCCGCTACTGGGGCCGCATCGCCTACGACGAGATGTATGGTGGCGTGGCGCTGTCCAACGACGAGGGCGAGCGCATGTGCCGCGCGATGGGCGACAAGGACATCCTGTTCCTGCGCAACCACGGCGTAATCGTCTCGGGCCCGACCGTTGCCCAAGCCTACGACGACCTTTATTACCTCGAACGTGCGGCGATGGTGCAGGTGCTGGCGATGCAGACCGGCCGGGAACTGCACAATATCGACGAGGCGATGGCCGAGCATACGGCCAGGCAGATCGCGGGCGAGGCGCAGCAGGCCTTCCTGCATTTCGAATCGCTGAAGCGCATGCTCGACCGGGACGAAGCCGGCTGGAGCAGGCTGACGGCGGTCGAGGGACGTTAGGGGAAAGTCGCATGCGCATTGCCGCCACTCTTGTCGCGCTCTCGGCGCTCTGCTTCGCCGCGCCGGTCGCGGCGCAGGGCTACGGGCTGGGATCCGGGCCGAAGCTCGGCCAGATCGAGATCAAGGCCTACCAGAAGATTCCCAAGGTCAAGATTGCCGTCCAGCTCACCTCCGACACGCATCTCGCGCGCGAACTGCGCCGCCAGGTCATGGTCCGACTCAGCCAGCGCGGCAACCAGGTCGGCTTCAGCGGCGGCAACATCATGCGCATGGACGTGAGCTACTTCGACCTGTCCGGCGGCGCCGACCGCGAAATGCCGATGATGCAGAGTCAGGACTACGAGACCGGCGCCAATCCGCGCCTCATGCTCCCCGCCAATCCGATCGGCCGGCGCGACACGATCCCCGCGGCACCTTCGGGCGCGACGCTGCGTGTCTCGCTCACGCTCTACGAAGCGAGCGGCGGCAAGGTGCTGTGGACCGCCACCGGCTCCTGCAGCGTCCGGTCGAGCCAGGCCATGGCGGGCGGCCTGTCGATCGTGAACAACATCTTCGACAACGCCGATGCCAATCGCGTCACCGACGCCAGCTGCCCGCTCTAACCACCCTGCTGTAAGAGAACAAAGGAAACGTCATGCCGCGTCTGGCTCCGCTCGACCTGAACAAACTCGCCCCCGAACAGAAGAAAGTCGCCGACGCGATCATGACCGGTCCGCGCGGCGGCCTGCGCGGGCCGTTCGAGCCGTGGCTGCGCAGCCCGGTCCTGGCCGACCGCGCCCAGAAGCTCGGCGAATACTGCCGCTTCCACAACACGCTGCCGCGCGACCTCTCGGAACTGGCGATCTGCTTGGTCGGCCGTCACTTCAAGGCGCAGTTCGAGTTCTACGCCCACGCGCGGCTGGCCAAGGAAGCCGGCCTCCCGGAAGACATCATCGAGGCCGTCCGCCTGCGCGCCACGCCGCCGTTCAAGCGCGAGGTCGAGAAGGTCGTCTATGATTTCGTCACCGAGTATCTCGAAACCAACCGCGTCGCGCCGCCCAACTACAAGCGGGCCATCGACGCGTTCGGCGAGCAGGGCGTGGTCGATCTGGTCGGCGTGTGCGGCTACTACATGCTGGTCTCGATGACGCTCAACGTCTTCGAAGTGCCGCTGCCGCCGGGCGAACCCGATCCGCTGCCGTAAGCGACGATGGATCTCGCCAACCTCGCGCTGTTCTCCGCCGCGGCCCTGGCGATCGCCGTATCGCCCGGGCCCGGCATCTTCTACGTCGCGGCACGCACCCTGGCCGGTGGCCGCGGCGAAGGCCTGGCCTCCAGCTTCGGCACGGGGCTCGGCGGGCTGGTCCATGTCGCGGCGGGCGCCGTCGGCGTCTCGGCCCTGGTGATGGCGAGCGCCGAAGCCTTCACGCTCCTTAAATTCGCCGGCGCGCTCTATCTCGTCTGGCTCGGAATCAAGGCGATCCGCGAGGCGCGCCAGCCGTTCGAAGCGAAAGTGACCACGACCGGCGCGGCAAGGGCCTTCCGCGAAGGCATCCTGGTCGAGGCGCTCAATCCCAAGACCGCCGCGTTCTTCCTCGCGTTCCTGCCGCAGTTCGTCGATCCGTCAGCCGGGCCCGTCTGGCTGCAGTTCCTGCTGCTGGGCCTGATCTCGGTCGTGCTCAACACCGCCGTCGATGTGGTGGTCGCGCTGCTGGCCTCGCGCGCCCGCTCGATCGCGGTCGGACGGCCGACGCTGCTGCGCCGTCTGCGGGCCGGAGCCGGCGGCGCGATTGCAGCACTCGGCTTTGCACTTCTATTCGCGCGACGACCGGCGTCGCTCTGAATTTTCTTCGGTCAGAACAGAAACCACAACAATGACCTCATGCTGAGGAGCGCTCCACAGGAGCGCGTCTCGAAGCATGGGCTACACACACCGCGCCCGTTGCCCATTCTTCGAGACGCCACGCTCCGCGTGGCTCCTCAGGATGAGGTGGTGTGTGAAGTCGAGATGGAAAGACTTCGGTCACTCCTCGAAGATCGCGACCGCACGGGTCCAGCCGGCGGAGGCGCCGCGGATTTTGTGCGGGAAGCAGGCGATGGTGAAGCCGTCGCCCGGCAGCGATTCGAGATTGTGCAACTTCTCGAGGTGGCAGTAGCCGATGTCGCGGCCGGCCTTGTGGCCTTCCCAGATGATCGACGGATCGTGGTCCTTGGCCCATTTCTGGGCGGTGAAGTAGAACGGCGCGTCCCAGCTCCAGGCATCGGTGCCGGTGAGACGCACGCCCTTCTCCAGCAGGTAGATCGTGGCGTCGTAGCCCATGCCGCAGCCGGAATTGACGTAGTCGTCGTTGCCGTAGCGCGAGCCCGCTCGCGTGTTGACCACGACGATTTCCAGCGGCTTCAACTCATGCCCGATCCGCTTCAGTTCCTCCTCGACTTCGGCGGCCGTGATGACATGCCCGTCCGGCTTGTCTCGGAAGTCGAGCTTCACGCCGGGCTGGAAGCACCATTCGAGCGGCACCTCGTCGATCGTGATGGCGCGCTCGCCCTTGTTCATCGTCGGATGGAAGTGATAGGGCGCGTCGAGATGCGTGCCATTGTGCGTCGAGAGGTTGACGTTCTCGACCGCCCAGCCGGCGCCGTCGGGCAGGTCTTCCTTCTTGAGGCCGGGAAAGAAGCCGGCGATCTGGCCCGCCGTGTCGGCATGCTTGTGATACTGGATCTTCGGCCCGAACGGCGGCGGATCGGAGATCACGTCGTTCTCGAGATAGATCGACAGGTCGACGAAACGGCGGGGCATCTTGCGTCCTCTTTTTTTCAGGGACCGGTGAGCGCCGCCAGGATCGAGCGGGTCAGGAGCCGGCCGATGCACTTCTGGCCAAAATCGTTGAGGTGCAGCCCGTCGAGTTGCACGAACTGGGCGTAGGGCATGCCGTCGTCGTACCAGCTGCGCATGATGTCATAGCGGCGGAACAGGCCGGCCGCGTAGTCGCGGGCAGCGTCCGCCATGATCTTCTCGTAGGCTTCCTTGTCCGGCGCGGCGACGACGGCGGGCACGTACTGCAGGTTCATCAGCACGAAGTCCGCGCCCAGCGAGGTGCCGAGCTTCAGCCCGGCGCGCAGCGTAGTGTCGAACTTGTCGAGGGGCATGTGCCGGATGGCGGCGTTGGTGCCGGTCTGCCAGATCACCAGCGAGGCCGGATTGCCCTCCATCTCCACGCGCATGCGGGCAGCCATCTCCTCGACGTCCTGGCCGCCGATGCCGCGGTTGATCACGTCGATGTCGATGCCGGGCAGCGCCTTCTCCAGGCCGATGCGGAGCTGCGTGGGAAAGGCATAGGCCGGGTTGGAGACGCCGTATCCGGCCGTCGTCGAAGAGCCGAGCGCGATGATGCGCAGAACCTTCTTCTCGGCCATCGCCTTGCGCGAGATCGGCAATTTCGTACCGAGTTCGAGCAGGGCGGGCTTGGCGCGGCAAAGCGTCATCGATTGCGCGAATGCCGGGCTGCCCAGCGCGATCGCGAACAGTGCAGCCAGCAGGGCCAGCGCGCGGCTCACGTCGAGGCCTCGGCCAAGCGATGCACGCGCGGTGGCGTGCTCTTTCCGCCGCCCTTGAACCAGGCGGCGATATAGGCGGCGACGCACATGATCGCGATCCCCACCACGCTCACGACAATCTGCGACACGATCGAATCTTCATAATGGCTAACGATCACCTGGCCGCTCAGCGCCAGGAAGGTCCCGATGCAGAATATAAGCAGCGACGCTTCACCGCATCTGCGAAGCGGCTGCCAAATGGGCCATTTCAGAGCCGGCGCGTCAATGGGCACGGCGATCCGGACCAGCCAGGCGATGGCCAGGAAGTGCAGGAATCTCAGGACGTCGATGTTGGTCTTGTCGATCGGGTAGATGATCCGCGACACCCAGGCCGGGATCAGCCGTTCCAGCGGATTGTACTGCCACGACAGGGCGATCAGGGCCGCGAAGAGCACGAAGGCGACGGCCAGGACGGTCAGGGGCGTGCGGTACCGGTCGAGCCGGGACAGCCCGGGGCCGAACACGGCGCAGGCAGCCCCGACATGGAACACGACCTGCCAGGCCATCGGGTTGAAATACCAGACCTTCTCGTCGGGATAGGCCGGCAGGCTCCAGTTGTAGCGGCAGGTCACGACATAGAGGGCGACCGAGACGGCGATCACCGCCCACGGCCAGCGCACCAGCACCGGCAGGACCCAGGGGAAGGCCGCGAGCAGCACGATGTAGAGCGGCAGCACGTCGAGGTTCACCGGCCGGAACTTCAGCAGCGCCGCCTCCAGGATGGCGCGATAGGGGTTCTGCCCCAGGCCGAGCAGCTCCATCTCCTCGATCAGCGCCGGGGCATCGCGCGCGATCGAGACCCAGGCGATCTGGGCGGTGAAGGCCACGAACAGCAGGATGTGCGCGACGTAGAGCTGCCAGACCCGGCGGTAGATTCGCGCCGCGGTGCGCGGCCAGCCCTCCTTGTCCAGCATCCGGCCATAGGCGATGACCGCAGTGTAGCCGGAGATGAACACGAAGATCTCGGTGGCATCGCTGAAGCCGTAGTTGCGGACGGTCAGCCAGCTCACGATGTTCGTCGGAATGTGGTCGAGGAAGATGAACCACAGGGCGAGGCCGCGGAACAGGTCGAGACGGATGTCGCGAACGGAGACGGCGGGCATGCCCCATTGGTACCGCAGCCGAATCGTCTGCGCTACGCTCCGCGTCGGAGGAAAACAATGACCAGGCCCCCCTTGCTGCTCGTTCCCGGCGTACTCTGCTCGCCACGCCTCTTCGCCGCGCAGGTCGCAGCCCTCGAAGGGCGGGCCGACATCGTCGTGCCGGACTGGCGCAATGCGCCGCTGTCGATCTGGGACAGTTGGGAGAGCGCCGCCCGCTGGGTGGTGGACCAGATGCCGGCGGAGAAGTTCGCGCTGGCGGGCCTGTCGCTGGGCGGCATGCTGGCCGTCGAGATCATGCAGTTCGCCGCCCAGCGCGTGACGAAGCTCGCCCTGCTCGACACCGGCATGCGCAGCCAGAGCGAGGCCGAGCGCGCGGTCCGGCGCGCCCGCATCCGGCTGGCCGACGAGGGCCACTTCGAGCTGGTCCTCGGCATGCAGATGACGCGCTTTATCCCGGCCTATCGCCTGCCCGACAAGGCGCTGGTCGACGAGGTGATGACGATGTGCGGCGAGATCGGTGTCGATATCTACAAGCGGCAGGAGGAGCTGGCGGCGATCCACGTGGACCGCCGGCCCGACCTGCCGCGTATCCAGTGCCCGACCACGGTCGTGTGCGGCCGCGACGACGCGGCGACGCCGCTGTTCCTGTCGGAGGAGATCGCCAAGGCCATCCCGGCCGCCAGCCTGGCCGTGATCGAACAGTGCGGGCATCTCGTCACGATGGAGAAGCCCGAGGAGACCAATCTGATCCTGAAGACGTGGCTGGAGCGATAAGCGCAGCCGTCCGTTGAGGTCATCCTGAGCGCCGCTAGAGTCTCCCCGTCTCAGATTGACCCACCGACCTCATCCTGAGGAGGCGCAAAGCGCCGTCTCGAAGGATGGGCAACAAACTCGGTGCGCGTTCCCACCCTTCGAGACGCGCCCCGGAGTTTACCCCGAGGTAATCGAGGGGGAGCGCTCCTCAGGGTGAGGTGGTCTTTGCAGTGGTGATTCTTTCCCGATCGGAAATACCCTAAGGATCTCACTTGCGCCAAGGACTCGCCTGGTCGTTCCGTGAGGTCCTTCGCTTAGCTCAGGACGACATGGAACGTCAGCCGACGATCTTCTTCTCCCGCAACGCCGCGATCTCGGCCGCGCCGAGGCCCGCCAGTTCCGTCAGCACCTGATCGGTGTGCTCGCCCAGCGCCGGCGGGGGGCGCGTGTCGTCGACCGGCGTGTCGGAGAAGTGGAAGTTCGAGCCGATCAAGGGCACCTCGCCGACTCGGCTGTGCTTGTAGGTCTTCAGCATGCCGCGGCGCTTCACCTCCGGCTCGTCCAGCGCCTCCTTCATGGTGCGGATCGGGCCGGCCGGAAGATGCCGCAGCTTCTGCGCCCAGTTCTCCTTGGTGTCGGTCGTCAGCACCTCTTCCATGAGACGCGTCAGCTCGGGCTTGTTGGCGACGCGGTTGGCCACCGTGTCGAAGCGCGGATCGGTCAGCCATTCGGGGTGACCGAGCGCCTTGCAGGTATCGCCAAACAGCTTCTGGTTCGCGACGGCCATGTAGATCTTGCCGTTCGACGTATTGAACGAACTGTTGGGCGCCGAGGCGAAGTGGCCGTTGCCGGCACGCTTGGGCTGGTCGCCGCCGATCAGGTAGTAGGCGCCCATGTTGCCCAGCGACACGAGCGCGGTGTCGTAGAGCGCGAGATCGATATGCTGGCCCTTCTGGGTGTCGCGGCGGGCATAGAGCGCGGCGTTGATCGCCGCCGTCGAATGGATCGCCGTCATCGTGTCGACGATGGCGATGGCATGGCGCAGGCCCTCGCCATCGGCCTCGCCGTTGACGCTCATCATGCCCGACTCGGCCTGCAGCACCGGATCGTAACCGGGACGGTCCGACAACGGCCCGGTCTGTCCGTACGCCGAGATCGAGAGATAGATCAGCTTCGGGTACTTCGCCGCGAGGCTCGCATAGTCGAAACCGTACTTCTTCAGCACGCCCGGCCGGAAATTCTCGACCAGCACATCGGCATGGGCGAGCAGCTTGTGCACGATCGCCTGGCCGTCGGGCTTGGTGAAATCGAGCGCGACGCTCTTCTTGCCCCTGTTGTAGGTCATGAAGAAGTGGCTCTCGCCGCCGGGGCCGCCGGCGCGCGGACCGGCCCCCTTGCGCGTGTCGTCGCCGCCGTCGGGATTCTCGATCTTGATCACCTCGGCGCCCATGTCCGCGAGCATCTGGGTGCACATAGGACCCGCGATCACGCGGGAGAAGTCGATGATGCGAATGCCGTCGAGCGGCGGCCGGCCTGATTGTGACATGCCTGCAAGGTAGGACTGCAGCCGGCGCGCTGTCCATGCGCCGCAGATGCGCTAGACTTCACACCCATGGACACATTCCGCATGTCGCTGTCTCGCCGCAGCCTGTTCGCCCTTCCCCTGCTGGCCGCCCTGCCCGCCGCCGCGCAGACCGAAACATTCCCCACGAAAGCGATCCGCATCGTCGTGCCGTTCGCGCCGGGTGGCTCGGGCGACATCACCGCGCGCCTGGTCGGCAAGTACATCGAGGAGAAGACCGGCCAGCCCTTCATCGTCGAGAACAAGCCGGGCGCCAACGGCATCGTCGGTGCCATGGCGGTCAAGGTCGCGCCGCCGGATGGCTACACGCTGATGCTGGCCACGACCTCGACCAACGCCGCCAACGTCCACATGTACAAGAACCCCGGCTACGATCCGGAGAAGGACTTCTCGGTCGTCGGGATCATCGGCTCCTCGGGCACCTTCCTCGTGGTGCCGGCCAACAGCCCCTACAAGTCCCTGGCGGAGCTTGTGGCCGACGCCAAGGCCCGTCCCGGCAAGCTCAACTTCGGCTATTTCAACGCCAGCTCGCAGGTGCCGGCCGAGGTGCTGGGCAAGAGGGCGGGCGTCGAATGGCAGGGCGTCGGCTACAAGGCGATCGGCAACGCCTGGAACGATCTGTACGGCGGCGCCATCAACTTCATGTTCGTCGACCTCACCGCCGGGCGCGGCCAGGTGGTCGACAAGAAGGCGCGCGCGCTGGCCATCTCGCTGCCCAGCCGCAGCCCACTCTATCCCGACATCCCGGTCCTCGCCGAAACCTTCCCCGGATTCACCACGTCCGGGTTCCTGGCGATCGCGGTGCCGAAGGCAACGCCGCTGCCGATCCAGCAGCGGCTGAACACGCTGATCAACGAGGCCATCACCGCGCCCGAGAACAACAAGCGCCTGACGGAGGAGTTCGCCCTCACCGCCAGGCCGCTGACTCTGGAACAGTGCGCCCAGCAGGACCGCGAGGAACGCGCCAAATGGGCCGACTACGTCAAGATCGCGAAGATCGAGCCGCAGTAAGCGTCATTCCGAACGCGGCGGGGATTCCTTCCACCGCCTGAGGGGAAGCGGGTCGGAACCGTCCCGCGATTCGGCCTGTCCGGCCGTCTGGTTTTCGCCCAGCGACGATGCCGCGACAGCGGCTGCCCGCTCCCGCAGGAAGACCTCGGCCGCTTTCTCGCCCTCGGCGATCAGCATGGAGATGTTCTCCGAGCCGCGATCGATCTTGCCCTCGTAGTCGAGCAGGGCCTGAAGCTCGAGCGGCATCTCGATGCAGGGGATGTGGTAGGGCTTGTCGATGTCTGTGTGGAACGACTTCGGGATACGCACCGGCGCCTTGATGTCGAAGCGGTCCAGGAACTCCGGCCGGAAGGCGTCGGCCAGAATCAGGTCGTTCATGAACTCGAGATGCCCGAGTTGCTGGAACAGCGAGATGTTGCCCTCGAGCTGGTTACGCCGGTCGATGATCTCACCCGGCTTCGCCGGCACGAGCCGGCTCGCGGTCGGGTTGATCTTGATCAGCCAGATCTCGTCGGGAATGTTCTCCTCGCCGACCGAGCGCGGGCGCAACAGTTCCTCGACGGGCGGATTGTCGGAGAACAGCCCGTCCCAGTAGACGTCGCCGCCGATCGGCACCGCGGGAAAGATGTTCGGCACGGCGCAGGACGCCAGCACGTGCTCCACCCGGATCGCCTCGCGCGCCGACACGAACTTGGCGAGCGCGCCGCTCGTCACGTTGGCCGCGCCCAGCATCAGCACAGGCCGCTGCGGCTTGGGACCCCACGAGGCAATCTCCGCGAAGTCGATGTGCTTTTCCAGCAGCCCGCGGAAGTCGGAGAAGCCCATGCGCTGGCCGGCCGTCATGAACTCCATCATCGACTGCATGACGGGCGACGAGGGGCTGAGCTGCAGCGTCGGCATCATGCCGGCATTCACCAGCCGCACCGATTCGACGATGAACCGGTTGATGGCATGCTCGACTGGTCCCTGGGCGGTGTTCTCCTCCCAGAAATTCATCATGCGTTCCCAGACGGGGCGATCGCCCTTCATGAACGAGTACCAGAGCAGCGTGGCGCAGACGGCGCCGCCGGACGTCCCGCTGATGGCCACCACCTCGAACTCGTCGCGGAGCCGGGCCTGCGCCTGGCACAGCGCCTTCAGGGCGCCGGCGGTAAAGGCGGTCTGGCTGCCGCCGCCTTGGCAGGCGAGGGCAATCTTGGTTCTGGACATGACGCGTTCCTTCGAAGGGGATGCCCGCACTCTAGCGCGCCGCGGGCGGCCCCGCCTATGCGACCGGTCGGAGCGGTCCATCGAACCGCCGTCAGCGCGCCTTGCCGAGCTTGACGATGGTGATGGCGCCGTTGACGCGATCGGCCTCGAACTCGATCTTGTCCCCGGTCTTCATCCTGTCCAGCATGGCCGGATCGGCAACGCGGAACACCATGGTCATTGCGTCCATGTCGAGCCTCTTGATGGGGCCGTGCTTGAGGGTGACTTTTCCAGCTGACCTGTCGACCTTCATGACCTCGCCCTGCACCATACCGCTCTCGGCCCATGCGGACACCGATAACGCGACCGTGATCGCGACCAGCGTCGACGCGACAAACTTCCTGAACATCTGAATTCTCCACTGCTGCGAGGGTTCACTCGACGACGATGGTGCCGGTCATGCCCGCTTGGCGATGTCCGGGGATGAGGCAGGAAACGTCGAATGTGCCGGCTCTGGTGAACTGCCAGAGAATCTCGCCGGTTGCCCTGGGCTTCAGGCGCTTGGCGTTCGGATCGTCGTGCTCCATGTCGGGGTTCTTCTCCATCTCCTTCATGTGCTTCAGGTTCTCCTCGACGGTACCGATCACGAATTCATGATCGACGGCGCCGTTGTTGCGGAGCTGGAAACGAACCTGTTCCCCCTTCCTGAATCTGAAGTTGTCGGGGAGGAACAGCATCTTCCCGTCATTCTCGCGGAAGACGACCTGGACGACGCGCGCCGGCTTCTTCGGATCGCCCGGTTTGCCGTACGGGGTATCCTCGCCATGGGAATGGCCTTCGCCCGGAGCATGCCCGGGCGCCGCGACGGCCACGCCGGTCAGCAGGGCCACGGTGATCGATGCCGTCAGGAACATTCTGACCTTCACGATTGCCTCCTTGGTCGCGTTACTTGTGGGAGTCATGGGATGAGGGCTTGACCACGCGCGCCGGCGGGTCGGCGGGCCGATTGGTCCGTGCAGGTGTTGGCGCGCGGGTCGCGGCGGGCTGCGGCCCTTTCCATTCCCAGGCCACCGTTCCGGGTGGATGCTGGTACCATCCGGGATCCTTGTAATCCTTGGATCCGATGCCCTCGCGCACCTTCACGACGGAGAACATGCCGCCCATCTCGACGGCGCCGAACTGGGCGAAGCCGGTCATCATCGGCAACGTGTTGTCCGGCAGCGGCATCTCCATTTCACCCATGTCGGCCATGCCGGCGCTGCCCATCGGCATGTAGTCGGGTACCAGTCGCTTCATCCGTCCGGCGAACTGCTTCTTGTCGACGCCGATGAAATTGCGGATGCCATGCCCCATCGCGTTCATCGTGTGATGCGACTTGTGACAGTGGATCGCCCAGTCGCCGGGATGGATCGCGTCAAACTCGTAGGCACGCATGGCGCCCACCGGAATGTCGATCGTGACCTCGGGCCAGCGCGCCTCAGGCCGCACCCATCCCCCGTCGGTGCAGGTGACCTCGAAGTCGTAGCCGTGCATGTGGATCGGATGATTGGTCATGGTGAGATTGCCCACGCGCACGCGCACGCGGTCGCCCTTCGCGACGACGAGCGGGTCGATGCCGGGAAAGACCCGGCTGTTCCAGGTCCACATGTTGAAGTTCAGCATCTCGGCGACTTTCGGCACGTAGGCGCCGGGTTCGATGTCGTAAGCACTCAGCAGGAACACGAAGTCGCGGTCGACGCGATGCTGCCGGGGATCGCGGGGATGGACCACGAAGAAGCCCATCATCCCCATCGCCATCTGCACCATCTCGTCGGCATGCGGGTGGTACATGAAGGTCCCGCTCTTCATGAGCTGGAACTCGTAGACGAAGGTCTTGCCTGGCTTGATGTGAGGCTGGGTGAGCCCCCCGACTCCGTCCATGCCGCACGGCAGGATCTGGCCATGCCAGTGGATGGTCGTGTGCTCCGGCAGGCGATTGGTCACGAAGATACGAACCTTGTCGCCCTCGACCGCCTCGATCGTCGGACCCGGGCTCTGGCCGTTGTAGCCCCACAGGCGCGCCGTCATGCCGGGCGCGATCTCGCGCTCGACCGGTTCGGCGACGAGATGGAACTCCTTCCAGTCGCCATTCTGCCGCCACGGCAGCGTCCATCCGTTCAGCGTCACGACGGGCTGATAGTCGGGCCCGCTGGTCGGATAGAGAGGCGGCTGCATCGTGGTCGTGGTTGTGGTCGGCGCTTCGGGAATCGACTGCGCCTGGACGCGGCCGCTGACGGCGGCGGCACCGAGGAGCGCGAGACCTGACGCACCAACAAGATCGCGGCGGGAAATGCTCATGTCGTTCTCCTGTCCTTAGAGGCCGAGCGGAATGGTCTGGGGAGGCGGGGTCGTGTTGATCACCCCGGACGGCGGCACCGTTCCGCCGACGGTCAGGGCCGCCTGGAGGTCGGCGACGGCAAGGTGGTAGTCGCGCAGGGCATCGAGCGACCCGATGCTGGCGTTGATCCGCTCGCGCTCGTCGATCAGCACTTCGAAGACATCGGACAGCATGCCGTTGTACCGCAGGAGCACCTCCGACGAGATCTGGCGGCGGAGCGGAACGATGCGCGACTGGTAGTACCTCGCGATGTCATAGGTCGCGCGATACGTCGAATAGGCGACCCGAGCCTCCGAACGGGCATTGACCGACTTTTCGACAAGCCTGTTGATCGCCCGCATGTAGATCTCGTGGGCGGCGGTCAGGCGGGCCTGACCGGTGTCGAAGACGGGGATCACGATACCGAGTTCGATCCCATACCTGTTCTTGGAGGTCTGCTCGCCCGTGCTGCCGGTCTCGACCTCGTTGCGGTAACCGAGGCCCAGTTCGAGGAAGGAGAGGTAGCGTGTCGCATTCACGAAATTCGCCGACTTCGCCAGCGTCACGATCTCGTAGCGCAGGATGATCAGGTCGACGCGCCGCCTCATCGCATCGACCTCCACGTCGGCCAACGCCTCGGCTGCGGGCGGCAGGACCGGCAGCCGGGACGGAAGCCTGTAATCGAGATCGCTTCCCCAGAGGCCGAGAATCCGCGTCAAGGCCTCTCGCGACGTGGTGACCGCCAGCCGTGCCTGCGCGACCTGGACACTCAGGTCGGCATAGAAGGCGGCGACGCGTGCCTGGTCGAGCTTGTTGGCGGCGCCGGTCTCGCCCAGCTGCTTCATCATCTGCGCCGAGGCATCAGCCGTCTGGCGCGCCTGCTCCAGCAGGGCGAGGCGCTGCTGGGCGGCGAGCGCACGGATATAGGCACGCCTCGCGTTGATCGTCAGGCCGAGGGTCGTCGCGATGGCCCGGTAGCGCGCCTCCTCGAACTCGCGTTTCGCGATCTCGGTTTTGGCGGGCAGGGTCGCGAAGGCCAGCAGGTTTCCGACGAGCTGGAACCCGAACTCGACGAAGCCTCCCGTGCCAAAGGTGCGGTTCAGGAGGATCGCGGGATTGGGTGGCAGGCTCGCCTGGACATAGTCGGCTTCCGAGATGCCCAGGTCGTTGTAGGCCGCCTGCAGCCCGCGATTGTTCAGGAGCGCGATCTGAACGGCCGCCTCCTCCGTGAGCGATTCGGCAAGCAGGGCCTGCACCCGCTCGCGGGCGCGGCGAGCGTCTTCCGGCGTTGAGAGCTTCACGGCGTCGCGTCCGATTTCCCGTCGAATGCCGTCCGTGACCGGCGCCATGCCGCCATCGTCAGTGAACTGCGCGCACCCGGCAGCCAGCAGGCCGACGAGGGCGGCGCCGGCCGCTCGCGAAAGGAGACTCATTGCGGCCTCCCGGCCGCCGGCGCCACGCGATCGTTGAGTTCCCGCCACGGCTTCAGACCGACGGGCGCATGGGGCACGGTGCCGGACATCACCGGCCGATACGGCGTCGCGACGGTGGCAGCATCGGGACTGGAAGCGTCGGCCGGCGACAAGGCGGGCAAGGAAGGGGCAGCGCATGCGGACGCTCCAAGCGCAAGCATGGCGGGCAACAGGAATTTCATGACAGAAACCCGGACAGGATTGACGTGAACGCAACGGGACGAGCCTCGCGGCCGGACGGCGGCGAGTTCCTTGCGTTCGCGCAGATCAGGAGTCGGGACTACCGAGCCGGGGAAAGACTCGCGACCGGACACACGCTCATGGCGCGAACGCGATCAGACGAATCTGGGAGGACGTTCCGAGCAGTCGCCGCAGCGTCCCTCGAGCAGGTCGCTCATGAACATCGGGACCGGTGAGGAGATTCTGGGCCCCGTCCACTCATCCATGCCCGCAGCAGCCATTGCCGCATGGCAGGCAATCGTACAGCAACCGTCGCCATGGTCGGCTGCACCGCCGCCCGGACAGGTGCCGCCCTCGTGCGTGGCAGGAACTTCCGTCGATTCCGCCGGGGTCGCCGAAGCGGTCTGCCCGTCATGCGCGACAGGCTGCGATTTCATGGCGGTTACGGGACGCTCATCCGCATGTGCGCCGTGGGCCGATGCGGCACCCACGGCAAGCACCCACATCGTGAGCCCAAGCAGGAGCGCCTGTGAGACTTTCCTCAGCGGACGGATGAGGGTCATCGCCATTCCTCGTCAGCGCCGTCGACTATCCAGCACTTCGAGTATCTCGTCGATCTTGATCTGCCGGTCCTTGTCGGAGCCGGCATGGAAGGCGTGCGCCACGCAATGCTGCAGGTGATCGCCCAGCGTCTCCTGCTCGACCTTGTCGAGCGCGGCGCGCACCGCGCGGATCTGCGTCAGCACGTCGATGCAGTAACGCTCCTCCTCGATCATGCGCGCCACGCCGCGCACCTGGCCCTCGATGCGGCTGAGGCGCGCGAGCTGCGACTTCTTGAGCTTCTCGTCCATCCTTGAACCATACCCCCGTAGGGTATAGATAGCAAGCATGAGCCACGACTGCTGCCACGCGCCCGCCGCGGATCCCAACATCGCCATCGATCCCGTCTGCGGGATGAAGGTGAAGATCGACGGCGCGAAGAACACCACGGTGCACGAGGGGCAGACCTATTACTTCTGCAACCCGAAGTGCCTGCAGAAGTTCACGGCCGATCCGGTGCGCTATCTGAAGCCGGAGGAAGCGCCACCCGCCCCGCCTGCGGCACCGGGTGCGATCTTCACCTGCCCCATGCATCCCGAGATCCGTCAGGTCGGTCCGGGAAGCTGCCCGATCTGCGGCATGGCGCTCGAACCCGCCGAGATCTCGCTCGACGACGGACCGAACGAAGAACTGGTCGACATGACCCGCCGGCTCTGGATCGGCGGCGCGCTTTCCGTGCCGCTGGTGGCGCTCGACATGGGCGGGCATTTCTTCGACCTGCATCGCTTCCTGCCGCACGGTCTCGCGCCCTGGCTGCTGATGGCGCTGGCGACCCCCGTGGTGTTGTGGGCCGGCTGGCCGTTCTTCGTGCGCGGCTGGCAGTCGGTCCGCACCGGCCACCTCAACATGTTCACGCTGATCGCGCTCGGCACCGGCGTCGCCTGGGCCTACAGCGTGATCGCCACCCTCGTGCCGGGCCTCTTTCCCGCCGGCCTGCGCGGCGCCGATGGCATGGTGCCGGTCTATTTCGAGCCGGCCGCCGTGATCGTCGTGCTGGTGCTGGTGGGCCAGGTGCTCGAACTGCGCGCGCGCGATGCCACTGGCGGCGCCATCAAGGCGTTGCTGGGACTGGCGCCGCGCACCGCCCTTCGCGTGGACACCGACGGCACCGATGTCGAAGTGGCGATCGACCGGATCGCGGTCGGCGACCGGCTGCGCGTGCGGCCGGGCGAAAAAGTGCCGGTCGACGGCGCGATCGTCGAAGGCGCCGGCTCGGTCGACGAATCGAGCATCACCGGCGAGCCGATGCCCGTCTCCAAGGCGGCCGGCGCCAAAGTGATCGGCGGCACCGTGAACCTGAGCGGCGGCTTCGTGATGACGGCCGAGCTGGTCGGCAGCGACACCATGCTGTCGCGAATCGTACGGATGGTCGCCGAGGCCCAGCGCAGCCGCGCACCCATCCAGCGCCTGGCCGACATCGTCGCCGGCTGGTTCGTGCCGGCGGTCATCGCCGTGTCGGTCATCGCCTTCGCCGCCTGGTCGATCTGGGGTCCCGCGCCGGCCTTCTCCTATGCGCTGGTGGCGGCAGTCTCCGTGCTGATCATCGCCTGCCCCTGTGCGCTGGGCCTCGCCACGCCGATGTCGATCATGGTCGGCGTCGGCCGTGGCGCTGCTGCCGGCATCCTGATCCGCAATGCCGAGGCGCTGGAGCGGCTGGAGAAAGTCGACACGCTGGTGGTCGACAAGACCGGCACGCTGACGCTGGGCAAGCCGACCCTGTCGGCCGTCGAGACGCTGGGCGAACTGGCCGACACCGAGATCCTGCGGCTGGCCGCCAGCCTCGAACGCGGCAGCGAGCATCCCATCGCGACATCGATCCTGGCCGGCGCCCAGGCGCGGGGCGTGACGACGGCGAGCGTCGAAAGCTTCGCCTCGCCCGCCGGCAAGGGCGTGTCGGGTACGGTGGACGGTCGGCGCCTGCTGCTCGGCAATGCCACGCTTCTGCGCGAGGCCGGCATCGACGTGACGGTGGCCGAGACCAAGGCCGACGCCTTGCGTCAGCGGGGAGCCACCGTCGTCCTGCTGGCGGTCGATGGATCGGTCGCGGGCCTGCTGGCGGTGAGCGATCCGGTCAAGGACACGACGCCCGAAGCCCTGAAGCGCCTGCGCGAGGCGGGCCTGCACATCGTCATGCTGACCGGCGACAACCGGCGCAGTGCCGCCGCGGTCGCGGCCCGGCTGGGCATCGACGCGGTCGAGGCCGAGGTGCTGCCCGAGGACAAGGCGCGGATCGTCCAGCGCCTGAAGGCCGAGGGGCGCATCGTGGCCATGGCCGGCGACGGCATCAACGACGCCCCGGCCCTGGCCGCCGCCGATGTCGGGATCGCCATGGGCACCGGCACCGACATCGCCATGGAGAGCGCGGGGGTCACGCTGGTGAAGGGCGACCTCCTGGGCATCGCTCGCGCCCGTCACCTGTCCCGGGCGACCATGGCCAACATCCGGCAGAACCTGTTCTTTGCCTTCGTCTACAACGCGGCCGGCGTGCCGATCGCGGCGGGCGCGCTCTACCCGCTCCTCGGAATTACGCTGAGCCCGATCCTGGCGGCAGCGGCCATGGCTCTGAGCTCGGTAAGCGTCATCGGAAATGCACTCCGGCTGCGACGGCTGGAGATCTGAGCCGGCTGCGACATTTCGGGACGGCCGTGTCGCTTTAGCCTTGATCTGCGACCGGACCGGCTGGAAATTGACCGGACCATGCGTCTGATCCATCGATCGCATCGCGCCGCCAACGCCGTCCGGACCGTATCTCCGAGCGGCGAGCTGTTCGTTGCGTCGATCGTGATGTGCATGATCCTCGCTGTGTTCGGCGATGCGGTCGATCCGACCTGGCTGGGCGAGGCCGGTCTGGAATTCGCCTTCTTCGATCTCGGCGGCGAATTCTCCGTGCTGGCGATGCGCCACTGGCACCTGCTGGAACTGTTGCTGGCCGGCGGCGTGATGGCCGCGGGGATCATGATCCTCCGCATCGTGGCCGGCGCGTTCTTCCACCCCCTCGACGACGCACACAAGGACGGCGTCGAGAAGGTGCCGATAAAGCTCTGACGACTGACTGAACTACCGGCGACCGCCCTTCCCCGGGAAGCGCGCGGCGACGGCACTCATTCAATTGTTGTTGGAGACTTTCATGGAACTCGAACTGTTTTCGGGCGCATTCTTTTCGGCGCTGCTCGCCATCATCCTGATCGACCTCGTGCTGGCGGGCGACAACGCCCTCATCATCGGCCTGGTCGCGCGCAATCTCCCCAAGGAGAGCCAGAACAAGGTCATCTTCTGGGGCACCTTCGGCGCCATCGCCATCCGCGCCCTGATGGCCATCCTCGTCGTCTACATCCTGGCCGTGCCGGGCTTCATGCTGGTCGGCGGCCTTGCGCTGGTCTGGATCGCGCGCAAGCTGGTCACGCCGCAGGACAACGCCGAGGAAAGCCACCTCGTGAAGGCGCCGGCGGCGAGCTTCGCCGCGGCGGTCCGCACCATCATCATCGCCGACGCGGTGATGGGCATCGACAACGTGCTGGCCATCGGCGGCGCCTCGCACGGCTCGATCTTGCTGATCCTGCTGGGTCTCGCCATCAGCGTGCCGATCATCGTCTGGGGCAGCCAGCTCGTCATCAAGCTGGTCGACCGCTATCCGTCGGTGATCCTGATCGGCGGCGCGGTGCTGTGCTGGACCGCCTACGGGATGATCGTCCGCGAGCCGATGCTGATGGCGTGGTTCGAGGAGCACAAGGCCGCCAAGCTGGTGCTGGCCGTGCTGGCCTTCTCGATCGCGCTCGCGCCCTGGTACGCCGAGCGTCTCAGCGAGCAGATGAAGCCGCTGACGGTGCTGCTGCCGGCCATCCTGGTCTGGATGCTGGGCTTCGAGATCGCGGCGAGCCTCTGGAAAGTCCAGGTCGACTACCTGATGGCGACGACGCAGGGCGAATACCTGATCGAGGGTGTGCGCTGGATCGGCTGGCTGCCGTTCGCTGCGCTCTTCCTGTGGATCCGCGAGCGCATGGTGCTGCGCAACGCCCGCGTCGCCCGCAGCACGCAGTAGGACTGAAGTCGCACGGCTTGCGGGTCTTCGGGGCGCGGCGTAGACCGCGCCCCATGATCCGCAGGCTGCTGCCGCTTCTCGCGATGCTTCTGGCGCCGTCGGCCGCTTTCGCCGACGACGCCTCCTACTGTGCCGAACTCTCCAGCCTCTATCGCCGCTATCTCAGCGGCCAGGGCAACGGCCAGCTCTTTCCAGACGTCGATGCCAGCGTGGCGATGAACGAATGCGCCAAGGGCAACTATGCCGCGGGCATTCCGCCCCTGGAGAAGAAGCTGCGCGACGCGCGCTTCACGCTGCCCAAGCGCAACTAACGTCTTTCCATCTCAGACTGATCCACCAACCTCATCCTGAGGAGGCCCGAAGGGCCGTCTCGAAGGATGGGCAACAGACGAAGTGCTCGTGCCCATGCTTCGAGACGCGCTCCTGCGGAGCGCTCCTCAGCATGAGG
>LSKJ01000538.1 GCA_001557035.1 Rhodospirillaceae bacterium CCH5-H10 | reverse complement strand
GCCCATCCTTCGAGACGGCCCTTCGGGCCTCCTCAGGATGAGGTGGTGCGGTTGAGCGATGTTGAACGGAAGGCGCCTGACGGCTTGGCCGCGACCTACCGGCAGATCACCGGGATCATCGACTTGGTGAAGGTCCGCAGTTCCGTCGCCGGCACGCCGAGGCGTGCGCGAACGCCCGTTGCATAGAGGATCGCGCCGGCCATGCTGGCGCGCTCCGCGGGTGTCGGGGAGGGCTTGAGGTCGCTTTTGACGAAGCCGCGCTCGAAGGCCTTCTCGAAGCTCGCGAGGATCTCGTTGGCGGTCGCGCCGATCGCGGGATGGCTGGTCGCCTCGACGGTCGCCGTGCCCACGATGATGCAGCCCGGCCGGTTCGGCGGCCTGGTGTAGATGTCGATCGCGCCCTTGTAGATCCGGCCGAGCCGCTGCTCGATCGGCTCCGGTCCCGACAGAACCGCGTCCATTGCCTCGACGTTCTTCTCGCCGACATGGCGCAGCATGCCGATGTAGAGCTGCTCCTTGTCGCCGAAGGCGGCGTAGAGGCTCGGCCGGCTGAGGCCGGCGGCGGCGCAGAGTTCGTCGAGCGAGGCGGCGGCGAATCCCTTCGCCAGGAAGACGTCGCGGACGCGGTCCAATACCTCGCTGGTAATGAATTCGCGCGGACGGCCGCGTGGGCGCGGCTCTTTCTCTATTTTTGTACCGTCTCGCATAATTATCCTTGACGCGGGGCGTTCCAAGTATTTGTGTACCACTTCGTATATAAATACGGAAGTAGCCCACCAATGAGCCATTTACGCCGCGACCTCTTCCCGGTCGATCCCTTCTGCGACGATCCGACCCTGACTTCCGTGGCGCTGCCGCGCCTGCCGTGGCACCGCCGTCTGCTCGCGAAACTCCGCCTGTGGCGGGAGCGGGCGCAAACGCGTAGCGCGCTCGCCCAGGTCGAAGACCGCAGCCTGCGCGACGCCGGCATCGCACCGGCCCAGGCGGCCTTCGAAGCGAGCCAGCCCTTCTGGCGCCGGCTGCGGTCGCTGCGCTGATCCGACTCTTTCAACCGATCCCACCCGTCCAACCCCAAGGAGACCGAGATGGAACTGTTTGCTTCGCCGATGGCCTGCTCGCTGGCCTCGCATATCGCGGTGATCGGGGCCGGCCTGCCGGTCAAGGTCCGCTTCGTCAAAGACAGGAAAACCGACGATGGCGGCGACTATTTCGCGGTGTCGCCCTATGGCTACGTGCCGGCGCTGCGGTTAGACGACGGCAAGGTGCTGAACGAGGGCGCGTCGGTGCTGCAATACCTGGCCGACCGCAAGCCGGAGTCCGGCCTGGCGCCAGCCTGGGGGAGCGCCGAGCGCTATCAGCTCATGGATGTGCTGCACTATCTCGGTACCGAGGTGCACAAGCGCGTCTTCTACAACATTTTCTCGACCGCGGTGCCGGCCGAGTCGAAGGAGGCTGCGAAGGCCGAACTCGATCCGACGCTGGCCGCGATCGCCCTGCGTCTCGGCGATCGGGAGACGCTGGTCGGCGACCGCTTCACCGTAGCCGACGCCTATCTGCTGACGCTGCTCAACTGGGCGATTTTCCTCAAGGCCGACCTCGCGAAGTGGCCTGCCCTACAGGCCTATCACCAGCGCCACCTGAAGCGGCCCTCGGTCGTCCGCGCGATGGGCGTGGAGATGGAGGAACGCAAGCGCCGCGCGGCGTGAGTGATCGACGAGAAGAGCGGGTGGCCCAAAGGTCGCCCGCTTCACCTCCAGTGAGTTAGATTGCGTCTAGTAATTGATCGCTCTCATGATAGATATCCTGTCCTCGGAGGAGATCGACCATGCGCATCGTCACTGCCGCCCTTCTGTGGCTCTCGTTCACCGGCGCCGCGTCGGCGCACGCGCTCTGGCTCGAGCCGGATGCGGCGGGCTACCAGCTCTATTTCGGCGAGTTCGGCGAGAATGTGCGCGAAGGCTCGCCCGGCCTGCTCGACCGCTTCGAGCCGGCGCCGGCCGCCAAGGCGTTCGGCGCCGGCGGAGATCCTGCCCTCAAGGTCGAGAAGAAGCCGACCTCGTTCCAGTTCACCGGGACGCCCGACGGTGCCGGCAGCGTCGTGGCCGAGCAGGCGCGCGTCACCGAGCGCAAGCAGAACGACAAGGTCGTGCGCACGCTCGGCCGGTATTCGGCGCGCTACATCACCGACTTCGCCGAGCGCAAGCCGGTCATCCCGCTCGACATCGTGCCGACCGGCAAGCCCGGCAGCTTCAAGGTCTTTTACGACGGCAAGCCGCTGCCCAAGGCAAAGGTCGAGGTCGTGACCGAGTTCGGCTGGACCCGGGAACTAAAGACCGACGATGCCGGCGCCTTCGAGGTCGAGTTGCCCTGGAAGGGCACGTATGCGGTCGAGGTGTCGCTGGTCGACAACACGCCCGGTACGCACGGCACCGCGCCCTACGACGGCATGCGCTTCGTCACGACGCTGACCTTCAAGGTGCCGGACGGCCTCGCGGCGCCTGCCCGCCCGCCGGTCGTCACGCCGAAGCGCTGAGCGTTCAGCCCGTCTTCTTGTTGAGGACGCCGAAGCGATCCTTCGGCGACTTCTCGCGGGCGGCGGCGCCGTAGGTGCCCATCTCGATGCGGTGCGGGATGGTGAGCATGTAGTTCTTGAAGGCGTTCTCCATCGCCTGCCGCCAGCCCTGGGCATCCTGCGTCTCGTTGACCGACGCCTTGGCGAGCTTCAGCGCGTAGGGATCGCGCTCGGCGATCCTCTGGGCGAGCGCCATCGTCTCCGCCTCCAGCTTTGCGCGCGGCACCACGCGGTTCACCAGGCCCGCCTTCTCGGCGTCGGCGGCGCTGATGAAGTCGCCGGTGAAGAGATATTCCTTGGTCTTGCGCGGGCCGAAGTCCCACGGCATCGAGAAATACTGCACGTGGCTGCCGCCCCACTTCACGGCGCGGTCGGCGAACTGCGCGTCCTCGCTGGCGATGATGATGTCGCAGGCCGAGGCAATCATCATGCCGCCCATGATGCAGTAGCCCTGGACCTGCGCGATGGTGGGCTTCGGCAGGTCGCGCCAGCGCATCGTGTTCTCGAAGAAGCGTTCCCACAGGCGGCGATACTCGCCCTTGAAGCCCGGTTCGAGAGGCGTCTTCTTCTGGTCCTCCATCTCCTGCGGACTGCCGAGATCGTGGCCGGCCGAGAAATGCTTGCCGGCGCCGGCCAGGATTATGACCCGCACGTCGCTGTCCTTCACGCCCGCCGCGAAGGCCTCGTCGAGTTCCTCCAGCAGGATGCGGCTTTGCGCGTTCAGCACGTCGGGCCGGTTGGTCGTGATCTTGAGTACCGGTCCGGTGCGTTCGGTGAGAAGCGTCGAGTAGGTCATGCGGCTGCCTGTACGGGGTGACGAAGTTCGGGCGCGAGACCGGCGCCCATCAGGTCGATGAAATTGTCGCAATAGAAGCGCTGCTTCTGTGCCTCCGTCGTGCCGGCCTTCTCCATCGACGCCTCGAAGCGCTTGATCGGATGACGGCCGCCTTCGACATGGGGATAGTCGGAGGAGAAGAGGCAGACCTCGTCGCCGGTGTTGGCGATGATCCAGCCCGCATCCTCATGCGGGTAGGGCGTGACGCGAACCTGGCGCTGCACGAATTCGCTGGGCTTCAGCGACATCTTCTGCAGCCGCTCCTCGTTGCGATAGAAGGCGTTGTGCGCGCTGTCCATGTTGCGCATCCAGCCCGGCACCCACGAGGCGCCCTGTTCGATGACGCCGAACTTCAGCGCCGGGAAGCGGTCGAGCACGCGGTCGACCACCAGCGCCGTCAGCGCCTTCATCGGCGGATAGGCGATGGCCATGTAGTCGATCGACTTGAAATTGTCGTCGCCGCCGTGGAAGTCGGGCACCGGCGGCAGGCCGTTGTTGAAGTAGGCATCCTCCAGCAGTTTGCCGCCGCCGCCGACATGGAAAACGATCGGCAGGCCTGCCTCCTGCGCGATGGCCCACAGCGGATCTAGGCCGATATGGCTCGGCGAATGACCGTCGGGGCAGCGTGACGGAATCATCAGCGCCTTGGCGCCCAGCTCGATCGCCTCGCGCGCCGCCCGTTCGGTGCGCTCGAAGTCGACCAGCGGCACGTAGCCGGTCGGCAGCAGCCGGCGGTCGACCGAGCAGAACTCGACCATGTGCCGCGTATGGGCGCGCGCCACCGAATAGGTCAGATCGACGTCGCGTCCGCCTTCCAGCACGGAGGAATAGTTGAGCAGCGCCGTGGTGAACATGAGCTGGCTGGCAAAGCCCAGCAGGTCGATGGAGCGCGGCCGGTCCTGCCGGCTCGACGAGCCCAGCGCCTCCCAGTTCTTGCGCAGCATGATCTGCGCCTCGTCGAATTCCTGCGTGGCATCGGCCTTCAGCCGTGTGCTGTGGAAACCCTCGTGGCGGGGAAACAGGACCTGGTCGGTGACTGCGGCTCGATGCCGGGCCTCCAGATGCTCCTCGAGAAAACCGGGCACCTCCATGATGTGCGCGTCGGCGTCGTGAATGACGCGGCCGCTGGCGTAGGGCATGGTTTCCTCTCCGGTTTCGTTGTCGTTTTGTGCGAGCTTACCATGAGCCCAGACATTTCCCACGCCGTGCAGGCCCTTCTCGATGCGCGCCGCAGCGGCCGCCAGATGGTGCCGCCCTTCGCCCTGAAGGATCGCGCTGCGGTCTTTGCCATCCAGGACGGCGTGGCCGCGGCCACCGGGCCTGTCAGTGGCTGGAAGGTCGGAGCCCGGACACCGACAGCGGAGCCCAATCCCGCACCACTGCTGGCCGGTGCGCTGGCGTCGTCACCGGCGCGCCTCGACGGCAAGGCGATGCACATGATCGGCGTCGAGGTCGAGATCTCCTTCCACATCGTGCGCGACATCGCGGCTCGCACGGCCCCGGTCGAGCGCGACGAAGCGCTCGCGGCAGTGGGCGATGCCTTCGTCGGGATGGAGATCGTCGACACCCGGCTCGCCGACTTCAAGGACGCCGATCCCGAATGGCTGCTGGCCGACAACCAGATGAACCACGCGCTGGTCGTCGGCGATCCGATCCGCAACTGGAAGACGCTCGACTGGGCCACTCTGCCGGTGAGGCTGGTGGTCGACGGCCAGACGGTCGTCAATCAGCAAGGTGGCCTCGGTGCCATCGATCCGGTGCGCCCACTTGCCTGGATGATCGATCACGCGGTGCGCCATCGCGGAGGCCTTCGCGCCGGCCAGGCGATCACGACAGGTTCGTGGACCGGTCTGCGCTATTTCCCGACGGGCTCGCACGCCCGCGGCGAGTTCCCGGGCCTCGGTGCCGTAGAGGCGAGTTTCTGACCTCCTTGTCATCCTGAGCGCAGCGAAGGATCTCACGTTCGCCATGGAGTGCGCTGGTCGATCCGCAAGGTCCTTCGCTGCGCTCAGGACGACAGTGGGGATGCTTCGGCCCCGGCCGTAACAACGGCCATGCGTCGTGACGGCACTGTCCGCCGCATGACAAGCATCGCTTCTCCCGCGCCGTTCTTCGGCCGCCGTGTCGTCGCGGCCGCCTTCGTGCTCGCCGTGTTCGGATGGGGACTCGGCTTCTATGGACCGCCGGTCTATCTCCAGTCGGTGCGCGAGGCGCGGGACTGGTCGGTCGTGCTGGTCTCCTCGGCGGTGACATTGCACTTCCTGGTGGGGGCCGTCGTCGTCGCCAACCTGCCGTCGCTCTATCGTCGCTTTGGGCTGCCGACCGTCACCAAGGTGGGCGCGGTGCTGCTGGCGTTCGGCGTGCTGGGTTGGGCGCTGGCGCACGAGCCCTGGCAGTTGCTGCTGGCGACGTTCCTGAGTGGCGCCGGCTGGGTGGCGATGGGCGCGGCGGCCGTCAACGCGATCGTGGCGCCGTGGTACGCGGTGCGCCGGCCGGCGGCGCTCTCGATGGCCTATAACGGCGCCAGCATCGGCGGTGTCGTCTTCTCGCCGCTCTGGGTCGCTTCCATCGCGGCCCTGGGCTTTCCCACCGCCGCCGCCGTCGTCGGTGCGCTCATGGTGGCTACGGTCTGGTTCCTGGCCGACCATGTCTTCGCCCATACGCCGCAATCGCTGGGGCAGGTGCAGGACGGCGAAGCCCTTTCGCCCGCCGCTGGAACGACGGCGATGGCCGAGCCGCCGATGCTGGCGGG
>LSKJ01000054.1 GCA_001557035.1 Rhodospirillaceae bacterium CCH5-H10 | reverse complement strand
GAGACGCTGGAGGTGATCCCGCGCCAATGGAAGGTGATCCAGCACGTCAGGGAGAAGATCTCCTGCCGCGACTGCGAGACCATCGGGCAGGCGCCAGCGCCGCTCCACGTTGTGCCCCGAGGCTGGGCGGGCCCCGGCCTGCTGGCGATGATCCTGTTCGAGAAGTACGGCCAGCACCAGCCGCTCAACCGGCAGTCCGAGCGCTACGCCCGCGAAGGCGTGCCCTTGAGCCTGTCGACGCTGGCGGACCAGGTCGGCGCCTGCTGCGCGGCGCTGCGGCCGCTGCACGAGCGGCTGGCATCACACGTGCTGGCGGCCGAACGGCTGCACGGCGACGACACGACGGTGCCGGTGCTGGCTCGGGGGAAGACCGACACGGCACGCTGCTGGACGTACGTCCGGGA
>LSKJ01000537.1 GCA_001557035.1 Rhodospirillaceae bacterium CCH5-H10 | reverse complement strand
CAACGTCGTGTCCTCCGGCGTGAAGGTGCTGGTACTGGCGGTCATTGTCGGGATCGGCTCCACGCTCTTCTCGCAGTTCACCTCCGGCACCGGTGCCCAGCCCTCCATCGAGGATGCCATGGCGCTGGTGCTGGCCTCCCTGGCCCTGCTGGGCCTCGGCATTTTCGGCCCAGGCATCGCCAACGGCATCGTCTCGGGCGGACCCCAGCTGGGGGCCGGCGCGGCG
The DNA here is from genome assembly GCA_001557035.1 of Rhodospirillaceae bacterium CCH5-H10. Taxonomy (GTDB): domain Bacteria; phylum Pseudomonadota; class Alphaproteobacteria; order Reyranellales; family Reyranellaceae; genus Reyranella. The sequence continues at coordinate 238 of LSKJ01000537.1, read as the reverse complement.
GTGGGTACCGGGCTGGCGGCCGGTGGGCTTGCCGCCGCAGGCGGAGCCCTCGCGACCGGTGGCGCGAGTGCGCTGGCCGGTGCCGCCGGCGCGGCTGCCCGGGGAACTGCCGCCCTGGCAGGTGGCGCCGCGACTGCCTACCGCGCCGGTGGCCTCTCGGGCGTGACCGGGGCGGGCGCGTCCGCGGCGGCCAGCCCGCTCCGCCGGGCCGCCGAAAGCGTTTCGAGCAGCTTTGCGG
>LSKJ01000536.1 GCA_001557035.1 Rhodospirillaceae bacterium CCH5-H10 | reverse complement strand
GATGGCGCCGCCGCTCTGCAGGTTGACGGATGGAAGTCAGCACGGTGGTGGACTGGAGACGGTCGAAGGCCGCCTTCAGTCGATCGTAGTCACGTGCACCAGTGCCACGGCCAACGAACGTCAAGATCTCGTACGGTGTGGCAGCCATCAGACGCGAGGTCTTCAAGCCGGCGTCCCTCGCCTCGACGATCTGCGAGGCCGCCCAGATCAGCACATCGGCGTCCCAGATGGTCGCCATGCCGTGATCTGGCA
>LSKJ01000535.1 GCA_001557035.1 Rhodospirillaceae bacterium CCH5-H10 | reverse complement strand
TGAGGGCTTCGCGCCCCGGCCTGTTGCAACACCGGACCTCACAGGTCCAAATGCCAAACGGATTCTACCCGTCGCTGCGTGAATGACGGGGCTCAGGTCAATGCGACTACCGGCGCAGAAACTATCAGCCGATTGGTGTCTCAGTACAATCCCTTACCACTATGCCTATTGTTACTTTTCGCGCCGCGACACTTCGACAAGCTTCCCCAACCGATTCCGCAACGTTATGTATACATCAGGACTGGTACTAACAAAGCGGCGGCGAAGTTCAAAATTGTCGCCCATCTCCGCAAGTTCCAAATATGCTTGTGGAGCGGCTGCCAGCGTTAGCTCAGCTTCTTCGGGAACTCCGACAATACTACGAACCACCTTTGAAGGTTCGCCTCGAACGTAATGCTCCTTCATCCAAACGTATAACGAATCGCCTTCGATATCCGCGAATAAATCATCCATTTGTATCGATGACAACGCACTTCCATCAACCCACACCTTTGCCCCATGCTCTCGTTCCAGTAGCTTTGATGCTTTACTTACTACATTTCCTACAATCAACGTAGGCTCGGTCGTCTGCTTGAGCTTAAATGCGTAGCGGCCGGGAACATTAATTGTATTCTGGGATATGAAGGCTCCCACACCGTTGAGGGCGATACCGTATGTCGTTGATCGCTCAATGCTGTTCGCAACGATCGCATATTCGGCCTCCGCTTCACCTCGACGGATCTGAATACCTGTTGCTACCGAGGCAATTGTATTGTTCTTGATTGCTGCGACTCCCTGAATCGCCATAGCGAAGATACCTTCATCTGAGGGACCCTCAATGGAGTTTCCCACAACGGTCAGATTTCTAATGTGCTGAAGCTGGAGCGCCCGCCTCCGGGCTTTTGAAATGACATTTCCGCTAACGACAAGATTTGCGACAATTCCAGCTTCGCTCCGGCCATCGATAGTAATGCCGTTTGCAACACTCCCATTCAAAACGTTTCCGATAATTGCATAGTTTTGTCCAATGCTAGGATTCGGTGTCGCGAACACTCCGATTTGCGAACCTAAATCGACACTGGAGAGCGGACCTTGATGCAATCCGTTTACGACATTATTAGCGATCACAATACTTTTGCCGTCGGCTCTTACACTAATGCCCCGACCCCACGGCTCCGAAATGCGGTTGTTTGATACAATTACTTGATCTGCGATGTTATAATAGTCAATCGCCCCTAAAGTACTCTTTGACTGCGAACGACCAAGATTGACCAAGTGATTATGGCTTACAATGACCTTCCCAACTGAAGGTGAGCGAAGATTTGGAGAATATGCCACTATTCCTGCACGGCCCGCCAGCTGTGGTCGTCGCCGAAGGTCAAAGAAATTGCCAATTATAGTGGCTTCATGTGGGCCGACTAAGTTGACTGACCTCGGGGCGTACCTTTCGTCACCTTCTTCTCCGCCAATGAAGGAGCTATTTCGCACAACTATTTGACGCCGAAGGCTATCGTCGGCACCGAACCAAATGTCAGCGAACCTACCGTTTTGGAACACTACATCATGTATCTGCAAAACGGATGGGCGTTCCTCGGAGCCGCCACTGGCGAAGAAGACACTGCTACTTTTCCACCTACGATCTCCTATTTCATTTCCATCGATCGTCAAATGATCAATTGTTAAATTGACCCCTTCCCCGACCACTTCGATAAAGTTGCGCGTCGACGCTGCTCTTAGCTGCACTAACCGCGAGGAGGGGCCAGCGCCGCTAATTCGGATACCCTGTCTAGGAATTCGCAGATGGCTAGCCGCAATGGTGCAATGTGGAGGAATACGCAACTGGGAGCCTGCAAGGCGATCAACTGCTGCTTGCAGTCTCAGCGTCTCGTCTTGGCCGCTACAGGATATACCTAATATGTTAGATCCGGGCGCCTCAGCACCCAATATGTCAGCCCAGTCTGCCGGGCCGTGACCCGACGACTCAACGTGCTGACCGCGCGACACTGTCGTGCCGGTGCCGAGTAGTATGACCACAGCAATGGACAGCAAACGTCTGGGCACGACCGAAGTCACGTTGAAGACCTCCCTAAAATTCCGGAACACTTCCTCCGTCAAGTAGCCTTACCCTAGAATGCTTCTCTCCCTGCAAGCAGCCTATTCGCAGGCGCGAAGCCAAGGAGTCTCAGAAACTCGAATCACTGGTTCTGACTTTAAGTCAACTTAGGTAGGCAGGAAATTCTAGACGTATTGAAGCCACTAGCTCGTCAATAAAGCCATGTTCCAACGTAGAGCCGCAAATTATTGGGGCGCTTTCGGAGCCGAGCCAATCAGACAATAGATCTTCACGCGCCGATAACGTCCACGTAAAGGTTCGTTTCTTCATGAATATAAGCTTGAAGGTCACGTACATACTTTTCTTGTTGAACTGCGTCTAGCCGGATCTCGAATGGCGCGGAAAGCAGCCAGTAAAAACTCTTGTAAAGATGGAGATGCCTCTGTTGGCGCGCAGCAAAATACCAAGTCCAGCAACGGGATTGCGCAAGCACTTCATACGCATGCCTTAGTTCTTGAAGACTGACAGACCTTATACCAAGCCTAAATTGCCCAGATAAAACAGTCGTGGAAAGAGTTTGCGATGTAGTACGAGGCATCGTCCGACTACTGCAAAAGCTCGCTGCGGCACCACATCGGCGTACCGCCTCTAATAAGGACTCCAGAATCATTACCGATCGAGTAGGTTGGAAGGCAAGCGTTAGCGAGAACGAGAGATCTGGCTTGGGATCAATTATCTCAAATGGTAGTACACTGACGCCTAACCGGCGGGTGAAATTTACGAACTGCCCTGCATGCCGCGGAACTTCAACGGTTACTCGGAGAGCTTCCTGAAACTTTCCCAGAACTCCGTAAATGCCTGATATAGACGGCGCCTCAATCGCAAGTTCTGGCTCAATCATCGCCTCCATTTGACGAGCGCTTGTTTCGGCTTTGCTACGTGTTGCGCTAACTGCTTCAACGACCACTCGTCTCGTCCGGAGCTGTTGATCCCCATGCCTCAACGAGAGATTGCTCCCGTGCATGCGTCGAAGTATCACATAAGACTGCGTGTGGGCACAGGCCAATCCGCGGCGCACCAATCGAACCGCCAAGTCGAAGTCGACACCTCCAACTATATTCTCCCGATAAGGAACCTTTGCCAATAAATCAGTCACATAGCAACAGGCCCCATGTGTGATCGCCTTGCCCGCATACACGATTACGTCTTCGGTAACTTTCTTCCCGGGCCTAAACTCAAGCTCACCACCAGCATTGAAGTTGATCCAGCCGCCGTGACTCATTTGCACGCCGCTCTTAAACGAATTCATGTGATCTCGAATACGGTTCGGGAGCATGATATCGTCGTCATCCATGATGCAGAGATACTCAGTTCTGGTCAGCGACGTCGCTATATTACGCGCTCGCCCCAGCCCCACCTTACCCGGATTGACGTAAATAATCTCTGGCCAACTAAGGGAGGCAACTGCTTGTGCGGTTCCATCTGAAGAGCCGTCGTCTACAACTACAATATTCTCCGGTCGCAGCGTCTGGCGCCGGCAACTCCTCAACGCGTCGAGCAGCATGGCCGCGCGATTAAAGGTTGCTATGGCCACCGTTACTGGCGCGACCTCAACGGCCATCGGCGTCCCTTCCTTCGCTAGGCGGCGCCCAATACTCTACTTCATCGAGTTCCGTACGCAGCTTGTCATGGGTTTGCAGCACTATGTCGGCAGCCCGCTGCCAGGTTGCATTACGCAGCACCCATTCTCTCGCCGCCATACCGAGGCTCCGTGCCATATGACGATCCTGGCGAAGGCTGATCAGGACACGAGCCAAGTCTCCGGGATCATCAGGCCGGCAAACCAAGCCCGTCTCGCTGTCAACGACGATCCCAGTGAGGGCGCCAAGGTCGCTGACGACCACCGGCTTTGCCATGCTCATAGCCTCGTAGGGCTTGAGTGGAGGCACTACTTCACAAACCTTAAAGCGCTTGCGCGGCAGCGCCACTGCATCCGCGAGTGAAAGATATCGGCTCGTCTCCTCAGGGGAAACAGGGCCGACAAATATAACCCTATCCGTCATACCCTCACGCTCGACCAGCTCACGAAGATTCTTTTCGGCTTCTCCTGCCCCCGCCAGAACGAACTTAGAATGTTGACCATCGCGACGCATTATTGACAAGGCGACGACCAGATCATCTAGGCCCTCGTACAACGTCAGCGACCCTACATAAACTAGGACGAAGTCGTCATCGAGCAGACCTAGTGATCTCGCCAACGCCGCATCTTTCGGCCGTGGGCGGAATTCATCGGGGTCCACCGCATTGGGCAAAAGCGAAACGCGCTCGGCATTGACGCCGCCTGACACCAATTCTCGACGAACTCCCTCTGATATAGCGAGGACGTGGTCGGCGTTGGAAGCAACCAGCACCTCGAGCTTGCGGTCGAAGGTAAAACGCTCCGTCTCATCCCAACCTGCCACTCGCGTGGCAGCGGTGAGTTCCCACAAACCGCGTACCTCATAGATGAACTTAGCGCCCACCCGCCGTGCAGCAATCAAAGCCGGCAGGGCAGTCCGGCTATTCGACGCGGCCTGAACAATATCACAACCGTAGGTCCGGAAATCCCGCTCTAGCGAACAGCTCATCTGCTCTACAAAGCGATCAGGATTTCTATAAGCGTCCGGCAATGGCGTTTGAATGTAGGTTGTATGGTCAATCCTATGCAAGTGACGATCCTGAGCAAAATCAGGCGGGCATACTCGTGGCCTATCCCATGGATAACCAGGCCGAGTAAAGCAGACGAACTCCTGACCCTTGGCCGCAAGGGCTTCGAGTAGTCGGTGCGTCCGCAGTGTGTAGCCAGCCACCTGGAAAGGTAGCGACGACGAGGCCACATATGCAAACCGCCTGCTCGATCGCGCGTTTGACTGCAATCCACGGGGGGGGATCTCAATGCCATTGCGATAGAGGAAGGCGGTCGACCGCATCTCAACCGCCATCGGCGACACTGCTTCAGCGGGCGCAGCCGACAACAGCAGGCTAGAGTGTGAGAGGTTGCCAGTCTGAAACATCCTGCCTGCGACACGAGCCGCAGCCACGGGCGTGGGATTAACTCCGTAAGCCAACCAAAACGCGCGGATCGACCCATTTTCATCGAACTTGCGCAGCGCCGTCGCGAATTCAATCAGTATGGATGACCGACCATCAACCGGCACTGTGCGAATTAACCACAGTAGCGCTGCCTGGAAGCTGGTTTTCCGACTGATGCCGATCGCGATTGCAAGCGGCGACTCGTGCCACGAACTAGATGGTACCCACTGCGGTTCCAACGGCTGCGGCAATGCTTCATTGTCCGGAGCCCGCCCCACCGCCGTATCAAAGACCCGCAGCATCTTGAGTGTACGTTGCGATAACCGCCGCGCCATTCGTCTAGCGCTCTTCACTTGTCCAGTTATCTTCTCGACCTGAGCTTCCGCCTGTACTCGGTAGAGTTGCCTATGCGCTGACATTTCGCCAGAGACGTTGCCGTAGGCTTCCAGCACTGAGGCAAGTGCGCCGGCATGCCGACCGACAGCCCCCAGCAGGCCTTCCAGGGCCGCTACAGTCAGTTCCAGCGAATCCCTTGCCACTTGCCACCGCAACTCAGGCGGCACCAAGGGCAACCAAGACTTGCCGGTAGAAAGACTCGTGGTGGACAACGACGCGTGGGACTGGATAGCCTCAATCTTTTGGAGCGAGAGTCGAGCCTCTTCGTGATCCATAGCAAGAGCAAGTACTGCCCGGTAATTTTCAGCAGCAGCTGGCAGCCGGCCAAGACGGAATTGGGCCCGGGCTACCTGAAGCTGCGGCTCAAGCGCAGTCGGATCATGTGCATGCAGCCAGGTCCACTGTTCCAACGCCTTCAACCAGTCCTGCTCGCTATTGTAAATCCGCGCCAGATAGAGGCGAGAGCCAGCCTCATTACCGCCCTCTTTAAGCGCGGCGATGAAGTGCCTTTCAGCAGCTTCGAAATCCCCGTTCTTGAATCTTATCCGTCCTTTCTCGAAAGGCGAAGCAGCTGTAAGTTTTGACGGTTGGGATGGCGGCTGCCGCCGCATCGCGACTTCGCTGAGCTTCCGCTGCGCTTCCGAATGCTCGGGAGCAATAGCCAACACCTCCTGAAAAGCAAGCTCAGCCTCCGAGTAGCGGCCCAACCGAAAGTACGCTCGGGCGACCTGCAAACGGGGCTCTATAGTTTCGGGATTGTTGTTACGCAGCCACAACCACTGCTCAAGCGCCAAATCCCATTTCGCCCCACGATTGTAGATGCGCGCCAGGTGGAGGTGGCATTCCTTTTCGTGTATGCCAGACGCCAATACGGCCAAGAAGGCCTGCTCCGCCACACGATCATCTCCGACCCGAAACGCCGCTCGACCTCGAGCGAGTTCCGCGCTCTCTAGCCTAATCGCAGCCGGTCTCCAAAGTGTACGGAGGAATCGATTGAACAGCGTCATCTGCCAGAGGTACCACGGTTAACCTAGGTGAATTTTAGCAGAGGATCATGAAGGTGCCGAGGTTCTTTTCGAACCCGCCCTACGGCAGATTGTGATACCGTACTCACTCTATTTTGCCGCTTCGACATCAACAAGGAGATCCGACATCGCGGAGCACGCCTTGGCTTCGTCCAGATACGAAGGCCCCCGTCAAGGACCAGAAACCAAACGGCGATTGACTTGCCAAGTCCGGCTGCGTACCCAATCATCACGGCGGTTGGCCGTCGACCTCCATGGCGCCCTAACTGTCGGCAATTCGGAATGCTTCTAAAGGCCATCTTTGACTTTCGGGAGTGGCAAGTGCTGCTCGCCGAAGGTTACCTGCGCGCCGGCAGGCCCGATGCCGCCGAACGCGTCTACCGCGCCGTGCTCGCCCGTGCCCCGTATCAAATATCGGCGCTGACTGCGCTGGGCAATCTTCTGCTGAAGCTGCGACGACATGACGAGGCGATCGTTGTTTGGCAGCGCGTCATCGAGGTCAGCCCCAATCAAACCAGGCCATCCCTGCAACTAGCGCGTGCGCTCCATCGCAGCGGCCGTATCGACGAAGCCGCAGCGCAATACCAGAAAGTCCTTGCCCTGACGCCTGAGCCGCCGCACGGCTCTCTCAAATCACTTTCCACAGAGCCGTTGCTCCAGATGGCGCGCATCAGCAGACGCCAGCAGAGCAATGACGACGCTCTTGGCTACTTTCGCAAGGTCCTCGAGCATGATCCTAACCATGAGGAAGCGCTCTCCAGCTGCGGCCAGATTTTGGCGGGCCGCGATCCGGAGGCAGCCGTCCGGCACTTCGGTGACTGGATGGAGCGGCAGCCCACTAATCCCGTGCCGCAACTCGAGCTTGCGCAGCTTTACCGACAGGCGGGCGACACTCAGCGTGCCGAAACGATCATTCAGGGCATGCTGGACCAGCTCCCCAACGACCGCAATACCCTCGCCCGCATCGCCAGGCTGCTGCCGAAAGACCCCGGCCGTATTGACCAGGCGCTCGATCTCTGGCGTCGCATCGCCGAGCGGGACCCCAGCGCGCCGTCACCACTGGTTCAGCGGGCGTATCTGCTGGAAGGCGCCCACCGGCCCGAGGAAGCCGAAAGCGAGTACCGCCGCGCGCTCAAGCTCGCTCCGATGGATGCGATGGCCCTGACCGGACTGGCCCGACTCCTTTTCAAACAGGCTCGCTGGAGTGTGGCGGTCACCCTGTACGAGGCGCTGCACCGTGTGAACCCGCAACGGGGCGATGCGCTGCTCGGCCTCGGTCGCTGTTTCGAAGAACTCGATCGCGGCGATGAAGCTCTCGCCGCCTACCGCAAGGTGCTCGAGATCGAGCCTAACAACGCCAATGCCCTGCTCTACAGCGGTCGTCTTCTGAGGCATCTGAACCGTGTCGATGAAGCGATCGCTGCCTGGACGAAGATCTGCAAGCAGTCGCCGCAGAACGCCGATGCCTGGCACGAGCTCGTTTTCATGCTCGCCAGCGCCGAACGAGAAAGCGAGGCGCTGGCCGCGCTCGATACCGCTGAGACTGCCCTGCCGGCATCGCCACAAACATGGGTTCGTCTGGGCAATGCGGCAGAAGCCGCCCAACTCCATCACCGCGCCGTCGCCTACTTTGAACGGGCGAGCGCCGCGGAGCCCAAAGAAGCGGGCCACAGGGCGAGGCTTGGCCAACACTACCTGCGTCAGGGTATCGTGGATGCCGCCTTTCATCATCTGCTCGGCGCCCGCGAATTGAAGCCAGCGGACACGAAAAATGCAAAGCAGCTCGTGGATGTCATACATGTCTTGAATCTGATCGGCATCGATCATCGCACCCTTGCTGCCGCACCCAGCAGCGAGCCCATATTGGTACCTGAACGGCTGTTTCCCCTCGTCCGCGAAGCCGCCGAGCGTGTCGTTCCGTACCAGCCGGTGCCAAGGCGTATCATTGCCGTCACGGCATCTCTGGCCGCCGGCGGCGCCGAGCGGCAGCTTGTCAACCAGCTGCGCGGCTTGAGCGAACCGAACCTGAAACTGGACATCGCCCTATTCTGCATATCCC
>LSKJ01000534.1 GCA_001557035.1 Rhodospirillaceae bacterium CCH5-H10 | reverse complement strand
AGCGCGAGAGGTCGTGGGCCGCGACCCCCTCGCTGACCGAGCGTACCAGCAGATGGCGAGCCCGCGAGATGGCCAGCGCCAGCACCGCCGTTGCCAGCAGGATGGCGATCATCTTGTCGACCTCGGCGCCCACGAGCAGAGCGGTCGAGGTCATGTACTCGACATAGTTGTGCGTGACGTTCGGCGGGCCGCCGAGGCCGGAAGCGGCGTAGAAGGTGAGGCCGGCCCAGCCCGCCGCCGCCACGATCCCGGTGAACACCACGAAGCGGGCCTCGAAGCGCAGCGCCCGTAAGGCGATGAAAAGGAACACGTAGAACAGCGTCGGGGCCTTGAGATAGAAGGCCGCCGGCTGCGCGTATTTCAAGTGGAAGGTCCAGATCAGCGCCATCAGTAACGCGATGTCGACAATCACCGAGACGTAGAGCATCCAGCGCGCCAGGCGTCGGGCATGCGCCAGCACGATGCGCACGACGCAAAAGGCCGCGTAGGTGAACAGTACGGTCAGTTCCAGCGAGAACTCGTCCTGGACCGTGCCCTCGGCCATGGCCGTGCCCTGATAGAGCGCCGTGACCAGCAGCACGATCAGAAGCTGGGTCCAGCCGATCAGAATCTCGCTGCGCTCCTGCTGGGCGCGGATGGCGTCGCGCACGCGTTCCGGGACGTTCTCCGGCCCGCCGCCGCCGTCGAACAGCCAGTCGCGGAAGCGGGCGAGCATCAGCGCTTTTCCAGCCAGAGGCTGGCGGGCATCGCATCCGGCGGTCGGGGCAGGCGCGCGATCACCGAGGCGGCCAGCCGGTCGGCCATGCGCCGCTCCGCCCAGACGCTGGAGAAAAGCGGCTTGAAGGCTCCGCCGGTCAGCAGCGGCACGACGCCCTGCTGCTCGTTGTAGGCGCGCCAGCCCCAGATCGCGGGATAGTCGAAGGGCAGGAAGATGTCGTGGATGTGAACCAGCGTGCCCGACGGCAGGCCCGGCAGGACCCGGTTCAACAGGATGTCGACGTCGCTGCCCGGCATCAGGATGTGGCTGGAATCGATGAACAGGACGTCGTCCTTCATCAGCCCGTCGAAGACCTTGGCCGGCGCCGCCTGAAGGGTCGACGACTTCACCCGGACGCCCGGCAGGTCGGCGATATCGGCTCGCGGCGCGGGATCGATCGCCAGGATTTCGCCGACACCGCCCACGGCCCTGGACAGGACGCGCGTCGAATGGCCGGACCCGACCTCGATGATGTGGCGCGGCTTGCGCTCGCGGACCAGCGCATAGGCGACCGCGGCATCGAGCGAGGGAAACCACGATTGCTCGAACAGGGCCTTGCAGGTTTCCAGCGTCTGGGCGTGCGCTTCGACGGCATCGAGCACGGCGCCGAACTGGTCCGAATGCTCCTCGAACAGGCGCTCGATCGCGGGATAGGGCGGCTGCGCGCCGGGCGGGGGCAGCAATGGCGCATAGCGGTGCGGGATGAACCAGCCGCGCGGCTTCAGGCCGAGAACGGTCGGCAATCCCAACGCAAACCGCCTCCAGCGGCCGCGCAGGCTGGGCGTGGCACTCATCGGCACAGGCTCACGGTGTTAAGGTCAGGCCTTCATGGGCGACGAGCACGCGCGGCAGTCCGCTCGGCGCAAGACCCGGCCGCACGGCAGCCGCCGCGCGCGCCACGTTGTCCATGAAGGCATCGTCATGGCTGGGATCGTGATGGAAGATGGCGAGCGTCCCGACGCCGGCCGCGTCGGCGATGCGAACGCCCTCCTGCCAGGTCGAGTGGCCCCAGCCGCGATAGCGCTGGTACTCCTCGTCGGTGTAGCTCGAATCGTAGATCATCACGTCGGCGCCGCGACACAGGTCGACGATGCCGCGGTCGATCTTTCCTTCCCGATGTTCCGTGTCGGTGATGTAGCAGATCGACTTGCCGAGATGGTCGATGCGATAGCCGGTGGCGCCGTTGGGATGGTTGAGCGGCGTCGTGTGCAGCGCGACGGCGCCGCACGACAGGGTGTCGCCGGCCCGGAATTCCCTGAACTCGACCCGCGCCTGGAAGATGTCGAGCGAGACCGGATAGAGCGGCGCCTGCATCAGGTGTCCGACGACCTTCTTCAGCGTGTAGGGCGCCTCCAGATGGCCGGCCCACATCCGGACTGAGCTGCGCTGGTCGAAAAGCGGCGCAAAGAAGGTGAGGCCCGAGATGTGATCGAGATGCGTGTGGGTGAAGTAGATGTCGATGTCGAGCGGCGCCTGGCGCGCGAGTTCGACGCCCAGCGTGCGAATACCCGTCCCGGCATCGAAGATCATGCGCCGGCCCCCGGCGGTGATCTCCAGACACGAGGTATTGCCGCCATAGCGCGCGTATTCCGCGCCGGGACATGAGATGGATCCCCGCACGCCCCAGAACCGGACTTTAAGACCGTCGACCAACAAACCCTTCCCGGTAAGTGTGGCGCCAGAGTCCACAGGGAGGCGGGTGCCGTCAACCGAGGCGCGAGGCAATAAGATCTGGCCGCGTTCTTGCGTGGCGATCCGAGCGGCTGTTTTTCACGTATTCTTGCAGTCGACGGTCGAATCCGGCGTCCCGACTGCGTTGCCTACCGGCCGGTTCGGAGCAATACTTTGCCTATGGACACCATCAATCCCGCTACCGCCCCGGCGCTCGCCGCGCCGCCCCTGCGTTGCGCCAAGTTCGCCATCGGCCAGGTGGTGAAGCACCGCATCTATCCCTTTCGCGGCGTGATCTTCGACGTCGACCCGGTGTTCGCGAACACCGAGGAATGGCTGTCGTCGATCCCCGAGGAAGTGCGGCCGCGCCGGGACCAGCCCTTCTACCACCTGCTCGCCGAGAACGCGCAGACCACCTACGTGGCCTATGTGTCCGAGCAGAACCTGCTGCCCGACGATACCGGCAAGCCGGTGTCGCACCCGCAGGTGCCGCAGTTCTTCAAGGAGCTGAAGCGCGGCCACTACGTGTCGCGCGAGCGCGCGCTCCACTAAGGCCGGCGGATACTGTCGTCCTGAGCGCAGCGAAGGACCTAACGGAACGACCAAAGGACTCCCTTAACGGGCGTGAGATCCTTCGCTTCGCTCAGGATGACAAAATAGCTGTCACCTCAGCGCTTCAGCCACCTGATCGACGGTGGCGGTCCAGCCCACGATCGCGCCCTGGGCGCGGATCATGTCGATCGCCGCCTTCTTGAATTCCGGGAAATAGCTTTCGGTCGCGTCCTCGGCCAGCAGGCACTCGAAGCCGCGGTCGTTGGCCTCGCGCATGGTCGTCTGCACGCAGACCTCGGTGGTGACGCCGGCGAAGACGAGATGCGTGATTTTCCTTTCGGCGAGAATCTCGCCGAGCGGCGTGGCGTAGAAGGCGCCCTTGCCGGGCTTGTCGAGTACGATCTCGCCGGGTCTGGCCGCCAGCTCCGGCACGATGTCGGCACCCGCCTCGCCGGCGATCAGGATGCGACCCATCGCTCCGGGATCGCCGATCCGCATCGACGGCTTGCCGCGCAGCCGCTTGGCTGGCGGGCAGTCCGACAGGTCGGGCCGGTGGCACTCGCGCGTATGGATGATCGGCAGGCCGGCGGCACGGAACGCCTCGATCAGCCGCCCGACCGTCGGCACGATCGCCGACAGCAGGCTCACATCGTTGCCAAGGGTCGCGCCGAACCCACCCGGCTCGATGAAGTCGCGCTGCATGTCGATCACGATCAGCGCCGTGTGGGCAGGATCGAAAGTGAAGTCGAAGGGTTGTGCGGCGATGGTTTTCACAGGCGCATCCCCGATAGCTCAAAAACAGCTGTCATCCCGAGCGCAGCGAGGGACCTTTGCGCGGTGGCAGTAAAGGGTCCCTCGCTGCGCTCGGGATGACACCCATGCTCGGGCTGGCATCTCGCGCCGCTCATCAATGTCCCGCCATGGCGCGGCCGATCGCGCCGACATCAGCGCTGGCGGCGTCGGTTTCGAGCGCGAGCTTGCCGTCGAACATGACGACTATGCGGTCGGAGAGCTGCAGGATCTCGTCGAGATCCTCGCTCACCAGCAGCACGGCGGCCCCGCGATTGCGGGCCTGGACGATGCGGGCGCGGATCTCGGCGACGGCGGCGAAGTCGAGGCCGAAGCAGGGATTGGCGACGATCAGCAGGTCGCCTTCGCTCGACAGTTCGCGCGCCAGCACGGCGCGCTGTACGTTGCCGCCTGACAGGCCGCGGATGGCGGCGTCCGGGCCGGGCGTCTTCACCTTGTAGGCCTCGATCAGCTTGCGCGCGGTCTCGCGCATCGGACCGCGCTTGAGCCAGATACCATTCGACGAGGAAGGCGGCTGGTCGAAAGAGCGCAGCGCGATGTTCTCGGCCACCGACATGTCGGCGACGCAGGCGTTGCGCAGCGGCTCCTCGGGCAGGCAGGCGATCCTGTGGCGGACCATTTCGGGGCGCGTTGCGGTGTAGACCTCGCCATGCACCAGCATCTTGCCGGCCTCGGCATCGCGCTGTCCGGCCAGCGTCTCCACGAGCTCGCGCTGGCCGTTGCCCGACACGCCCGCGATGCCGACGATCTCGCCGGCCCGGATGTCGAGCCTCAGGTCCTCGACCGCGAGCTGGCCGACATTGTCGGCGACGGAAAGGCCTTCCAGCTTCAGTACCGCCTTGCCCGGCGCCCGCGCCTCGCGTTCGACCACGGTGCGCGTTTCGCGCCGGCCGACCATCATCTCGGCCATCATGTCGTTGTCGAGTTCGCTGGTCGGCTTCGTGCCGATGAGCTGGCCGCGACGCAGCACCGTGACGGCATCGCAATAGGTGTTCACCTCACGGAACTTGTGCGTGATGGTGACGATGGTGATCAGCCCGTCGTTCGTCAGCTTCTTCAGCGTGGTCAGAACCTCGTCGGCCTCGTCCGGCGTCAGCACCGAGGTCGGCTCGTCGAGGATCAGCAGGTTGCGCTTGAGGTAGAGCTGGCGAAGTATTTCGCCCTTCTGCTTCTGGCCGGCGGCGAGATCCGCAACCGGCGTGTCGATCGGCACCGTGAACGGCGTCGTCTCGAAGAACGACTTGAGCGCGCGCCGCTCCGCCGTCCAGTCGATCACGGCCGGCAGGTCGCCGCGCGACATCACGAAGTTCTCCAGCACCGTCATGTTCGGTACCAGGGTGAAGTGCTGATAGACCATGCCGAGTCCCAGCTCGTGCGCCTGGCGCGGATGGGCGATCTCGACCTCGTGGTCGTTCAGCAGGATCTGGCCCTGGTCGGCCGCGTAGTAGCCCATGGCGCACTTCACGAGCGTGCTCTTGCCCGCGCCGTTCTCGCCCAGCAGCGCATGGAAGGCGCCGGCCCTGATCTTCACCGAGACGTCGTCGAGCGCGGCCATCGCGCCGAAGCGCTTGGTGAAGCCGATCAGCTCGAGGGACGGCGCCGTCGTCACGCGATTGCCTTCAGGACTGCAGCCGAATTGGCCACGGCGCCGAACACGCCGCCCTGCATCTCGACCATCTTCAGGGCGGCGGCATGGTTGCCGGGATCGGTGGCGCCGGTGCAGTCTTCCAGGATCAGGCACTCGAAGCCGCGGTCGTTGGCTTCCCGCATCGTGGTGTGGACACACACGTCGGTCGTGATGCCGGTCAGCACCAGATTGTCGATGCCGCGCGTCCGCAGCATCAGTTCGAGGTCGGTGGCGCAGAACGATCCCTTGCCCGGCTTGTCGATGATGGGCTCGCCGGCAATGGGCGCGAGATCGGGAATGATCTCCCAGCCGGGCTCGCCACGCACCAGGATGCGCCCGCAGGGGCCGGGATCGCCGATGCCGGCGCCGATCTGCTGCGACCGCCAGCGCTTGTTGGGTGGCAGGTCGGAGAGATCGGGCCGATGGCCCTCACGCGTGTGGATCACGGTCCAGCCCGCCTTGCGCGCGGCGGCCAGCAGCGCCTTCAGCGGCTCTATGGGCGCGCGGGTCAGCGACAGGTCGTAGCCCATCTTGTCGACATAGCCGCCGACGCCGCAGAAGTCGGTCTGCATGTCGATGATGACCAGCGCCGTGTTGTCGGCGCGCAGCTCGCCGTTCCAGGGCCAGGCATAGGGGCGGGAGTCGATGTGGGTCATGGCGGCTCCTACTTGACGGCGCCCAGCTCGCCCGGCGCACCGCGGACGCTGCGCGCGGGCGAGCAGGTGGCGATCATCAAAGCGAGGGTAAGGACGTAGGGCGCGGCGCTGAACAGGTAGTAGCCCTGCGTCACGCCAATGGACTGCAGCGCCGGACTGATCGCGCCGGCTGCGCCGAAGAGCAGCGAGGCCCACAGGCAGCGGATCGGATCCCAGCGCGCGAAGATCACCAGCGCAACGGCCATCAGGCCCTGGCC
>LSKJ01000533.1 GCA_001557035.1 Rhodospirillaceae bacterium CCH5-H10 | reverse complement strand
GGATCGGCGTCGACATAAGCGAGCCGTAGACGCCGCCGTTGGAGATGGTGAAGGTGCCGCCCGTCAGGTCGGCGATCGACAGCTTGCCGTCGCGCGCCTTGCGGCCGAGATCGCCGATGCCCTTCTCGACACCCGCGAAGTCGAGCGCGTCGGCGTCGCGCAGCACCGGCACGACGAGCCCCTGCGGCGTGCCGACGGCGACGCCGATGTCGTAGTAGTTCTTGTAAACGAGCTCGTCGCCCTCGATCTCGGCATTGACCGCCGGCAGCTCCTTGAGCCCCGCGATGCATGCCTTCACGAAGAACGACATGAAACCCAGGCGCGCGCCGTGCTTCTTCTCGAAATCGTCCTTCAGCCGGTCGCGCAGCGCCATCACGTTGGTCATGTCCACCTCGTTGAAGGTGGTCAGCATGGCGGCGGTGTTCTGCGCGTCTTTGAGGCGGTTGGCGATGGTGCGGCGCAGCCGCGTCATCTTCACCCGTTCCTCGCGGTCGGCCTTGAGGCGCGGACCGGTCGGCGTGGCGGGCCTGGCTGCCGGCGCGGCGGCGGCCGGGATCGACGAGATCGCGGCCAGCACGTCTTCCTTGGTCGCGCGGCCGTCCTTGCCGGTCGGCTGGATGGACGCAGCGGAAACGCCCTTCTCCTCGGCGAGCTTGCGCGCGGCCGGACCGGAGGCGGCGAGATTGGCGCCCGCAGGCGCGGCGGCAGGCGCCGGCGCAGCGGCGGGAGCCGGTGCCGGCTTCGGCGCCGCGGGAGCTGCAGCCTTCGGCGCGGCGGCGCCAGCGGACCCCGCCTCGATG
>LSKJ01000532.1 GCA_001557035.1 Rhodospirillaceae bacterium CCH5-H10 | reverse complement strand
GGGCTTCCCTCCTTTTCGAAGCCCGCCTCGAGAACATGAATGTCGAGGCCGTTGATGCCGGGAAGGATGCGGGCGCGAACGCCGACGGGGAGGACGGAGGCGGGAAGCGGTTGCATGGCGCGAGCCTAGCGTACCGCGGCTAAAATGGCAGTTCGCCGTTCAGCCGGTTTCGATCCACGGTCCGCACTGCGAGCAGGAGCGACGAGGGCTGACGGCCATGTTCACGTTCGAAACCTGATCCGGCCGGATCAGACTCTCGACGCATCGGTCGAACGCGACGGTGTGCGGCTTGATGCCCCTCTCCAGGCAAGCCTTCTCCGCCAGAACGAGGGCGTGTCCCGACTGGGCGTCCGCCGGGCTGGCGAGAAAAACGGCCGCGGCTGCCGCACCAAGGGCGATGAAAATCGTGCTTCGGCGGTTCATGGCATCCTCCCTTCACCGAAAAACGCCAGCCGGTGGAGGCCAGTTGCCGGAAAACGGGCCGAGGAAAAATTCAACCAAGTGGTTGAATAGTGTCGACAGCATGTTTATGTTCAACCATATGGTTGAACAAAGAACCGATGGTCTCGACCGCGTCTTCCACGCTCTATCCGATCCCACGCGCCGGGCGATGCTGCGACGCCTCGCGGAGAGCGAGCGAAGCGTCGGCGAACTGGCCGAGCCGTTCGACATGTCGTTTGCCGCCGCGGCCAAGCACGTGAAGGTGCTGGAAGAGGCGGGCCTTCTGAAGCGCACGATCGAGGGTCGCACCCATCGTTGCCGCATCGAGGCAGGTCCGCTCTTCGAGGCCGACCGGTGGATCGCCGACTATCAGCGCTTCTGGACGGGGCGTCTCGATGCCCTGGAAGCGGCGCTGTCGAGCCATGCGAGAAAGAAGAGGAGCCGCAAATGACCGACACCAAGAACCATGGGCGCCTCATCGCGCCGGCCGAGGTGCGCTTCGAACGCCTGCTGCCCGGACCGATCGAGACGGTGTGGGAATTCCTCGTGGATTCCGAAAAGCGTGGGCTATGGCTGGCCAGCGGACCGATGGATCTCAGACCGGGCGGCGCGGTGGAACTTCGCTTCCAGCATCGCGATCTGTCGCCTCACAAGGCGGTTCCGCCCGAGCGCTTCAAGGATATGGACGAGAAGGGCCATGTCAGTCGCGAGCGTGTGCTTCGCGTGGAGCCGCCCAGGCTCCTGACGATTTCCTGGGGAGCGTCGGACGTGACGTTCGAACTCGTGCCCGAGGGTGCCAAGGTGAGGCTCATTCTCACCCATCGGCGTCTCACGGATCGCGGTGAACTGGTGCAGACCTCGGGCGGATGGCATACGCATCTCGCCATTCTCGAGGACCGTGCCAACGGTCGAACACCGCCCTCGTTCTGGACGGTGTTCGCGGATATCGAAGGCGAATACGACTCGCTCTATCCGAAGACCTGATTACTGGGTCGCGATTTCCTTGTCGTACTGCGGCTCGTCCGTGAACACGAGCAGGCGTCGTGCATGGGTTTCCCGGTCCATGCAGGCCTTGTAGCCCGAGGTCGCCGGCACCAGACCGTAGTCGCGGCAGGCGTCTCGCGCATCGGCGGTCACGCGGGCCATCGTGTGGGCGATCTCCGGCTTGCCCCATTCGAGCGCTCGGGTGGTTTGCGAGAGGCAGTATTCGTAGCCTTCCGATGTCGGCTTCAGCCCCTGTTCGCGGCAGATCCGCTCGGCATGGCTCTGCGCCGACACGGGCGGGATCGGCGGGGCGAAGGCGGCGATGGCCGCCACGAGAAGAGTGGTGCCCAGCGCGAAGCCGGCATTGAACTGGTTGCGAGTCATGGACTGCTCCAGGGACTGGGTTGCGATCAGATACCGAATGAACGTCCGGAATCGACCGGGGGTTGCCAATACAATCGATACAATCGTACGGCGCCCGCCCCGATTTCGCCCCAATTGCCGAGAGGTCAGTAGCTCTTCGGCAGTCCCAGCACCCGTTCGGCCACGTAGCAGAGGATGAGCTGTTCGCTCACCGGCGCGATTCGGGCGATCATGACCTCGCGCAGGAAGCGCTCGACATGGAACTCCTTGGCGTAGCCGTAGCCGCCATGGGTGAGGATGGCGCGCTCGCAGGCGTCGTAGGCGGTGCGGGCGCCGAGATACTTGGCCGAGTTGGCCTCGGCGCCGCATTCCTTGCCGTTGTCGTACAGCCAGGCCGCCTTGAAGGTGAGCAGGTTGGCCGCCTCGAGCTGCATCCAGCTCTCCGCCAGCGGATGCTGGATCGCCTGGTTCTTGCCGATCGGCCGGCCGAACACGACCCGCTCCTTGGCATATTGCGTGGCGCGCGCGAGGGCGGCCTTGCCGATCCCGATCGCTTCGGCGGCGATCAGGATGCGCTCCGGATTGAGCCCGTGCAGCAGGTAGTGAAAGCCCTTGCCCTCCTCGCCGATGCGATCCTCGAGCGGCACCTTCAGCCCGTCGATGAACACCTGGTTGGTGTCGATCGCCTTGCGCCCCATCTTCTCGATCTCGCGCACCTCGATCTTGCCGCGGTCGAAGTCGGTATAGAACAGCGACAGCCCGTCGGTCGGCCGCTTGCACTTCTCCTTGGGCGTCGTGCGGGCGATCAGCAGCATCTTGTCGGCGACCTGTGCCGTCGTGGTCCAGGTCTTCTTGCCGTGGACGACATAGCCGTTGCCGTCGCGCTCGGCCTTGGTCTCGAGCGCCGTGGTGTTGAGGCCGGCGTCGGGTTCGGTGACGGCGAAGCAGCCCTTCACCTTGCCCTTGATGATGTCGGGCAGGATGCGCTTCTTCTGCTCCTCCGTGCCGAACACCACGATGGGGTTGGGCCCGAACACGTTGAGATGGATCGCCGAGGCGCCCTGCAGCGCCGCGCCCGATTCGGCGACCGCCTGCATCATGATCGAGGCTTCGGTGATGCCCAGGCCCGATCCGCCGTATTCCACCGGCATGGCGATGCCCAGCCATCCGGCATCGGCCATCGTGCGGTAGAAATCCTCCGGGAAGCCGCCGTCCTTGTCCTTCTTCAGCCAGTACTTCTCGTCGAAGCCGGCGCAGAGTTTGGCGACGCTGTCCTTGATGGCGAGCTGGTCTTCGGAAAAGGCGAAATCCATTACGACACTCCTGTCATCCCGAGCCGAAGGCGAGGGACCTTTAGAATCAGCGATTGAGGCCGAGGAAGCTCATCATGAGCCGGTTGAACGGTTCGGGCCGCTCGACGTTGGGAAGATGGCGGGCCTTGGCGATGTCCTCGTAGCGCGCGCCGGGAATCTTCGAGGCGATCAGCTTGTTGCGATCCGGCGGCGTGGCTGGATCGTCGTCGCCGCAGATCACCAGGGTCGGCACCTTGATGGTCGGCAGCCGGTCGAGATAGTTGAAATTCTGGATGGCCGCGGCGCAGCCCAGGAAGCCCGCGTCGGACGTGCCGCAGATCGTGGAATGGATCTCCTTCCAGCGGGTCGGATTGGCGTCCTTGAACTCCGTCGTGAACCACCGCTCCATGTTGCCGTCGGCCAGCGCCTTGACGCCGTTCGCGCGGACCGCCGCCTTGCGCTGATCCCACTGCCCGCCCGCATCGTCGGGCGACGAAGGATGGGTGTCGCAGAGCGTGAGCGAGTGCAGGCGCTCGGGATAGGCGAGAGCAAAGCCCTGGCCGATCATGCCGCCAATCGACAGGCCGATATAGTGGACCTTCCAGATGCCCAGCACGTCGAGCGCGCCTTTCACGTCGGCCGCCAGCTCGTCCATCGTGTAGTCGCCCTCGACCGGCTGGCTGCCGCCATGGCCGCGCATGTCGAGGCGCAGCACGCGATAGCCTGCCGCCAGCAGCGGCACGAGCTGCTCGGTCCACATGCCGCCATCGGCCGCCAGCGAATGGGTGAAGCAGACCGCCGGCGCATTCTGCGGCCCGGCCAGGTCGAAGTAGATCTTACGTCCGTCGAGATTGAGAAGCATCTGAACTCCTTGTCATCCTGAGCGCAGCGAAGGATCTCACGCTGGCTCAGGAGCACGCTGATCGTTCCGCGAGGTCCTTCGCTGCGGTCCAGGGCGGGGGTTACCCCGCCCGAGACGACGAATTAAATCACATCGCGCTGATGCCGCCGTCGATGATCACTTCAGAGCCGGTCATGAAGCTCGATTCGTCGGAGGCGAGGAAGACCAGCGCCCAGCCCACTTCCTCGGGGCGTCCGAGGCGGCCGATCGGCACCTGCTTGCCCAGCTTCTGCTGCATCAGGTCCTGGCCGAAGCGGTCGCGGTACTTGTCGAGGATCGGCGTGTCGATGAAGGTCGGATGCACCGAGTTGCAGCGGATGTTGTAGCCCGACTTTGCGCAGTGCAGCGCCACCGACTTCGAGAGCAGGCGGACGCCGGCCTTGGCCGAGTTGTAGGCCGCCATGTTGGCGCCGGCGATGATGCCCGAGATCGACGAGATGTTGATCACCGAGCCGCCCAGCCGCGCCGTGTGCTTCTTGATCTCGGCGACGCCGTGCTTGCAGCCCAGGAACACGCCGTCGAGGTCGATCGCGTGGACCTTCCGCCATTCCTCCAGCGTGATCTCCTCGACCGTCTTGCTGAGGCCGATGCCGGCGGAGTTCAGCAGCACATGCAATGCACCGAACTTGGTCACGGTCTCGGCGATCGCGGATTTCCAGTTGTCCTCGCTCGTGACGTCGAGCTTCACGAAATGACCGGCCGAGCCCAGCCGGTCGGCCACTGCCTTGCCGCGGTCGGCGGCGACGTCGGCCACGACGACCCGGGCACCTTCCTTGGCCATCAGTTCGGCGGCATTGGCGCCGAGGCCCGAGGCCCCTCCGGTGATGAGCGCAACCTTGCCGGCCAGACGATCCGTCATTTCTTCTTTCCTCCCGCGGCGGCCCCCGCTTTTGCCTCGCGGTGGGCGATGTAGGTCGTGGAGGCCACGATGACGGCGGCGCCCACGAAGGTCCAGATGTCGGAGGTCTTGCCCCAGACCGCGACGTCCATCAAGGCAGCCCAGACGATGCCGAGGAAGGTGATGGGTTGCAGGGCGGAAATGTCGAGCAGGCGATAGGCCCAGGTGATGAAGAAGTAGCCCATCGTCCCGAAGAAGCCGGCCGACAGGAACAGCAGGAGCTGGTCCGCGGTCGGCGTCTGCCAGAACCAGATGCCGAGCGGCGTGAAGCAGATCGCGCCGACCACGCTCTGCCACAGCACGACGACGGCCGGCTTGTCGCGGCCGGACACGACCTTGGCCACGAGGTTGGAGCCCGCGATCAGCGGCACGGCGCAGAGCATGTAGATGATGCCAGGATTCACCGTGACGAGGCCCGGCCGGACGATGATCAGCATGCCGGCGAAGCCGATGCCGACTGCCAGCCAGCGCCGCCAGTGCACGGTCTCGCGCAGGAAGATCACCGCGCCCACGGTGACGAAGATCGGCCCCGTGAAACTCAGCGCTGCCATGGTGGCGAGCGGCAGCCACACCACCGCCTCATACCACAGCGCGTAGCCCGACGTGTGGAACAGGCCCCTGAAGCAATGGAGTTTGAGGTCCTGGGTCTTCATGCCGGCGAGGCCGGTACGCCACAGGAGATAGGGCGCGATCAGGGCGATGCCGGCGGCCCAGCGTCCCCAGGCGACGAATAGCGGCGGCATCTCGGTCGCCAGTTCCTTCACCGAGGCGTTCAGGAAGTTGAAGAAGATACCGGAGACGACGGCGAGGAAGAACCCGCGCACCGTGCGTGACGGGATCAGGCGAGACAGCGTGTCGGGCTGGTCGATGGCGGGAACGGACATGCGCCGGCAGAGGAAGCCGATATGAGAGTGGGGTCAAGGCACTGCTTTTGCAGGTCGGCCCCGCGGCGTGTCTTGCGCTCCGCAATCGTGGTCGTGACAATGCCGACGAGAGGAAAGCCATGCCCGATGCCATCGCCGAGACCGTGAAGCACGCGGCCCCCGCCCATCCGCTCGATCCCCTGACTTCCGACGAGATACGGCGCGCGTCGGCGGCCGTTCGGGCGGCCCACGATCTCGGGCTAGGCATGATGTTCGAGACGGTGAGCCTGCACGAACCCGACAAGAGCGTCGTGGCAGACTTCCAGGCGGGCGCGTCGTTTCCACGCGAGGCCTTCGTTTGCGCTTTCGACCGCACCAACGGCCAGGTCTGGGAGGCCCGGGTGGACCTCGTCACCGACAGGGTCGTCGACTGGCGGCACATTCCCGGCGTCCGCCCGCGCATCCTGCTCGACGACATCATGCTGGTCGGGGAGGTGGCGCGGGCCGATCCGCGCTTCCAGGAGGCTCTGGCCCGGCGCGGCATCGCTGACATCGAGAATGTCCAGGTCGATCCCTGGTCGGCCGGCAATTACGGCCTGCCGGACGAGGAGGGCCGGCGGCTCTCGCATACGTTCTGCTGGTACCGCAGCGAGAAGAACGACAACGGCTACGCCCATCCCATCGAGGGACTTTGTGCCGTCGTCGACCTGGACCGCGCCGAGGTGCTGCGGGTCGACGACTATGGCTCGGCCGACGTCCCGAGGCTCGATCGCAACTATGCCGCCCGCTATCGCAGCGTCTTTCGCGACGACGTGAAGCCGCTGGAAATCGTCCAGCCGGCCGGCCCGAGCTTCGTCGTCGAAGGCAACGAGGTGCGCTGGCAGAAATGGCGCTTCCGCGTCGGCTTCAATGCCCGCGAAGGGCTGGTGCTGCATGCGATCGGCTACGAGGACGAGGGCCGCTTGCGGTCGGTGCTGCACCGGGCGGCCTTGTCCGAGATGGTCGTGCCCTACGGACACCCCGGCGGCGGGCACTTCCGCAAGAATGCCTTCGATGTCGGCGAGTACGGCATTGGCGTGCTGGCCAACTCCCTGACGCTGGGCTGCGACTGCCTCGGCGCGATCCGCTACTTCGACGCCTGGCTGGCCGACAGCAAGGGCGATCCCTACTGCATCGAGAACGCGGTGTGCCTGCACGAGGAGGATTTCGGCATCCTGTGGAAGCACACCGACCTGTTCATGGGCGAGGTCGACGTGAGGCGCGCGCGGCGGCTTGTCGTGTCGTCGATCTCCACGGTCGGCAACTACGAGTACGGCTCGTTCTGGTACTTTCACCAGGACGGCTCGATCCACTTCGAGATGAAGGCGACCGGCATCGTGAACACCGCCGGCCTGCGGCCCGGCGAGGCGCCGGACTACGGGACGATCGTGTCGCCCGGCGTCTATGCCCACTACCATCAGCACGTCTTCAACATGCGCCTAGACATGGCGGTCGACGGCGAGCGCAACCGCGTCGTCGAGGTCGACACCGTGGCCCTGCCCATGGGCGACGAGAATCCATACGGCAATGCCTTCACCACGCGCGAGACGGTGCTGGCGAGCGAGCAGGGCGCGCAGCGCAACGTCGACTTCAACGCCGCCCGCTTCTGGAAGATCGAAAGCGCGGAGGCCCGCAACCGGCTGGGCCAGCCCACTGCCTACAAGCTGCTGCCGTTGAGCCCAATCCCCACCTTCTCGCATCCCCAGTCGATGGTGACCCGGCGCGCGGCCTTCATGACCCGGCAACTCTGGGTCACCGCCTACCATCCCGACGAGATTTACGCGGCCGGTCGCTATCCGAACCAGAGCAGCGGCGGCGATGGACTGCCGGCCTGGACGGCTTCGGATCGCCCGCTTGTCGATACCGATGTCGTTGTCTGGCACAGCTTCGGCCTGCATCATATTCCACGCCCCGAGGATTTCCCGGTCCAGCCGGTGATCACCGCCGGATTCGCGCTTCATCCCGCGGGATTCTTCCCGGAAAATCCGGCGCTGGACGTTCCGCCTTCAGCCAGCAGCATGAGCTGTTGCGTCGACTGACCCGCCCTCGATCCGCCTGAAGCCGCCCGCGCCGCCGCCGGCCTCTTCCGGCTGGTCGCGGATCGCTCGCCTCAGTCGAGCGTGACCTTGTAGCGGCTGATCGCGACGAGGGAGACGATCAGCAGCATGGCGAGCAGGGCGGCCAGTTCGGTTGCAACGTCGTCGAGGCCAGCGCCCTTCAGCATGACGCCGCGGACCACGCGCATGAAATGCGTGGCGGGCAGGGTCTCGCCGATCCATTGCGCCCAGAGCGGCATGCCGCGGAAGGGGAACATGAAGCCCGAGAGCAGGATCGAGGGCAGCATCATGAAGAACGATGCCTGCATGGCCTGAAGCTGGTTCTGCGTGAGCGTGGAGATGGTGAAGCCGATGGCAAGGTTCACGGTGATGAACAGGGCGGTGCCAGTTGCCAGGAGCGGCACGCTGCCCTGGACCGCGACGTCGAACAGCACCCGCGCCACGATCAGGATGACGGTGACCTGTACGGTGCCGATCGCGATGTACGGCACGATCTTGCCGATCATGACCTCGATCGGCCGGACCGGCATGGCGAGCAGGTTCTCCATGGTGCCGCGCTCTCGCTCGCGGGTCACGGCGAGCGCCGTCATCATCACCATGGTCATGGTGAGGATCACTGCCAGCAGGCCGGGTACGATATTGAGCCGCGCCTTGCCCTCCGGATTGTAGCGACGCTGCACCACGACCTCGACGGCGTCCGGCCTGTCGCGCAGGCCCGCCAGCGGCCCCACGAAGTCGCGTTTCAGGGCCTGGGCGATGGACGGGCCTGCGGCCGCCAGCGGATTGGCGGCGGCCATCGGGTCGGTGGCGTCGGCGTCGATCAGGATCTGCGCCCGCTCGCCGCGTACCAGCCGGCGTGTGAAGTCGGACGGGATTGTGACGACGAACTGCACCTCGCCCTGCTGCAGCAGCGCGTTGGCCTCTTCCTCGCTCGTCAGGTGATGGGTGAAGCGCATGTAGCCGGTGTTGCTGAGCGCCGACAGCACCGTGCGCGTGATCTGGCTCTGATCGGCCGCGATCACGGCCGTCGGCAGCCGATGGGGATCGGTGTCGATCGCATAGCCAAACAGAAGCAACTGGACGATCGGCATGCCGAACATCATCGCGAAGGTCAGCCGGTCGCGACGAAGCTGCAGCACCTCTTTCACGATGATGGCGCCGAGCCGCTGGATAAAACCGCGGCGTGCGATGAACCAACGGGTCATGCGCTGGCTCGCATGAGCAGGGAGGGAGAAGGGCGACCGTGCTCCACGTCACGCTCCGGGTGCATTGTCGCGCGCCCGTCCCATGAGGTGGATGAAGATGTCTTCGAGGGTGGGTTCGGCGTCTTGCCAGGCGATCGCCGTATCGCTGCGCCAAGGTGCGATCGCCCGCTCGAGCGCCGCGCGGTCGGGGCCGCAGACATGCAGCGTCGTGCCGAAGGCGGCGGCGGCCGTGATGCCGGGCGTATCCCGCAGCTTCGATGCCAGCCGGTCGGCGCCGGGCCCGCTCGCAACGAACGCGGAAAGGCCGGATTGTCGGATGATGTCCTCCGCCGTGCCCCGCGCCATCAGTTCGCCGTAGGCGATGTAGGCGATCTCGTGACAGCGTTCGGCCTCGTCCATGTAGTGCGTCGAGACGAGCACGGTGATCCCGTCGGCGGCATAGGCATGGATTTCGTCCCAGAAGGCGCGGCGAGCCTTGGGGTCGACGCCGGCGGTCGGCTCGTCGAGGAGCAGCAGCCGCGGGCCGTGCAGTACGCAGGCTGCCAGCGCGAGCCTCTGCTTCCAGCCACCTGACAGCGAGCCCGCGAGTTGGCCCTGTCGCGTCATGAGGCCGAGGCGTTCCAGGGACTGGTCGACCCTTTCCTTCAACCGGTCGAGCCCATAGACGCGGCCGACGAATTCGAGATTCTCGCGGATCGTCAGGTCCTCGTAGAGCCCGAACCGCTGGGTCATGTAGCCTGTCAGCCGCTTGATCGCCTCGCGGTCGCGCACGAGATCATGGCCGAGGCAGGTCCCGCCGCCGCCGTCCGGCGTGAGCAGGCCGCAGATCATGCGGAGCGTCGTGGTCTTGCCCGAGCCGTTCGGGCCGAGGAAGCCGCAGATGCGGCCCTGTTCCAGCGCGAGGCTGAAACCGTCGACCACCGTGCGCGTGCCGTAACGCTTCACCAGGCCGTGGACGTCGATGGCGAGAGTCACGGTGACGGTCCGAACGGTGCGACCGATACCGGCAGGCCGGGCGGCAGAGGCGTGCCGGCCGCCGTGGGGTGGGCCTCGACCAGGAAGACGAGCTTGGTCCGCGCACTCTGCGAGTAGATCACCGGCGGGGTGTATTCGGCGCGCGGCGAGACGTAGATGATCGTGGCCTTGAGGCCGGCGGGGCATGAATCGCAGGTGAAGGACACCTCTCGGCCGGCGCGCGCGCGCGCCACGTCTTCCTCGGGCACGAAGAAGCGCAGCTTCACCCGATGGTCGGGCAGCAACGACACCACGGGCGACCCGGCCGGTACCCACTCGCCGACATTGAAGAAGGTATTCTCCACCAGCGCATCCTCCGGTGCGGCGGGCATGAGATCCTCCAGCCGCTTCTGCGCCTGTGCGAGATTGGCCTGGCTCTGTTCGATGAGCGCGGCCGCGGCGGCGATCTCGCTCTGCCGCGCGGCGAGGTCGCCGACTCGTTCCTGTGCCGCCAGCGACGCCGCGCGCGAGCGTAGCTGCCGCACCTGGGAATCGGCCTGCTCGAACGCCTGGTGCGTGGTTATGTTGCGCGCCAGCAGTTCGGTCTGCCGCTTCAGCTCGGTCTCCGCCTGCACGAGCGCGGCTTCGATCTCGCGGCGCTGGGCGCGGATCACGTCCTGCTCCTCCTGACGCTTGCCCGTGAGCAGGTTGGCGTGTCGCGCCCTGGCCTCTGCGAGCATCGCTTCGGCGCGCGCGACCTCCGCTCGTGCCGCGACGGGATCGATCACGAAGAGGCGGTCGCCCTTCTTCACGCGCCCGCCGCGCTCGACGGGGCGTTCGATCAGCCGACCGGCGATCGGCGGCGCGATCAGGCTGGTCTCTCCCTCGACATAGCCGAGATAGCGCCCGTCATCCGCGCCGATGCCGACCATCAGCAGCAGACGATCGCCCCAGACGACATAGGAGACGAGCAGTGCGGCCGCGAGGGCCACGACGACGACAAGCGGTGCGCGTTTCATGCGACGTCTCCCGCCGCCGGGCGAAGGGCGTGCAGCATGAGGTCGGCGTGGTGCCGGGCGAGGGCCTGCACGTCGAGCCTGTCGGCGCCGATCGGCTCGAACACGGTGCGCCACAGGATCGCGAGCAGCATCGGGCTCATCATCGAGCGCACGGTGAAGAAGGGGTCGACCCGGCGGAATTCGCCCTGCTCGATGCCGCGCTTCAAAAGCCCTTCCATCAACGGCAGGCCCCGTCCGATCACTTCCCTGAGATAAAACTGCCCGATCTCGGGAAAGGCACGGGACTCCGAGATCACCAGCTTGGCGACCGCCGCCATCGGCGTGTGCTCAATGCGGTCGGCCATGAACGCCAGGATACGCGGCAACAGCGGCGCCACCGGCCCGCGATGGCTGGCCAGCATCGCTTCCATCTGACCGATGTTGCTGGCGATCGCTTGCTGGACGACGCCTTTGAAGAGGGCGGTCTTGTCCTCGAAGTAGAGGTAGATCGCCGCCTTCGAGAGGCCGGCACGGCGCGCCACGTCGTCCAGGCGCGTGCCGGCGAAGCCCGTCTCGACGAACTGGGCGAGGGCGGCGTCGATGATTTCCTGGGGCCGGGCGGCGGGTGCGCGGCGTTGCTTGGGCGCCTTCATGTAAATAACTTACCAGTCAGTTAGTTAAAAGACAAGGGCTGCCCGTAGCTGCTTCTTGGGCATAAGCTTCGGGCCGGAGGTGCCCATGGATACAGTGATCAATACCGCCCCGCGCCGCCGGACGCTGACGGACGAGCCCGCTGCGCCCATCCTTTTCGCGCACTTCGTGCTGCGTTCGTCGAACGTGCAGCCGATGATTGACTGGTACTCGGCGGTGCTGAACATGCGCATCGTCCAGCGCACCGACTACATCTGCTTCCTGACCTACGACGACGAGCATCACCGGCTGGGCATCGTGAACCTGGCGGGGCTGACGGCGCCCGATGCCAAAACGTCGGGGCTGGCGCACGTCGCCTACACGATGGCGGATATCGGCGCTCTGCTCTCGACCTGGCGTCGCGTCAAGGCGCTGGGCATCGAGCCGTCACGCTGCATCCATCACGGTCCGACCGTCTCGATCTACTATCGCGATCCCGACGGCAATGGCGTCGAGCTGCAGGTCGACCGCTACGCGACGAAGGAGGCGACGGCGGCCTACTTCCAGACCGAGGCGTTCCGGAAGAATCCGATCGGAGTCGCCTTCGATCCCGAGGCGCTGGTGCTTGCCTACGAGGCAGGCGCGCCCGAGAGCGAGCTGCTGGATATGCCCGACGGCCCGCCCGCCGCGCCGCAGTCGGGGCCTTCTCCTCGTTAGTCTCGGCGCGTTTCCAACGCGCCTAGAACAGCCAGATCAGGGTCGAGCCGCCCATGAGGCCGATCACGATGGCCGTGCCGACCATGATCCGGCTGGAAGGCCGATAGCTTTCGTCGTCGATCGTCCTGCCGACGTGGAGATAGTGCAGCGTCGCGCCCACCAGCATGACGATGCCGAGCAGTACGAGTCCGACGCCGAGCTTCTCGACGTGGCGGTTTGCGAGGTCGCGCACCTCCGGCACCACCTGATGGATCTCCATCAGGAAGAGCGCGAAGCGGTTGATAGCGACACCAAGCGTCATCACCGCGATCGCCGTCCGGATCCAGGCGAGGAACGTGCGCTCGTTGGCCAGGTGGTCGGTGACGTGCAGGCTCTTCTTTGGACCGTCCACGGTGACTCTCCCCTGCATCTGGCGTCGGCTTAAAGGTCCTTCACTGCGTTCAGGATGACACTATTGGTGTGATTGGCGCAGTGCCCGATCAAAAAAACATTGGCATCCCGAGCGTAAGCGAGGGACCTTTCGCTCTTCTTCCCAAAGAAAAAGGCGCGACCCGTGAAGGTCGCGCCTGCTTCCGATCCCCTGAGGGACCTCAGTTGTACTTGGCGATCTCGAGACGGCCGACCTGGTCGCGATGGACCTCGTCCGGACCGTCGGCGAGGCGCAGCGTGCGCTGGTGGGCGTACATGCTCGCGAGCTTGAACACCTGGCTGACGCCGCCAGCGCCATGCAGCTGCAGGCAGCGGTCGACGACCTTCGAGGTGATGTTCGGCACCGCCACCTTGATCATCGCGATCTGCTGGCGGGCTTCCTTGTTGCCGTACTTGTCCATCGCCCAGGCGGCCTTGAGGACCAGCAGGCGGGCCATGTCGATCTCCATGCGCATGTCGGCGACATGGGCCTTGGTCACGCCCATCTCGGAGATGCGCTGGCCGAAGGCGACGCGGCTCTTGGCGCGCTTGATCGCCATTTCCAGCGCCCGCTCGGCGACGCCGATGGCGCGCATGCAGTGATGGATGCGGCCCGGTCCGAGGCGGCCCTGGGCGATCTCGAAGCCGCGGCCCTCGCCGAGGAGAATGGCCGACTTCGGCACGCGCACGTTGTCGTACACCACTTCGGCGTGGCCGTGCGGGGCGTCGTCGTAGCCGAACACGTGCAGCATCTTCACGATCTTGATGCCGGGCGTGTCGCGCGGCACGACGATCATCGACTGCTGGCGGTAGGCCGGCGCGTTGGGATCGCTCTTGCCCATCAGGATGATGACCTTGCAACGCGGGTCGCCCATGCCCGACGACCACCACTTGCGGCCGTTGATGACGTAGTCGTTGCCGTCGCTTTCGATGCGGCACTCGACGTTGCGCGCGTCGGACGAGGCGACCGCCGGCTCGGTCATGGCGAAGCAGGAGCGGATCTCCCCGTTCAGCAGCGGCTTCAGCCACTTCTCCTTGTGTTCCGCCGAGCCGTAGCGGGCGAACACTTCCATGTTGCCGGTGTCCGGTGCCGAGCAGTTCACAGCCTCGGAGGCGATCGACGAGCGGCCGAGCACTTCGCAGATCGGCGCGTAGTCGAGGTTGCTGAGGCCCATCGTGCCGTGCGTGTCGCCGCTCTCGCGGTCGGCCGGGAGGAACATGTTCCACAGGCCGCGCTTCTTCGCCTCGGCCTTGCACTCTTCGATGATCGGCGGGAGCTGCCAGCGATCCTTCGCCTTCTCCATCTGCTCTTCGTAGATGGGCTCGGCCGGATAGATGACCTCGTCCATGTATTTGTTGAGTTTCTCGAGCAGCGCCTTGCTGCGGTCGGAGTATTCGAAGTCCATCGCTCTCTCCCTTGTGCTGCGGCGGACTCTGGCCGAAATCGGGGGCGATGTGAACGGGCATTCAGGTCGCACGCCGGTTTCGGCTTGCGGCTGGCGGCAGGGGCCTATTCCTCGCCCCGGCGAGGCTTTGCCGGCAGCCGCAGCGGCTTCAGCGCGGCGAGGGCCAGGAAGGCGGCGAGCAGGTTGAACAGGGCGGCGGCCAGGAACACGTCGCGCCAGCTCCCCGTCTCGGCCACCCAGAAGCTCGCCAGCGGGATCAGCAGCGAGGCCGTGCCTTTGGCGGTGTAGAGCAGGGCGGCGTTGGTGGTCGCGTACTTCGTGCCGAACGTGTCGGTGCAGATCGCGGGAAACAGGCTCGCCGTCTCGCCCCAGGCGAAGAACGCGATGCCGCCGATCAGCACGAACAGCAGCGGATCCCCGCCGTAGACCCAGAGTGCCCAGATGCCCACGCCCTCCAGCAGGAAGGCGATGAACAGCGTGTTCTCGCGGCCGATATGGTCCGAGATCCAGCCGCACAGGGGCCGCGTCACGCCGTTCATGAAGCGGTCCAGGGTCAGCGCGAAGGTGAGGGCCGGCAGCGTCAGGCCGAGCAGGCTCACCGGCACGTCGGCCACCTTGAAATCGCGCGCGATCGGCGCGAGCTGGGCCGTCGCCATCAGCCCGCCCGAGTAGACCAGGATGAACATGAAGTAGAGCAGCCAGAAGACGCGGGAGCGCAGCATCTCGAGCGGCGGGACGTCCCGGTCGGTTTGCGGGAGGCGCGTCGGCGCCTCGATCGTCGTGCCGGAGGGCGGGGCCCGCAGGAACCAGGCCGCCACCATCACGACCAGCCCCTGTGCCAGGCCGAACCAGAGGAAGGCCGATTCGTATCCGTGGCGGGCGATCACGTCCTGGATCGGGATGATGCTGAGCGCCGAGCCCGCGCCGAACCCGGCCACGGTGATGCCGGCCGCCAGGCCGCGGCGGTCGGGAAACCACCGGACGGCGTTGCCCACGCAGGTCCCGTAGACCGCGCCGGCGCCGATGCCGCCCAGCGCCGCGCCCACGTAGAGCAGGAGCAGCGAATCGGCCATCGAGTTCAGGGCCCAGGCGGCTGCGACCAACACGCCGCCGGCCAGCACCGCGAATTTCGGCCCGAAGCGGTCGACGAACCAGCCCTCGAACGGCACCAGCCAGGTCTCGGCGATGACGAAGATCGCGAAGGCGGTCTGGATGCTGCCGAGGCTCCAGCCGTATTTGTCGTGCAGCGGATGGACGAACAGCGTCCAGCCATATTGCAGGTTGGCGACCGCGATCATGCAGAGCAGGCCGACGCACAATTGCAGCCAGCGGCTTGCAGGCGGTGCCGTCACCGACGAATTGCTGCGCGACACTCGCCAAACGCTCCCTTGCCGATCAACGGTTCCCGTCCCTAAATCGCGGTCGACAGGACAAGCGCCGGGGAGAACGTCGTTGGACAGTGTATTGCAGGTTCCGTTCAAGCCCATCGAATTCCTGAGCCGGGACATCAAGGTCGAACGCCGTGCCGACGGCACGGTGGTGCTGCAGTCGAACCACCGCCTGGCGCCCTATGCCCCGCATATCCCCGCGCTGCTCGCCAAGTGGGCGGCCGAGGTGCCGGACCGGCTTTGGCTGGCGCAGCGCCGCGGGCCGGCGCGCGACTGGCTGAAGGTGACTTACGGCGACGCCAAAAAGCAGGTCGATTCCGTGACGCAGGCGCTGCTCGACCGTGGCTTCGGTCCCGACCGGCCGGTGATGATCCTGTCGTCCAACTCGATCGAGTTCGCCCTGCTGACCATGGCGGCCATGCAGGCGCGCGCGCCGGTCGCGCCGGTGTCGCCGGCCTATTCGGTGATGAGCCAGGACCACGCCAAGCTGAAGTACGTGTTCGACCTCGTGAAGCCCGGTCTGGTCTTCGTGCAGAACGGCGAGATCTACGCCCGTGCGCTGGCGGCGCTGAACCTGGAAGGCGTGCTGCTGGTCCACGTCGAAAAGCCGGCGCCGGGATTTCAGTCGCTTCCCTGGTCGGAGCTGGTGGCCACGAAGCCGACCGACGCCGTGGCGAAGTCGGTCGCGGCGATCGGGCCGAAGACCGTCGGAAAATTTCTCTTCACCTCGGGCAGCACCGGCATGCCCAAGGCCGTCATCAACACGCAGGAAATGATGTGTGCCAACGTCGCCATGATGAGCATGGCGCGCGTGCGCAAGGCAGAAGATGCCGCGCCGGTCATGCTCGACTGGCTGCCGTGGAACCACACGATGGGCGGCAACGCGACCTTCCAGGGCAATCTCAACGAGGGCGGCACGACCTGGATCGACGACGGCAAGCCGCTGCCCGGCTTGTTCGAGGAGACGCTGCGCAACCTGCGCGAGGTCTCGCCGACCTCGTTCTCCAACGTGCCCGCGGGCTATGCCATGCTCGCCACGGCACTGGAGAAGGACGAGAGCCTGGCCAAGCGCTTCTTCAGGAACATCAACGTGCTCTCCTACGGCGGTGCCACGCTGCCGGGCGATCTCTATGACCGGATGGAAGCGCTGGCGTTCAAGCACACCGGCTATCGCATTCCCTTCGTCACCGGCTGGGGCTCGACCGAGACAGCGCCGACGGCGACCAGCGTGCACTGGGCGTCGGATCGCGTCGGTCTCGTGGGGCTTCCCTATCCGGGCGTGCAGCTCAAGATGGTGCCGACCGGCGAGGAAGGCCGCTATGAGCTGCGCCTCAAGAGCGTGATCGTGACGCCGGGCTATCACAAGCAGCCCGACCTCACGGCGCAGATGTTCGACGAGGAGGGCTTCTACAAAATCGGCGACGCGGGTCGCTTCGTCGATCCGGCCGACCCCCAGCAGGGGCTGATCTTCGACGGCCGCGTCGTCGAGGATTTCAAGCTGACCAGCGGCACTTTCGTGCTGGTCGGCACGCTGCGCACGACCGCCATCGCCGCCGCCACGCCGGTGCTGCAGGACGCGGTCGTGTGCGGGCAGGATCGTGAATATGTCGGCCTGCTGGGCTTCCCCAACGTGGCGGCATGTCGTCAGCTCGCCAACGACGCCGGTGCGCAACTGTCGCTCGCCGACCTGCTCGCGCATCCCGCCGTAGTCGGCCGCCTGAAGGAAGGTCTCGCGAAAATGAACGCGGAGGGCCGTGGCTCGTCGATGCGGGTGAAGCGCGTGCTGCTGATGACCGAACCGCCGCAGGTCGACGGCCAGGAGATCACCGACAAGGGCTACATCAACCAGCGCGCCACGCTGGAGCGCCGCAAGGCGCTGGTCGAGCAGCTCTACGCCGGCGGCGAGGGCGTCATCGAGATCTGAGGAAGGATCCCTCGCTGCGCTCGGGATGACACGTCAATCTCACCACCGTTGTCATCCTGAGCGGAGCGCCGAAGGCGCGTAGTCGAAGGATCCTTTTCTCTCCAACGGAGGGCTTCGCGACAAGGCTTGCGTATCGCAGGGCAGGGCAGCACCATGATCTTGGAGGATCAAATCCGTATGAATCGACTGGCGGGCAAGGTGGCCATCGTGACGGGGGGCGCGAGCGGCATGGGCCGCGCGACCGTGATGCGTTTCCTGGCCGAGGGCGCGAAGGTGATCGTGGCCGACCTCAACGATGCCAATGGCGCGGAAACGCTGGCTGTCGCGAAGGCGCAGGGCCATGGCGACGCTGTCGGCTTCGTGCGCTGCGACGTGGCGAAGGAAAGCGATGTTGCCGCGACGGTCGCCGAGGCCAGAAGCCGTTTCGGCCGACTCGACATCGCCTATCTCAATGCCGGCGTCGGCGGCGCCTTCGGGCCGATCGCGGAAACCAGCGTCGAGGACTGGGACTATACGTTCGCGGTGCTGACGCGCTCGGTGTTCCTCGGCATGAAGCACGCCTCGCAGGCGATGAAGGAACACGGAGACGGCGGCGTGATCCTCGTCACCGCCTCGATCGCCGGCATGGTGGGCGGCGGCGGCAGCCATGCCTATTCGGCCGCGAAGGCCGCCTGCATCAGCCTGATCGAGAACGTCGCCACGGAACTCGGTCCCGATCGCATCCGCGTGGTCGGCATCGCGCCGGGCGTCATCTCGACGCCCTTGGTCCATCGCGGCCGGCCCGACAAATACGAGAAGCAGTTCGCCCAGCAGCCCTGGCCCGAGCGCGGTGAGCCCGACCATATCGCCGACGTCGCGACTTTCCTGGCCTCCGACGAGGCCCGTTTCATCACCGGCGAGACGGTGAAGGTGGATGGCGGCCTGCTGGCCCAGGGCGTCGCGCTCTGGGGTACCGGCAGCGACAACACCTTCATGAAGAGCGCCGGCGTCAACCGCGGCACGACCGGCGAAGCCATGGTCGTGCGCTCATTGCAAACCGAAGGACAGAAGAAATGACGAGCGAAGCCACCAGTGAAGCCTGGCGCCTGCATGGCCACCTCATCGGCCAACAGGGATCGCGCGGCTCTCTCAACACGCCGGCGCTCGTGCTCGACCTCGACATGCTCGACCGCAACATCGCGGAGATGGCGAATTTCGCCAAGGCGCATAACGTGAAGCTGCGGCCGCATTCCAAGACGCACAAGTCGGCCGACATCGCCAGGCGCCAGATGGCGGCGGGCGCGCTCGGCGTCTGCTGCGCCAAGCTGGGCGAAGCCGAGGCGCTGGGCGAAGAGGGCATCCAGAGCCTTCACATCACCTCACCGGTGGTGACGCCGCAGGCGATCCAGCGGCTGGTCGAGCTGAACGCGAAGGTCTCCGACCTGATGCTGGTGGTCGACCATCCCGACAACGCCGAGGCGCTGGCCGCGGCGGCTGCGAAAGCGGGCAAGCCGCTCACCGTGATCGTCGACATCGATCCGGGCATCCATCGCACCGGCACCGCGACGCCCGAGGCCACGGTCGCGCTGGTGCAGAAGATCGCCAACTACCGCTCGCTCACCTATGCCGGCGTCCAGTTCTACTGCGGCCGCCACCAGCACATCGTCGACTTCAAGCAGCGCACCGCCGAGATCAAGGAGCGCACGGAGTACCTGCAGGGCATCCTGGCGAAGCTGGAGGAGGCGGGATTGAAGCCCGGCATCGTCACCGGCTCAGGCACCGGCACGCACTACATCGACGCCAAGCTCGGCGTCTTCACCGAACTGCAGGTCGGCTCCTACGTGTTCATGGACCACGACTACAACGTCTGCGACCTGCGCGGTCTCGACAAGCCGACCTTCGAGCAGGCGCTGCAGATCGACGCCCGCGTCGTCAGCGCCAATGCGCCCGGCATGGTGACGGTCGATGCCGGCCTGAAGGCGATGGCCACCGAGAAGGGTCCGCCGGTGATCCTGAAGGGCGCCGTCGATGGCTCGACGACCCGCTTCATGGGCGACGAGCATCTCGCGGTGATCGCGCCCGAGGGCCAGGCGCCGCCCAAGCTCGCCGAACAGGTCGTGCTGACGCCGCCGCACTGCGACCCGACCGTGAACCTCTACGAGAGCTATCACGTGGTGAAGGGCGACACGCTGGTCGAGATCTGGCCGGTCACGGCGCGTGGAAGGTCGCGCTAAAGCTGTCGTCCTGAGCGCAGCGAAGGACCTTGCGGATCGACCGAAGGACTCCGTGGCTTGCGTGAGATCCTTCGCTGCGCTCAGGATGACACGGGTTGGGATTTCGCCTGCCCCACCAGCAATCCGCCGTTCCACGTGCGTGCGAGCAGGAGAACGGCGCACATGCCGATGGCGCTGACCACGGTCATGCCGAGAAACGCGCGCTGGCCGTAGTCGGAATAGAGAATGCCGGAGAACTGATAGACGACCGCCTGCGTGGCACCGGTGCCAAGAGCGTAATAGAGGCTCTGGCCGATCGCCGCGCCGTGCGCCGGTAACGCGCGCTGCAGGAAGGCCATGGCGCCGAGATGGCAGGCGGCGAAGGTGCAGGAGTGCAGGGCCTGCAACAGGATCAGCGCCCACAGCTCGGTGGTGAAGGCCATCGCCGTCCAGCGGATCAAGCCAGCGGCGAGGCCCAGCGCGATCAGGCCGCAGACGCCCAGCTTTGCCAGCAGCCAGCCGCCGAACAGCATCAGCACGATCTCGATGGCCACGCTCTCGGCCCACAGGGCGCTGATCGTCACGTCGTCGATGCCGGCGCCGCGCCAGGTCAACGTGCCGAAACTGTAGAGCACCGAATGGCTGGCCTGGCAGAGACCACAGGCCAGCAGAAAGAGGAGGAAGGCCGGCTGGCGCAGCAGGTCGGCCACCCGGAACGGCGCATGTTCCTGCGCGGCCGCAGCGGCGCGCGGCGGCGTTGCCGGTAGCAGCAGCGCCAGCGGCGCCAGCAGCACGATGCTCGCCATGCCGACATAGAGCACCCAGGGTGGGCCGTAGCGGTCGACCGCGATGCCGGCCAGGAACGTGCCGAAGATGAAGGCGACGGAGCTCCACATGCGCACGCGCGCATAGTCGAGCCCGTGCTTCTTGGTCTCCGTCACCAGCACGCCGTCGTAGAGCGGCATCGGCGGCGACCACAGGAAGCCCCAGATCATGGTGACGATGAAGATCGCCAGGAACGAAAAGGAGAACTGGTAGGCCACCATCATCACGACGGCGCCGATCCCCAGCGCCACGATGACGCCGCGCGGTCCGCCCAGTCGATGGACGATCCACCCGACCGAAAGCGTCGCGATGACGGTGATGATCTGGCGCGACATGAACAGCGTGCCGATCTCGGTGTCGCTGATGCCGCGGTCGCGCAGCCACACTGGCCAGTAGCTCATGAAGGCGCCGGCGGCGAAGAAGTAGGCTCCGCCATAGGCCGCGAGCCTTAAGCCCGTCAGCCATTTCGACATCAGGCGGCGAATTCCTTGCGGATCTGCTCGCTGTGCTGGCCGAGCGTCGGCACGTCGCCCAGCCGCTCGGGCTCGCCGGTGTAGGAGGCGGCCAGCGCGGGGATCGAGACATCCTCGCCGCCGACCGAGTTGAAGCCGGTGCGGCGAAGCTGCGGATGCGTCGTCAGGTCCTTGACGCTGCTGACGCGCGCCCAGGCGATCTGCGCCGCTTCGAGGCGGGCCGAGAGAGCCTCGAAGCTCTGCGCCGCGAAGCTCCTGGCCACGATGGCGTTGGTGTCGTCGCGCCGCGCGTTGCGCGCCTTGCCGGTGGCGTAGTCCGGATCCTTCTCGAGGCCGGGCTTGTCGATGACGCCGTGGCACAGCCGCTCGAACTCGCGGTCGTTCTGGATCGAGATCAGCACCGGCACCTTGTCGGCAGTCGGATAGACGCCGTAGGGCGCGATGAACGGATGGGTGAGGCCGAGCCGCGGCCATTCGTAGTTGGAATATTCCATGCCGAGCAGCGGCACGGTCATCCACTCGGCCATCGAGGAGAAGAGCGAGACCGAGATGGCGCGGCCCTCGCCGGTAACGCCGCGCGCGATCAGCGCCTCCAGCACGGCGGCATGGGCGTACATGCCGGTGCCGATGTCGGTGGCGGAAATGCCGACGCGGCCGGGCGCGTGCTCGGTGCCGGTGATCGAGGCGAGGCCGCTTTCGGCCTGGACCAGCAGGTCGTAGGCGCGGCGATTCTTGTACGGTCCGTGGTCGCCGTAGCCCGAGATGTCGACGGTGATCAGCTTCTTGTGCGCGGCTCGCATGGCGGCCGAGCCGAAGCCCGCACGCTCGGCGGCGCCCGGCGCCAGGTTCTGGATCAGCACGTCGGCCTTGCCGATCAGCCGGTGCAGCAGGGCGAGGTCGTCCTTCGCCTTGAAGTCGAGGGTGAGGGACTGCTTGCCGCGATTGAGCCAGACGAAGTAGCTCGACTGGCCATGGACGTAGCCGTCGTAGCCGCGCGCGAAGTCGCCCTCGGGGCGTTCGATCTTGATGACGCGGGCGCCGGCATCCGCCAGCCGCGCGGCGCAATAGGGGGCGGCCACCGCCTGCTCGACACTCACCACCAGCAGACCGTCCAGCGCTCCAGGCATTGCCAACCTTCCATCAATTCAGGGCCCGAACATGCCCCGGCGCTCTCGTGTATGCCATAGTGCGCGCGCCGAGGAACGAACAACGAGAGCGCGGGGACGAGGAAATGCCGGGACCATTGCAGGGCGTGCGTGTGATCGATCTGACGGCCGTGCTGCTGGGGCCGTTCGCCACGCAGCATCTGGCCGACATGGGCGCCGACGTGATCAAGGTCGAGCCGCCGGAAGGCGACCTGCTGCGCGCCTCGGGCGGCAGCCTCGGCAACGCCCCGGCCATGGGCCCGATCTACATGGCGGCCAACCGCAACAAGCGCTCGATCTGCCTCGACCTCAAGAAGCCCGCCGCCTGCGCCGTCCTGAAGGACATGATCAAGGACGCCGACCTCTTCATCCACAACAGCCGGCCGCAGGCGATCGAACGGCTGGGGCTGGGCTACGAAGACCTGAAGAAGATCAACCCGTCGATCATCTACGCCTATTCGCTGGGCTATGCGCGAAAGGGGCCTTACGGCCACAAGCCGGCCTTCGACGACCTGGTGCAGGGTGTCTCGGGCGCGGCCTCGCTGCAGAGCCGGGTCGACGGCCTGCCGCCGCGCTTCATGCCCAGCCTGATCGCCGACAAGACGACCGGGCTGCATCTGTGCATCGCCGTGCTGGGCGCTCTCTACCACCGCAAGTGCACGGGCGAGGGGCAGATGATCGAGGTGCCGATGCTCGAGACGCTGGCTTCGTTCTGGCTGACCGAGCATCTGTTCGGTGCCACTTGGACGCCCGAGCGCGCGCCCATGGGCTACGACCGCATCATCAACAAGTTCCGCCATCCATTCCCGACGAAGGACGGCTACATCTGCGCGCTGCCCTATACCGACGCACACTGGATCAAGTTCTTCGAGTTGGCGGAGCGGCCCGATCTCGCCAAGGAGAAGAGGTTCGTGGACCGGATGGAGCGGGCCAAGCACTTCAGCGAGCTCTATCAGGTGCTGGCGGAGCTGTTGAAGCATCGCCCGACCCAGGAATGGCTCGACATGTTCGACGAGGCCGACATCCCCGCCATGCCGGTGCGCACGCTGGAGGAGCTGAAGGACGACCCGCACCTCAAGGCCACGGGCTTCTTCACCGAGCGCGAGCACCCGACCGAGGGGCCGATCACCACCTTCGCCAGCCCGCTCGATTTCGAGAAGACCAAGGTCGAGTTCCGTC
This sequence comes from Rhodospirillaceae bacterium CCH5-H10, assembly GCA_001557035.1. Lineage (GTDB taxonomy): Bacteria > Pseudomonadota > Alphaproteobacteria > Reyranellales > Reyranellaceae > Reyranella. Next base: position 590 of record LSKJ01000532.1, on the reverse strand, counting down.
GCCACGCCCCACCCCTTGGCCGCGACGGCGTCGAGGTCCTGCGCGAGGCCGGCCTCAGCGAGGCGGCGATCGAGAAAATGAAGGCCGATAAGGTTCTCATAATACCCTGACCGTTACGTTCGAGTGCGGGTTAAGGTTGCAAATTGAGCGTGACTTCTCACTTTAAGTGGTTTGTTATGCTAGACATGGGGGCGGAAAGGTCCCGGCTCCTGTCAAACTACTAGAGAATAGTGATGCCAAGTACTCTACCGCCTATTTGGAAGCCAATGCAGCGAGGAGATTTGCAGGCTGTAAATACGGTAGCGAATGTTGTGCATGTGAACTATCCTGAAGACGAAGAGGTTTTCGCCGAGCGTTTATTGCTCTATCCTTCTGGTTGCTTCATTTTGTGGGATGGCGCGGTTGTAGTCGGCTACGTAATTAGTCACCCTTGGCTACATAAGCAGCCGCCGTCGCTGAATTTCATGCTGCGACAATTGCCTGAAGTTTCCACCACGTTTTACATCCACGACATTGCGCTGCTTCCGGGCGTCCGCAGAGGTGGCTCCGCTTGTCTGAACAGCCTTCGTCTTTGGATAAGTGGATCTCTG